>DATCOD010000074.1:0-1763 GCA_036564905.1 Candidatus Limnocylindria bacterium
CGGCCGGCTTCTACGGCGCGCGCGTGGTGAAGATGACCGCGATGCCCCAGATGATCGCGCTGTTCAATGGGGCGGGCGGCGGCGCGGCCGCGCTCGTGTCGATCTTGGAGCTCACCCGCGGACTCAACGGGTCGAGTGCCACGGCCGGCGAGACGATCAGCTCGATGCTCGGCCTCATGATCGGCGCGGTCTCGTTCTCGGGCAGCGCGATCGCCTTCGGCAAGCTCCAGGGGCTGATCACGCCCAAGGCGTTCAAGTACGGCGGCCAGCAGATCGTGACGAGCGTGCTGTTCGGCGGGATGATCGTCCTGTCGATCCTGTTGACCGCGTCGGTCGCGAATCTGGTCGTCGTGCCACAGCTCGCGGTCATGGCCGGCGTCGCGATCCTCGCGCTCCTGTTCGGCGTCGCGCTCGTCATGCCGATCGGCGGCGCGGACATGCCGGTGGTGATCTCGCTGTTGAACGCATTCACCGGCCTCGCGGTCGCCGCCGCGGGCTTCGTCCTCGGGAATCAGCTGCTCATCGTCGCCGGGACGCTCGTCGGCGCTTCGGGCACGATCCTCACCCGGCTGATGTCCAAGGCGATGAACCGCTCGATCGCGAACGTCCTGTTCGGCGCGTTCGGCGCGGCGCCGGCGGCCGGCGCGGAGACCGGCGGCGCGATGCGCGCGGACGACGGCCGGACGGTGCGCTCCACGACCGCCGAGGACGCCGCGACCCTGCTCGCGTACGCGCGCAATGTGATCATCGTCCCGGGCTACGGCCTCGCCGTGGCGCAGGCGCAGCACAACGTGCGCGAGCTCGCGGACCTGCTCGAGTCGCGCGGGGTGAACGTCGTGTACGCGATCCACCCGGTGGCCGGGCGGATGCCGGGACACATGAACGTGCTGCTCGCCGAGGCGAACGTGCCGTACGAGAAGCTCATGGACATGGACGCCGTGAACCCGGAGTTCCCGCGCGCCGACGTCGCGCTCGTGATCGGCGCGAACGATGTGACGAATCCCGCCGCGCGGAGCACGAAGGGCAGCCCGATCTACGGGATGCCGATCCTCGACGTGGACAAGGCCCAGCAGATCATCGTCATCAAACGGAGCATGAAGCCGGGCTTCGCCGGCATCGACAACGACCTCTACCTCGACCCGAAGACGCAGATGCTGTTCGGGGACGCGAAGGAGGCGGTCGCGAAGCTCGTCGCGGGAGTGAAGGCCTCCTAGTAGCCGACGTACACCACTTTTTGCTCGCTGAAGAAATCGAACGCCGCCGTGCCGCACTCGCGATCGCCGAAGCCGGAGTCTTTCACCCCACCAAAGGGCACGTGCGCCTCGCCTCCGAGGGTTGGTGCGTTGATATGGAGCATTCCTACCTCGGAGACCTCCGCGTAGCGGAACGCCGAGTGGAGGTCGCGCGTGTAGATGGACGAGCTCAGGCCGTACCCGATCGCGTTCGCCTTCGCGAGCGCCGACTCGAGATCGTCCGCCGCGATGATGCTCACCACCGGTCCGAAGATCTCTTCCTGGGCGACGCTCATCCGCGGATCGACCTCGGTGAAGATCGTCGGCGCGACGAAGTAGCCGCCGTCGATGCCCGCGTCGGTGCCGTCGAGGACGAGCCGGGCGCCCTCCCGCTTTCCGTCCGCGATCTTCGCGCGGACCTTCTGGAGCTGGGACGCGTCCACGAGGGGACCCATCTTCACGCCTTCAGCCAGGCCATCGCCGGGCTTGAACGACCCAGCCTTGGTCCCGAGGAGCTTCACGAACTCGGCC
>DATCOD010000075.1:0-7525 GCA_036564905.1 Candidatus Limnocylindria bacterium
GGCGACCATGCAGCCCGCCCAGCTCAGCGCCCAGCTACTCGGGGAGCTCCTGGGGATCGAAGCCCTCGGCCTCGCGATCCTGTGGCAGCCGAAGCACCGCTGCCGGTGGCAGCACTGCCGGCACCACGGCAAGACCGTCCAGAGGAGATCCGCCTCGAGCGCGAGCTCCAGGATCACGATGCGAGCCGGAGCCAGTCCGAGCGCTGACCGCCGACGGTCAGGTCCGCTCGGTCGATCCCTCGCGCCGGTTGAGCATCACGAGGTTCGAGCCGGCGGCGTCCATCACACAGCCTCTACTCCATCAACGACGCCAGGACACGTCTTGCTAACGAATGTCCGCTTTCGCGAGGCGGGGCACGCGTACTGCGATGTGAGTCCGCGTGCAGTCACAACTCAAGCCGCGGGTGGATCGCGAAGTGGTCAGCCGAGCGTTAATCGACCTGGTCGCCGACGTCGCCTGGGCGGAGCGTCAGCACGTCGGCGGGGCCGGGCTCCAACTGACACGCGACGAGGCGATGGCCCTCTTGCCGAAGGTCGAACGGGGCGATCGTGAGGCCGCCCGGCGCGCAATGGAGCTCGTGCACTCCGCAGGGTTTCGCGCGGTGTAGGACAGCTGGTCGCGCGCAAGGTTTCAGCGATACCCCTTGCGGATGCTCCCGCAGCCGGCGCGGCGATCGCCAATGTGTCCGTCGCTAGGTCGCCCTGTGAGTCAGACTTCTTTCAAGGAAGCGGTCATGGGGCAAGTCGATGTCGAGCGGCTCGCCTTGAGGCGCTCGCGGATGGGTCCGAAATCGACGCGGGTTCCGCAAGAGAAGTGCACGTCCCGGTGCGCGTGCACCGCGGCCGCGGCGCCGTGGACGCCGAGCTTCCGGTACGCGTTCGCCGCGAACACACGTCGGAAAGGGTTGCCGGTCAACGGCTGACGGCTTTCATGGTGGGTGCTGCGTGCGGCGGGCGGCAACGCACGGGAGGCGCCCGCGGCAGCTCATCAGGGAGGGTACCGTTCCAGCGAAGGCCATCGTGAGGAGTCCACACATGACCAAGGCCGATACGGGGAAGGCACCGCAGGTTTTCGATTTCGCCGGGATCCCGCTCCCCTGGGACCGCTGGGCGGAGTCGATCGGGATCCCGATCCACCGTGGACACCACGTCCCCGACCTCCGGACGGTCGAGCTCGGCTGGTGGGAGGAGCGACGCTGCATGTCGGCGTTCATCGAGCTGGCCGGACAGGAGGGCATCTGCGAGGGACGGATCACCGAGATCGCTCCCGGCGGGACGCTTCCGGCAATGTCCATCGCGGTCGATGAGCTTGTCTACGTGCTTTCCGGTCACGGCGCAACGACGGTGTGGTCGGGCAATGGAGCGAAGAAGGTCTTCGAGTGGCAGCCACACAGCCTGTTCGTAGTGCCGCGCTACGCACAACGCTCGTTCGCGAACCTCAGCGGCGGCGCGCCGGTGCGGCTCCTGCACTACAGCTACCTCCCGCTCGCGATGTGCGCGGTGCCCGAGCCCGAGTTCTTCTTCCAGACCTTTGACCGGCCGGACGTCCTCTACGGCGCCGAGTTCTACTCAGAGGCGAGTCAAACAGTGAGGGCTGCGCCCGGGCATGACCAGACCGTCCGCATGCGCACCTACTGGAGCGGGAATTTCTTCCCCGACATGGGCGCCTGGGATCGGGTCGAGGAGAACTACGGCCGCGGGGCGGGAGGGACGTCGGTCCGGATCCGCTTCCCTGGATCGGAGCTCACCTGCCACATGTCCGTCTTCGACTCGCGGCTCTACAAGAAAGCTCACCGGCATGGTCCGGGGCGGATCATCGTCATCCCAGCCGGTGAGGGCTATTCGGTCATGTGGGAGGAGGGTCAGGAAAAGATCGTCATCCCCTGGCAGGAGGGTAGCCTCCTCGTTCCGCCGAACCGGTGGTTCCACCAGCACTTCAACGCGGGCGGGACACCCGCGCGGTACCTCGCGCTGCACCCGCCGCGTCACTTCGGCGGCTACGCCGAACGGATCGAGGACCGCGCAAAGGACCAGATCGAGTACACCGACGAGGATCCCTTTGTGCGGCAGACCTTCGAAGAAGAGCTGGGGAAACGGGGACTCACCTCGCTCATGCCTGAGCGCGCGTACCGCGAACCCAGGTGGCAGTGGTCGCCCGGCGAGACCTCCTAGCGGTGGGATCGGCACGACCATCGTCGGGGTCATTCTCCAATGGGACCGGGAGCCAGTACGCCGACGACCACGACGATGACGATGACAACGGACCCGGCGAACGGGTCGACGTCGAAGGCCTGGAGCACATCGCGCTCAGAAGCGTTGGGATCGACATCGGGTCCGCAACGACGCACCTCGTGTTCGCTCGCCTGGGGCTACGGCGTCAAGGCGCCGCGCTCTCTGCCCGCTGGGTGGTGACCGAGCGGGAGGTCATCCACCGCTCAGCCATCTCGCTCACGCCGTATCGCAAGGACGGCACCATCGATGCCGACGGTGTCCTCGGCCTGGTCGAGCAGGGCTACCGCGACGCCAAGCTCCGCGCCGACGAGATCGACACCGGCGCAGTGCTCATTACGGGAGAGGCGCTCAAGCGGGAGAACGCCCGGCCGATCGTCGAACGCTTCGCGCGGGAGGGTGGCCGGTTCGTCTGCGCATCCGCCGGCCCGAACCACGAGGCGATCCTCGCCGCACACGGCAGCGGGGCAGTCGCGCTCTCCGCGGAGAGCGACGCGACCGTGCTCCACCTGGACATCGGCGGCGGGACCGCAAAGGTCGCGCGCATTTCACGCGGCGTGATCCGGCAAGTCGCGGCAGTGAGCGTGGGGGCGCGTCTCATCTGCGTGGCCGAGGACGGGCGCGCGACCCGTATCGACGAGCCTGGTGCTGCGTACCTACGCGCCGCCGGATTGGTCGCGCCTCACGTCGGGACGCTCATTCCACTCGCGGTCCGTCGACGTTGCGCTGCCCTGATGTGGGAGGTCCTGAAGTCAACGCTTCTTGGCGGAACGCCGAGCGGACTGACCGCGGAGCTGCTCGTGACCGCGCCGCTCCCCCCGGAGACGCTCGATGCGATCAATGCGGTCGTCGTCTCCGGCGGGGTGGCCGAGTACGTCTATGGCCTCGAAGGACGCGGCTACGGCGATCTCGGTCCGCTCATCGGAAAGGCCGTGCGGAGCGGCATCGCGGAGCTCTTTCCCGCCGGCACGCTCCGCCCCGCGACCGAGCGGATCCGTGCGACCGTGATCGGCGCGAGCGAGTACACGGTACAGGCGAGCGGACAGACGACCTACCTGACACGCAGTGACGTCCTGCCGGTCCGCGGCCTCACGGTCATCCCGGTGAGGATCGACCTCAGCGACGGCACGCCGCACGTCGCGACCGAAGAGGCGCTCGCGCGCTTCGACCGCTCGGTGATCGGCGACGACGTTGCGCTCGCGCTTGTGCTGGAGGGCCCGGTCTCGCACGAGGCGCTTCTTCGGTTGGGCACGGCGATCCGCGACCTCGTTGCGGACCGCGACGACCCGGCGGGCGGGCCGCTCGTCATCCTCCTCGACACCGACGTCGCGCGCGCCCTCGGTCGCCTCCTGACGCATGAGCTCGGCATGCACATGCCGCTCGTCGTGGCGGATGGCATCGATGTCGGTGAGCTCGATTACGTGGATGTTGGTCGCCCGATCGGCATACACGGCGTGCTTCCGGTCACCGTGCGCTCGCTCATCTTCCCCACCGCCGATGTGGCCCTGGCCTCTGGACCGAACAATCTCGAGCAACCGCCAGCCGGAGGATCCACGAATTCGACGTGACCGCCGATGCGAGCGGCTCCTAACATGAGCTCGTTCGGCTCGACCGCCCTCGCCGGGATCTACCTCGTCGAAGTACGCGCGGGAGACGACCCTCCGCGGCATCGCGAGCCCTTGTCGCGTTCCGAGGTGGACCATCGCTGTCAGCGTGGCGCGGTGGCCTCGTGAGCGCCGGTGGATCCGACGCTCGCGGCGACGCGCTACGGCCGGCGCTGCTCGCGCTTGGCCGTTGGGCGAACGGGGCGACGTCAGCGGGCGAGCTCGGACCGGTCCGCATCCAGCTGCCTCCCGCCAGGCGAGCTCGGGCAGCGTCACGGTCGCGGGTGAGGACGACCGGCTGACCGCGATCGAGCTACCGGGCTGAGGGATTGCCCACCGTGGGCATTGGGGCCATGCCGGTCGCCTCGAGGACAAGTTCGGCTTGGAGCTCCGGCCCAATACCCGCCCCGAGTTCGATGCCCAGCTCCTCCGACACCGAGTGACGCGTCGTCCGAAGCGGGATCTCGCGAAGGAAGAACGAGGTCACGAAAGCGACCGCGATGAGCACGGAGCCGATGAGGAACACTTCCGTGACCGCGGCCGCGACCGCATCCCGCACAATCGAGGTGAGCTGCGTCGCGACCGCCGCGGCCTGGGGGCCGAGCGTCGCGAGCTGCGCCGCCATGGCCTGCTGGGAGGCTGGATCCATGAGCGCCTGCGGGTTGGCGGCGACCCCGCCGAGCTGCGCCGCGATGGGGGCTGGCAAGGCCGAGATGCGATTCCACGCAGTGGGGCGTCGCCGACTTCCTGTCCGTCGCGGTCCACGAGCTCCGCACACCGCTGACCTCAATCAACGGTCAGGCCCAGCTCGTCAAGCGCTTCCTCACCAAGGATCCTCTCCGCGCGGCCGACTCGGTGGACCGGATCCTCGAGCAGACCAAGCGGATGAACCGGCTGGTCAGCGACCTACTCGATCACGCCCGCGTCAGCGTCGGCGCGCTCAGCCTGGAGCTAGTCGCCTTCGATCTCGGCATCGCCACTGCGCACACGATCGGCCTGCTCGAGCACGAGGACCCTCCCCGGATCACCTTCCCGGCGCCAGCGTCCGCACTCGTCCGGGGCGATCCCGACCGGATCGCGCAGATCCTTGGCAACCTCCTGGACAACGCCCGCAAGTTCAGCGCGCCAGGCTCGCCCATCGACGTCTCGCTCGGCGTTGTCGGGAACGAAGCGCAGATCCGGGTGAGCGACCGCGGCGTCGGGGTGCCGGATGACGAGCGCGACCGGATCTTCGCTCCGTTCTATCGGGCCTCGCGGACGCGGGACATCGCCGGTACGGGCCTCGGCCTGCACATCAGCCGGCGGATCGCCGAGGAGCATCACGGCCGGTTGTGGTTGGAGTCGAGCAGCGACGCCGGGAGCGTCTTCGTGCTCGCACTGCCGATCGCCGAGAACGGACCGACCCGCTAAGGACGCCGCGATACACGAGTCGCCGCATCCACGGCTGCGACAGCGCACCTGCTCGTGCTGCCTACGTCACCCATACGGCTAGGGTCCGGGAAGCCAGGCGTCGCCGCCAAAGAGGACCGCAGTCGGAGAATTGACCGATGACGGACGATCGAAGGCGTAGTCGGGGCATCATCCCGCACTCCGATCCCGCGGGGGCGACGGCGGGAACGGCATCCAAGATCGCGAGGGAGCGCAACCCGCTCAAGAAGGCGGGGAAGATCCTCGGCCCGGGCTTCATCACCGGCGCGTCGGACGACGATCCCAGCGGCATCGGGACGTACGCCGTGGCGGGCGCCACGCTCGGCCTCCAAACCCTGTGGACCGCGCTGCTCATGTATCCGTTGATGGCCGCGGTCCAAAACATCTGCGCCCGGCTTGGGTGTCAACGACCTGTCCAGGAATCACAGCCAGCTGATCCTCGCGGGGTGGCATGCCGGGTGCCACAGCAGCATCGTGGAACGCGTCGACGTCGCGATCGTGGGCGGTGGGCCGGCTGGCCTGTCCGCGGCGGTCATGCTCGGGCGGTGCTGTCGGCGCGTCGTCGTGATCGACGCCGGGGATCAGCGGAACCGTAAGGCCCTGGCTCTGCACGGCTTTCTCAGCAGGGACGGCATCGGGCCGGCGGACCTGCTGCGCGCGGCTCGAGCCGACATCGAGCAATACCCGACGGTCGAGCTCCGGGCCGGTCGCGTGGCGGAGATCACCGGTGCGCGCGGCACATTCAAGGTTCGGACGGAGGACGGCGCGACCGTCGAGGCGCGCCGCGTCCTTCTGGCCACAGGCGTCACCGATGTGGTCCCGAAGATCGCCGGGATCGCGGAGCTGTTCGGCCGGAGCGTGCACCACTGCCCTCACTGCGACGCGTACGAATACGCGGGCAAACCGGTCGGAGTGTACGGACACGGGACGGCGGGACGAGAAGCGGCGCTGGCGATACTCGCGTGGACCGACGACGTTGTCCTCTTGACCGATGGCCACACCGTCGCGGCCCGCGACCGTGAACGCCTCGAGGCGCAGGGTATCGCGGTACGGACGGAGAGGATCGCGCGCTTCACGGGACGCGACGGACAGCTCGACCGAGTGGAGTTCGCGACCGGGAGACCGCTACGCCGGACAGGCCTCTTCCTCGCGACCGGCCAGCGGGAGCAGTGCGGGCTCGCCGAGGAGCTCGGTTGCGAGCTCACCCCCGCGGGTGTCGTGAAGACCGAGGATCACCAGTCGACGCGGGTCCCAGGCGTGTACGTCGCGGGCGACGCGTCGACGGGCGAGCAGATGGTCGTTGTTGCCGCGGCGGAAGGCACGATGGCGGCGGTGAAGATCCACGCATCACTGTGGGAGGAGGACCTTCGCCACCGGCGTGCCGCACGCCAGAGGCGCTCGAATAGATCGCCTCAGGGCTCAGCGCGCCAACCGTGACGCGCGGGTCGTCGAGCCGTCTGCCGAGAAAAGCGGTTCATGCGACCGGCCTGCTCGATCGTGCCGTCGATTGCATCGCGCGCCTGGATCGGATCGCTGTCAACGTTAGACGTGTGTCTGTCCCTGTGCGTGATGAAACAGCAGTATCTCGGTCATCCCGGCACCTTACGACATGCGCGGACGACGACAAGGCGTGTAGCCCGGAGGGGGGTCAAGCACGCGGAAGTGGTAACAGCTCGGCTCGTTCAGGACGAGCGCGGCTGGCTCCGGCTGGCAAGCTGAGCTAAGACTCATCGCCACCGGTGCCTGGTGGGCGGCCGCTAGAAAGCCTGCCGAACCCGCGCTCAGCCTCAGGACTCCGCGATGAAGTCGTTCACGCACTCGAACACGCGGAAGCGGATCACGCCCAGGTCGGCCATGATGACTCCCTCGACGACGCACATCGCGTCGTTGAGCCAGGTGTAACGCTCGTCATCGGCCTCGAACCACATGACGATGTTCTGTCCGCCTACGCGCTCCCCTTTTGCGTTCTCGCCGAACACCGTCCGCCCCTGCAGGAGAAACGTGACTGTTGCCCCGTCCTGCGTGGTCACAACACCCCCGGCGTTGGGCAACATGCGTCCATCGCTCCGTCGTCGCGGATGGTTCGCCCACTGAACGGCGCCCGAAAGCCTGGGGCCATCGGCGCGTCCGTCCCCGTGCCCGTAACCAGATCCCTCTTCGCCGCCGTACGGCTTTACGAGTGAGAAGCCGCCCTGATAGCTGAGCTGCATGTCGCAGATTGGTTCGAGCCGCACCTCGATGCCCTTCGCGTCGGCGATGTAGTG
>DATCOD010000076.1:0-10632 GCA_036564905.1 Candidatus Limnocylindria bacterium
CTCTGGGCCTGGAGCACGCGGCCATACGCGTACTTCGCCGCGCGACGGAAGTCGAAGTACCTCGGCGAGCACGAGGCCGCCGCGACGGAGCATCGCGCGCCCGCCGGTCCCGTCGGCGACAAGCCCTACCTGGTCGTCTACCCGATGACAAAGAAGCGCGCGTGGTACGCGCTCCCGCTCGCCGAGCGCACCCGGATCATGGCCGGCCACTTCGCGGTCGGCCATCGCTATCCAGACGTGCGGATCCACACCGGGTACAGCTTCGGCATCGACGACCAGGAGTTCGTCGTCGCGTTCGAGGCGCCCGATCCGCGTGACTTCCTGGCGCTCGTCGCCGATCTGCGCGAGACGGAGTCGTCCGCGTACACCGAGCGCGAGACGCCGATCTTCGTCGGCGCGGCGATGCCCGTCGCGGAGGCACTCCAGTTGATAGATGGCGCAGCCGCTCTCGTCGACGGCGCCCGCTCGCGCGTGCCGGCATGACCGCGCCCCTGCTCGTCCGCGCCGCCCGCCGCGAAGTCGTCGAGCGCACGCCGGTGTGGTTCATGCGCCAAGCGGGTCGCTGCCTCGAGGAGTACCGCGCGCTTCGCGAGCGGTACGGCATCCTGGAGATGGCCCGGACCCCCGAGCTCTGCGCGCGTGTGACCCGCATGCCGGTCGAACGCCTCGGCGTCGACGCCGCGGTGCTGTACGCGGACATCATGCTGCCCCTCGACGGCATGGGCGTGCCGTTCCGGATCGAGCCCGACATCGGCCCGATCGTCGGATCGCCGGTGCGCACGGCGGCCGACGTCGCCGCGCTGCGGATCGTCGCCGCTGAGGAAGCGACGCCATACCTGTTCGAGACGATCCGCGCGCTGCGCCGCGATCTGCCGCCCGAGATCGCGCTCGTCGGCTTCGCCGGCGCGCCGTTCACGCTCGCGTCGTACCTGATCGAAGGCCACCCGAGCCGCGACCTCGCGCGGACGAAGGCGATGCTGTTCGGTGAGCCGGAGCTGTGGGCGCGACTGATGGACACCCTGGTCGAGGTCCTGTCGCGGTACCTCCGCGCGCAGGTCGCGGCGGGCGCCGACATCATCCAGCTCTTCGACTCGTGGGCCGGGGCCCTCGGGCCCGACGACTACGCGCGCGCCGTCCTGCCGTACACGGCGCGGATCTTCGCCGCGCTGGACGGGCTCGGCGTGCCGCGCATCCACTTCGCGACCGGCAACCCGCTCCTCCTGCCGGCGATGGCGCGTGCGGGCGCGGAGGTAGTGAGCGTCGACTGGCGCGTGCCGCTCGACGAGGCCGCGGTGCTCGTGGGCCCCGATCGCGCGCTGCAGGGCAACCTCGACCCGGGCATCTGCCTGGCGCCGTTCGAGGTCGTCGCCGCCGGCGCGCGCGACGTCCTTCGCCGCGCCGCGGGCCGGCCCGGCCACATCTTCAACCTCGGGCACGGCGTGCTTCCCCAGACCGAGGCCGACACGCTCGCGCGGCTCACGGCGCTCGTGCGTGAGGAGAGCGCGCTGGTGACGGCGTGACGACCGGCGTCCTGCTCATGACCTATGGCGCTCCGCGCGACGACGCGGATCTGCCCGCGTATCTCGCGCGCGTCCGTGGCGGACGCGTCCCCGATGACGCGCTCGTGGCCGAGATGCGCCGGCGCTACACGCGGATCGGCGGCTCGCCACTCATCCGCATCACCGAAGCGCAGGCCGCCGCCCTCGAGGTCGCGCTCGGCCCGAACTATCGCGTGCGTGCCGCGATGCGCTACTCGGAGCCCGCGATCGCCGACCGCGCCCACGAGCTGGCCGGCGCGGAACGGGTGGTCGGGATCGTGCTGTCGCCCCAGTGGTCACCCACGCTGATGCGCGGCTACGCCGACGCGGTGCGCGCGGCCGTGGCCGGTCCGATGCGGATCGCGGGCGCGTGGCACCGCGAGCCCGCGTTCGTCGACGCGCTCGCCGCGCAGGTGCGATCCGCCTGGTCGACGCTCGGCCGCCCGCACGTGCTGTTCACCGCGCACAGCCTGCCGCGGCGCGTCTTCGACGCGGAGCCCGAGTACGTCGCGCAGCTCCGCGAGACCGGCGAGCTCGTCGCTGCCGCCGCGGGGCTCGCCGCCGCCGAGTGGACCTGGGCGTACCAGAGCGCCGGCCACACCCAGGAGGAGTGGCTCCGGCCCGACCTGAAGGAGCTGTTCCCCGATCTCGCCGCGGCGGGGCATCGCGACGTCCTCGTGGCCCCGGTGCAATTCCTGGCCGATCACCTCGAGGTGCTGTACGACCTCGACGTCGCGGCCGCCGCCGAAGCCGAGGCCGCCGGACTCCGCTATCACCGCGTCCCGATGCCGAACTGCGATCCGGCATTCATCGGCGCGCTCGCGGCGATCGCGCGGCGCGAGGCCGCCGCCAGCGAGGGTCCGCCGGCCGGGTCGACCGACACCCGGCGGTAGGGCCGAACGGCCCTAGGCGTGCCGCGCCGACGGCCTACGGTGCGCGCATGATCCGGACCGACCGGCGCGTCACCTTCTTCACCTTCTTCACTGCGGCCGCGATCGTGCTGCTGCTCCTGATGTCCGCCCTTGACCGCACCGCCACCGTGGTGCTCGCCGCCGTCCTGTTCGCCGTCGGGCTGGTCATCTTCCCGGAGCAGCGCCGCACCGGCCTCATCGCCGGCGGGATCGCGCTCGCGACCGCGCTCGTGCTGGTCCTGGCCGTCCGCTAACCGCGGCGGTTGTAGAACTCCACGGTCCAGCGCCACTCGCTGCCGTCCTTCGCGTTCCACCAGCTCTTCAGGATGCCGGCCTCGCCGCCGGGGAGGATGACGACCGCGCCGAGATCGGCGTCGGTCGGCCAGCGATCCTCGCGCAGCACCTGCGTCCCACGCCATTCGAGGCGGGTCATCGGGAAGTGCGGGCCCTGGCGCCGCAGCGGCTCGCCGCGCGCGAGGACGCGTTCGTCGCCTTCACGGACCGTGACCGCGAGCACGGGCGGTGCGGAGTGCACCCACACGACCTCGGTCGGATCGATCCGCACCCGGGCGAGCTCGATGCCCGTCGCGGCCGCCTCGGGGTAGTAGAGCTCCCACGTCTGGAGCGTCGGGACTTCCATCTCGTCTCCCTCCCTACGGCCGTGGCGGCTCATAGGCGCGCCACGCGTCGAGACCATACGCCGCGGACGGCCAGGCGATCTCTTCGAGCGGCGGCAGCTCCGCCTTGGTGAAGAACTTCGCCTCGGACGCCTCGTCGGGCGCGACCTGCAGCGCACCGGCGGTGATGTGCGCGCGGTAGATCACCACCAGGATCGGGAAGCCCGGACGCATCCAAGTGACAAGGAGCCCGTCGAGCGCGACATCGAAGCCGGTCTCCTCCTTCGTCTCGCGCACGGCGGCCTGCTCGGTCGTCTCGTCGTTCTCGACCAGCCCGCCGGGTAACGTCCAGTGACCGTCGCGCGGCCCGTAGTTCAAGCGCACGAGCAACACCCCGCCGTCGCGCTCGACGATCGTGTTCGAGCCGATCTGGACGTGCATGAAGTCCGCGAATCCACACACCGGACAGGTCGGGCGGTCGCGCCCGTCGATGCGGGTCAGCGCGAGCTTCGACCCATCACGCGGGCAGAACGCGAATGCGCTCGCCGGCACTCAGGCTTTCGCCAAACGGTCCTTGAGGAAGTCGATCGACGTCACCGGCGACGGGTCCGCACCGTTCAGCAGCGCGACATAGAAGGACACGTAGTCGGTGAAGTAGGTCAGCTGCAGGACCTCGGACAGCAGCGAGCTGCCCTCGAACTGCAGATCCTTGTGCGGGATCTGGGCTCGGTCGAGCAGCTCCTTGGTCACGTCGAACCGCAGCTTGTGGCGCGGATTGTCGTGCCGGCTGCGCAGCAGGAGCACGACCTGGGCTTCTCGCGCGATGGGCGGGTGGGCGAACCCAACGACGGCGTTGTGGTTCAGCTCGCTCATGACGTCGTAGTGGGCCCAGTTCTTCGCGTTCTCGTTCCACTGGTCCTTGACGCGGCGGGCCATGACGCCCATGACGCCGGCACCGAAGACGACCGGGATCTTGCCGGCGAGCTCGATCGCCATCCGCTTCGCGTCGTTCGTGCGGGCGCCTTCGTGCACGCGCTCCTCGAGCTTCGCGAGGTCGACGAGCGCCTGGTCGATCTCCTTCCCCATGTCGCGCGCGAACCCGAGCTTGCCGAGCGCGCCGAGCACGAGCGTGAGCGAATATCCGAGCGCCGCGCGCGGCTGCGCCTTGTAGCCGAAGGTGATGAGCGGAAGGCCCTTTGCCTTCGCCTCGTCGGCCAGGCGGCCGCCGGTCGTGATGGCAAGGATCTTCGCGCCGCGCTTCTTCGCCTCGTCGAACCCGGAGAGCGTCTCCTCGGTGTTCCCGGAGAACGACGACACGATGACGAGCGAGTCGCGCCCGACGTAGCCGGGGCAACCGTAGTCGCGGTGGACGGACAGCGGCACCTTGAGCTCGTCGGCCAGCAGGGCCCCGGCGAACTCGCCGCCGATCGCGGAGCCGCCCATGCCGAGGATGGTGATGTTGCGCACGTCGCCGTACGCCGGCGGGAGCGTCGCGGCCTGGACGATCTTCCAGGCGTCCTTGATCTGGAGCGGCAGGTCCTTGATCTTCGTGAGCATCTCGCCCGGGTCCCGCTGCTTGATCGCCTCGACCGATTCGATGACCGATGTATCCAGCACTACTTGGCCTCCCGCACCATCTTCTCGCCCGCATCGAGCAGCGGCGCGAGCTCGCGATCGGATCTCGTCTCCGCGTAGACGCGCACGAGCGGCTCAGTCCCCGACAGCCGCAGCAGGAGCCACGAGCCGTCGTCGAGGAAGTACTTCGTCCCGTCCTTCGTGTCCAGCTGCACGATCTTCGCCACCGGCCGCCCCGCAAGGTTCGTTGGACGCTCGCGGTCCAGCGCGGCCATGACCCGCTTCTGGACGTCCGGGTACGACGCGGCCTCGAAGTGCAGGTCGCGCCGCAGGTAGAAGGACGGACCGGCCATCGCCATGAGCTCGGCGATGAGCTGCGATGGCGTCTTCTTCGTCTTCAGCATGAAATCGAGGATGAACAGGTCCGCGACGATGCCGTCACGCTCGGGCAGGTGCATCGCGAACCCGTACCCGCCCGACTCCTC
Source organism: Candidatus Limnocylindria bacterium (assembly GCA_036564905.1). Lineage (GTDB taxonomy): Bacteria > Chloroflexota > Limnocylindria > P2-11E > P2-11E > UBA4735. The sequence goes on from DATCOD010000076.1 coordinate 5,127, forward strand.
GCCACCGAACATCGCGCCGGTCTCCTGCATCTTGGGCCCGATGTACTTGAAGCCGACCGGGACCTCGTAGACCTTCACGCCGAACCGCTCGCCGAGGCGGTCGGCCATCGAGGTCATGTTCACCGTCTTCACCACCGGCTGCTTCAACCCGCGGATCTCGATGAGGTACCACATCAGGAGCGCGTAGAGCGTGAGCGTCGTCACGAACTTCCCGTTCTCGTCACCGAGTCCGGCCCGGTCGGCGTCGCCGTCGACGGCGAGGCCGACATTCGCCTTCTCCTGCGGGATCCGCGCGAGGAACTCGTTGATGTTCGGCGGGATCGGCTCGGGATTCACGCCGCCGAAGAACGGGTTGCGCTCGCTGTGGAGCTCGACGACCTTCGTCTTGCCGCCGCCGAGCAGGCGGGTGAAGTAGCCGCCGGCCGATCCGTACAGCGGCTCGCACACGAGCGTGTACCCCGCGGCCTTGAACGCCTCCAGGTCGAACAGCTCCGCGACGTGCGAGAGGTAGTCGGGAGCCGGATCGAATCGCTCCACTAGGCCCTTAATTACTCCATCCTGAATGGGCATCCGCTGTACCCGCTCAGGGTGATCTTCAAGTGGGTGGATAAACGACTCGATCGCCTTCAGCATGTCGGGGCCCGCGGCCGCGCCGGTCTCGGCCTTCACCTTGAAGCCGTTGTCCATCCACGGGTTGTGGCTCGCGGTGATGACGATGCCGGCCTTCGCCTTCTTGCGCATCGTCGCCCAGGAGAACGACTGCGTCGGCGACGCCGTGGTGGCCAGATGGACCGGGATGCCGTGGGCCGTGATGACCTCGGCCGCCGCGTCGGCGAAGAACTCGGACGAGAAGCGGCGATCGAAGCCGATGACGATGCCGCGCGACTGCTCGCCGGTGCTCTTGACCCACTCGGCGACGCCGTTCGCGCACACGCGCACGGCGTCGTACGTGTACTCCTCGGCGACGCGAGCGCGCCAGCCATCGGTACCGAAGACGATCTTGGGCATCCGGTCAGCGTGCCGGCACGGCCGCGTGCGCGGCGACCGACCGCCAATGGTCGAGCGTGTCTTCGAGCGACCGCTCGAGCGGGATCTTCGGCGACCAGCCGGTCCGCGCCCTGAACCGTGACGCGTCGAGCGCGAGCGTGCTCGGCTCGCCCGCGCGGACGCGCTCCGGATCGAGCTCCATTCGGACCGGGACGCGCGCGAGCTGCACGAGCGTGCGGAGGATGCGCTCCACCGTGACCGGCTCGCCGCTGCCGACGTTGTACGTCTCCGTACGCTCGGGCACGAGCGCGATCGCGGCCGCGTACGCCGCCGCGATGTCACGCACATCGAGGAAGTCGCGCTGCGCGTCGAGCCGGCCGTGTTTGATGACCGGCGCCGCGAGACCGGCCTCGGCGTCGGCGATCTGCTTCGCGAAGCCGGACGCCGCGAGACCCGGGTGCTGGCGCGGTCCATTCGTGTTCGCCGGACGCAGGATGACCGTGGGGTGGCCGCCGCGATCGCCGAACTCGCGGACGAGTGCCTCGGCCGCGGCCTTCGACGCCGCGTACACGTTCGTCGGCCGGAGCGGCGCGTCCTCGTTCACCGGCACGCGGTCGGGCAGGCCGTACACGTCGGCACTGGATGCGTACGCGAGATGGGTCCCCTCGAACGCGTCGAGCGCGGCCAGGAGGTTGGCCGTACCGATGACGTTCACGGTGATCGTCCCGCTCGCGTCCCGCTGCGCAAGCGAAGGGATCGCTTGGCCGGCCAGGTGAACAACGGCGTCGGGCCGCGCCGCGGCGACGGCCGCGCGCAGGCCGTCGGCATCGGAGAGGTCGGCGCGGTGGATGCGGACCCGCGCCGCGACCGCGGCGAGGTTCGGGTGCGGCGGCGGCTCGAACGCGATGCCGTGGACCTCGTGACCATCGGCGAGGAGCCGCTCCGCGAGATGCGAGCCGACGAACCCGGTGATGCCGGTGAGGAGGACACGCATCGTCACGGTCCGATGCTAGCCCCCGCTACGGTATGGCGCGGTGCCTGCTCCCCTGCTCACCGTCCTCCTCTACGTGACCGTCGCCCTCTGCTGGAGCGGCAGCTGGACCGCGGGCAAGCTCGGCGTCGGCGCCGTGCCGCCGCTCGAGCTCTCGGCCATCCGTTTCGCGCTCGCCGGCCTGATCATGCTCGCGATCGCGCGCGCGACCGGATCGTCGCTCGGTCTCGTGCGCTGGAAGCTGCTCCTCGTCGCGGGATTCTTCGGCATCTTCGCGTACAACGCGCTCGTCTTCGTCGGACTCACCCTCGGACCGGCGTCCGACGGCGCGGTCCTCGTGCCGACGCTGAACCCGGTGCTCACGGTGTTCATCGCGACGTTCCTCGGCGAGCGGTTGACGCGCAACACGGTCGCCGGCATCGCCTGCGCGACGGTCGGCGCGATCGTCGTCGTCGTCAGCGCGCAGAACGGCACGGTGCTGTCCTCACAACGTCTGGCCGGCGACCTGCTGATGGTCGGCGGCGCGGCCTGCTGGAGCGTGTACGCGACGATCGGGGCGGTCACGACGCGGTCCGGCTCGCCGCTCGGCGTGACCGCGGTCGCGTCGCTCGCCGGCGCGGCGATGCTCTTTCCGCTCGGCTTCCTCGAGCACGGCTATCGGGACGTGCCCACCTGGCCGATCGGGGCGTGGCTCGACATCGCCTATCTCGTCGTGTTCGCGACGATCATCGGCTTCGTACTGTTCTATTACGCCGTGCGCCGGTTCGGGGCGGGGCTCGCCTCGATGGTGAGCTACCTCGTGCCGGTGTTCGCGCTCGTCCAGGCCGTCTTCCTGCTGGGCGAGCGGCCGGCGTTGCTCGAGCTCGTCGGCGGCGCGATCATCCTGCTCGGCGTGCGCCTGGCGACCTGGCGGCAGCGGGCCGTGCCGCCCCTCGAGGACGCGGCGTCCGCCTGACCCGCGTGACCGCCATCAGAGCACCGCGGCGGTGAACGGCGTGCGGCCGGTCCGGAATCGCTCGATCGAGAGATCGCTGATGTCGAGCGCCGTCGCCTTGCCGTCGAGCATCTCCTCGACGATGAGCTGCGCCGTCGCGGGCGCGTGCATGAATCCGTGGCCGGAGAAGCCCGCGGCGATGTACAGACCCGGCGTACCCGGGATCGCGCCGACGATGGGATGGTCGTCCGGCGTCATCTCGTAGTTGCAGGACCAGCGATCGGTGATCGTGAGGTCGGCGAACGCCTCCATGCGCCGCGCCGCGCGGACCCGGAGCCACGGCTCGAGCTCCGGCGGGACGCGCGCGGTGTCGGGCAGCGGCGCGTCGAATGACGCGGGCGGCGCGCCGGGCCCCTTTTCCAATGCGCCGCCCGCCGTGACATTCGGCACGGCGAACCGCTGCGCGCCGCCCCCACCGTTCGAGTAGGGGCGGAAGTGCAGGCCGGATTCCCACTCGATGACCAGCGGGATCGACGTGAGCGTCGGGAACGGGCCGATCGCTTCGAGGATCGATCGGCGATAGCCCCAGATCGGGACCTCCACCCCCGCGGTCGCGGCGAGCGGCGCGGTCCACGCGCCCGTCGCCAGGAGGACGCGATCTGCGCGGATCTCTCCGTCGCTCGTGCGCGCGCCGGTCACGCGACCGTGCTCCGTGATGAGCGCATCCACGGCGACGTGCTCGATGAGCCGGACTCCCTCGAGGACCGCGGCCGCGGCGAGTCCGGCGAGCGCGTCGAGCGGCGACCCGTACCCATCGCGCGCGCCGAAGCGGCCGCCCCTCAGGTCGTCGGTGCGGATCCCGGGCACCATCTTCGCGATCCGCTCCCGGCCGACGAGCTCGACCTCCACGCCGAGCCGCGCGTACAGCGGCATCGTCGCGCGCAGCGCGGACAGGCCCAGGTCGGTCTGGGCGACGAACAGGTAGCCGTTCTGCTCGAAGTCGTGCCCGCTGCTCGTGAATGAGTCGAAGTCGCGCCAGAACTCCGTCGCGATCTGCGAGAGCCGCACGTCGAGCTCGTCGACGAACTGGTGGCGGATGCCGCCCAGCCCGCCCTTCGTGGTGCCGGAGCCGAGCGAGCCCTGCTCGACGAGCACCACGCCGGTCTCGCCGCGCTCCCCGAGGAAGAACGCCGTCGCCACTCCGACGATGCCGCCGCCGATGATGAGCGTCGACGCGCGGTCGGGAACGGTCAGTCCCGCTGTCAGTCTGGGAGCTCCGTGAACCGATACTTCCCGTCCACGCTCGTCACCGTGCCGAACCGCGGCAGGTCATGGGTGAAGCCGACGATCCACCGCTCCTCGACCGCCCGTGAGAGGATCGTCCGCTTCGCCTCGAGCGTGTCGAGCGGGAAGAGATCCTGGGCCGGGATCCACGGCAGCGGGAGGTGATGCCGATCGGGCATGAAGTCCGACGAGAAGAACGCGGTCCGCGCGCGATCGAGGACCCGCACGGTCTGGGTGCCGCGGGTGTGCCCCTGCACGCGATCGAGCCGGATCCCCGGGAGGATCTCGACCGCCTCGTCGATGAGCTCGAGCTTGCCCGCGGCCTCGAGCGGCGCGAAGTCGTCGGGGAAATATGAGGCCCGCGTGCGTTCGTTCGCATTGAGCGCATCGACCCACTCGAGCCGCTGGAACACGTAGCTCGCGCGCGGGAACGTCGCGACGAGCGCGTCGCCATCTTGGCGGGTGTTGCCACCGGAGTGGTCGAAGTGGAGGTGCGTGTTCACGACGAGGGTCACGTCCTCCGGCTTGACGCCGCGCCTCGCGAGCTCGTCGAGGAGCTGCGGCGGCCGCTCGATCCCGTAGATGCCCCGTTGCTTCTCGGTGAGCTTCGATCCCGCCCCGGTCTCGACGAGCACCACGTGGTCGGCGTCGCGGATGAGCACGCAGTTCATGTCCATCGTCACGCGGTTCTGCTCGTCCGACTCCTTCTGCTTGCTCCAGAGGATCTTCGGGACGACGCCGAACATGGCGCCGCCGTCGATCTTGAACGTGCCGTCGCTGAAGATGTCGATCTGGAAGCGGCCGAAGCGCATGGTGCGAGTATGGAGAAGTGGAGATGCGGACGTACCGGGACGGCGACGGGGATCGCCTCCGCACGTTCTGGCTCACCTGCGGCATCAAGATCCGGCCGGGCGACGACGACGCGTCGCTCGCGCGTTTCGCCGAGCGCAATCCCGGGCTGATGCTCCTCGCGGAGGAGAACGGCCACCTCGTCGGCTCGGCGCTCGGCGCCTGGGACGGCCGCCGCGGTTGGCTCTATCACGTCGCGGTGCACCGGGACGAGCGCCGGCGCGGCATCGGGGGCACGCTCGTGGCCGAGCTGGAGCGGCGCTTTCGCGACCTCGGCTGCCCGAAGCTGAACCTCATCGTCTGGGACGACAACACGTACGCGATGCGATTCTGGGAGGCGCTCGGCTACCGCCGCGAGAAGACGGTCGAGTACGCGAAGGAGCTGTGATCGCGCTGCGAAGGACCGCGCTGGTTCTCGCGATCGCCGCGTCGGCATGCGCGGCTCCGTCCGCCAGCGGCTC
>DATCOD010000077.1:0-81306 GCA_036564905.1 Candidatus Limnocylindria bacterium
AGCCGGCCGAACACCGATAGCTGCTGGCAGTGGCCGAATGGCCACCGTCGCGTGACCCGTTGGCCCCCTTGTCACGATGCTCCGAATCAGCGCAGATGGATGCGTGCCGGCCGGTGAGGGCAAAGGATGGGCGAAGGGTCGTAGCGCGAAGGTCGATCCGCGGATCGCGCGCGCCGGGGCCGCGCACCGAGGCATGCGATATGTGCCGCGTCGGCCATTCGACGATCGGCGGCGCAGGTCGGGGACCGTCGACACGAACTGGAGCCCGACGCTCGCTTACGCCGTCGGCTTGATCGCGACAGACGGTTGCATCGTGCGCGGCCGCACCGTTTCATTCCCGAGCGCAGACCGCGAGCTCGTCGAGATCCTCCTAGCGTGCCTCCAAAAGCGAAACCAGGTCTCGGTCATCCGCACGCGGGCTGGCGGAGTCGCCTATCGGACGCAGATCGGCGACGTCGCCTTCTGCCGGTGGCTGATGAGCATCGGGATCGCGCCTCGTAAGAGCCTGACGATCGGATCGATCGACGCACCGGATCATCTCCTCGTCCCCCTCGTGCGCGGACTCCTCGATGGCGACGGCTCGATCATCAACAAGGTCGCACGAGCCGACACAAAAGGCAGAAAGGACTACCGCTGGGAATACTTGCGGACGACGTTCGTCAGCGCCAGTCGTGGGCATATCGCCTGGCTTAGGGACCGAGTCCACGAGGTCTTGAGGGTGGACGGCTACATCGCGCTGGCACGCGGACGCGGCGGCCATCACGATCAATACACGCGTCGTTTTGGCAAGCGCGGGAGCTTGGTCTTGCTGCCTCTTCTCTATGCCGATCCTCGCGCACCACGGCTCGCGCGAAAGTGGCACGTTTGGGCCGACTACGCGAAGCGCCACGGACTCGAACCATCTGGCCAATGCGGGTTAGAGTGAAGCAAGTAGCCCAGGTGATGAAATGGTAAACATGCATGTCTGAGGGGCATGTGCCCGAAAGGGTTTGCGGGTTCAAGTCCCGCCCTGGGCACCGATCAGCGGATCACAGCACGCGCTTGGACCAGCGTCCGCTCCTGAAGCGCAACGCCAAGATGCAGGCGCGCACGCAATAGTCGACCAGCACAGCGAGCCAGATCCCGGCGAGGCCGAGCCCGAGCGGGAACGCGAACACGATCGCGAGCGGCAAGCGCACGACGAACCAGTTCACGATCGTGGTCGCGAGGGTGAACCGCGTGTCGCCCGACCCGCGGAGCGCCCCGCCCATCGTGAAGTTCACGGCCTGGGCGGGCTGCGCGAAGCCGATCACCACGAGCGCGCCCACACCTGCGGTGATGACCCCCTGATCGTTGGTGAAGATCCCGAGAAAGAACCGCGGGAACAGCGCGAGGATCGCGCCCGCACCGGTCGTCCAGATGATCGCCATGCGGGTCGCCGCCCACCCGGACCGCATCGCGCGCTTCGGGTCGCCCATCCCGAGCGATTGCCCGACGAGCGCGGCCGAGGCAGCCGAAAACCCGACACAGGGCAGGAACGAAAGTGACTCGAGCTGTCCGACGAGCTGGTGCGCGGCGTACGCCTCGGTGCCGAGGCGGAACGCGAGAAAGCCGAGCGCCAGGATGCCGATGCTGAACAGGAACGACTCGCCGGCGGAGTAGCCGCTGATCGACGCGAGCGAACGCAGCGTGGTCCGCTCCAGCCGCCACGGGCCGCCGGAGATCCGCACGCCGGCGATCCCGCGCCAGAGCAACGCGATGGTGCCTCCGCAGAACAGGACGCTGACGATGATCTGGGCGTACGCCGCGCCCATGATCCCGAGGCCGGCGGCCGACACGAGCAGGTAGGTCGCCGGCACCGTGAGGGCCGAGCCTCCGGCGGACAGCCACATCGGCGTGCGCGTGTCGCCTGCGGCCCGCATCGCGGACACGCCGATGATCGAGATCGTCTGGAAGACGTTCAGCCCGCCGACCAGGGCGAGATAGGGCGCACCGGCGGACGCGACGGCGTCATCCGCGCCGATGAGGCCGAGCAGGGTCTTGGCGAAGATCGCGAACAGCGCGCCGGTGAGCACGCCGAGCACCGCGCCAAGCACGAGGGACTGGCGGACGACGTTCGCGGCGGCGTCCGCGCGCCGCTCCCCCATCCGCCGGCTGACGAGCGCGACCGTCCCGATGGAGAGCGCGTTGAAGACTGGGAAGAGGAGGAACGTGAACTGGAGCGACGCGCCGACCGCCGCGATCGCCACCCCACCCAAGTGGCCGATGAACGCGATGACGACGGTCTGGCCGCTCGCGCGGATGAGCTGCTCGATGATGCCCGGCCAGGCGAGCTGGAACGCGGCGCGCCCAGGGCTGAGGAGCGCGAGCTGCGCCGCTCGCGTCAGAGGCTGGGCCTCGTCGACGCCTTGGACCGCCTCGGCTTCGGTCACGCGATGGCGACGCCGGAGCCGGCCACCGCCTCGCCGATCTTCCACGCCTGGAGCGCGTGCGCGCCACGCGCCCGATCCCAGGCTGCGGCGTGCGCAGCCGGGACACCGACGAGCAACCCTCCCGATGTCTGCGGATCGAGCATGAGCCGTCGGGTCGGCTCATCGATACCGTCAGCGAATCGAACGTGCCGCTCGCCGACGTAGTACGCGGTGTTGCGCTCGAGGCCACCGAAGCTCACCCCACGCTCCGCATGGGCGCGTGCGCCAGGCAGCAGCGGGACGGCCCCCGCGTCGATACGGATGCCAAGGCCCGATCGCTCGGCCATCTCGTGCGCGTGGCCGGCGAGCCCGAACCCGGTCACGTCGGTCGCGGCGTGCAGCCCCGCCTCGATGGCCGCCCGCGCGGCGGCACGGTTGAGCGCCACCATCGAGGCCACGACCGAGGCGAGGTCCTCCGGCGCGAGGTCGCCGTTCTTGTGCGCGGTCGTGAGCACTCCGGTTCCGATCGGTTTGGTGAGCCAGAGCGCGTCTCCCGCGTTGAGCGCGCCTTTCGTGAGGAGCCGGTCCGGGTGCGCGCGTCCCGTGACGGCGAGGCCGAACTTCGGCTCTTTGTCGATGACCGTGTGACCGCCCGCGATCACTCCGCCGACCTCGGTGATCTTGTCGACGGCTCCCTGCATCAGCCGCTCGAGCGGCTCGAACGGCAGGTCGTCCGGCCACGCGACGACGTTGAGCGCGAAGAGCACCTCGCCGCCCATCGCGTACACATCTGACATCGCGTTCGCCGCGGCGATCGCGCCAGCCGCGTACGCGTCGTCAACGATCGGCGGGAAGAAGTCGACCGTCTCGACGATCGCGACGTCCGGGGCGACGCGATATACCGCCGCGTCGTCGGAGGCGTTCAGTCCGACGAGCAGCTCTGCCGGCTCGCGCTGCGTGCTGAGGGGGCGCAGGACCTGCGCCAGTGGGCCGGGGCCCAGCTTCGCGCCTCAGCCGGCGCAGGACGAGAGGCTGGTGAGGCGGACCTCCTTGCGATCGGACACCCGGCGAGGATAGCCGCGTGCACCGGACGACTAGCTGAACTTCAACTACACGGTGAGCGGGAGGTGGTCGGCCCAGTAGACCGCGGCCAGCACCGCGATCGTCGCGGTGAGCTGCAGCGCCAGCATCACCAGGGCCTGCCGAGGTGCTCGTTGCAGCCAGGTGAGTGCGAAGTACGCCATGACGACCAGTTGGGCCGGCATGAGCAGCTGGAAGAGGTGTGCCTCGATGCCTTCATCCGCCTCGCGAACGAGGCCATGGATCGCGACAGAGCGCACGCCGAGGAGCAGCAGGAAGACCGGTATCGCGACGGGAAGCCAGGCGCTCCAATGCCGCAGAGGTGATGAGTACCGCGCGGCCGAACTGGTCATCGTCGAAAACGTACGCGCGGTTCGGGTCGACCATCCATCACAGTCCCGTCGGGGTATGGGGATATGCACATCTGTGAACGGCACGCCGAATGGTGCTCGTCGCAAAGGGCGATACTGCCGATCGGCCACTAGGCTGACGATGTGACCCTTTGCTCGTCGCTGTCCGAGCTCGCAAAGAGCGCCTGGGCTCACATGGAGTACCAGGTCAACAAGGGTTATCGCCTGCCAGATGAGCGAGCGTTCACAGACCACCACCTCGTTGAACTGTCGATTCGGCACCCGTCAGAGGTAGAGGCGAAGCTGTTCACGAATAGCGACGAGGCTCTCACGGGCGCGGATTTCGAGATGTGGTTTGGCGGCGGGCATCAGTTCGTCGGAACTCTCGTGCAGGCCAAGAAACTCGACCGAGACCGGTACGGGGAACTAGACCACGCTGTGGGTGGCAAGAGCCGCGCGCCAAAACAGATCGACAAGCTCATCGACACCTGCGCGTCCGGAACCGGCAGATTCGCTGGCTATGAGCCGTTGTTCCTTTTCTACAACCCTTTGATGTAGGACTTAGCCAGATCGACTCGCAGATCGCGCAGACGAGCCTCTCTCTCGTTTGTCCTTGTTCCTCCTCCCAGGCGGCGAAGGATTCCGTTATGACATCGACCTCCTCAGGGTCGCCGCGGGCTGCTGCTCTTCGAAGACTCAGTTCATGTTCCGCGCGGTCAGCGGGCTGGATCGTTCGAACGACATGGGTCCTCGGGATCATTCGCACTCCGCTACCTACACAGCACGACTGGGGATCCATCAGGTGGTCCTTCGTTTCCCTACGCCGGTCGCCCTTCGGAACCTCGTCACGGTAACCGGGTACTTCCGGCGGAACGACTTCAGCGGCTGCAATTCGACAAGACCGGAAATTCCGACGGCCGCGTCTACGTCCGCAAACAGTACGTCCGGATACAGCCTCATCACGAGATAGGGAACCTCGTTCGGCAGGCGCACTTCAAACGGTCGCAAGTGGGTCCCGCGGACGTCGGCCCGCGCCGCGATATGCCCGCGCTTCGGCGCCCACGATCTGGACCCGGAACCGGCCATCAGACAGGACCGCGTCCATCTGCTGATAGCGGTGCGCAATGCCGTTCCGCACCAGATCGAACACTGCCCACAAGAGGTGGTTCTGGTTTCCGGCGTCCGCGGCCGGAAACCACCGTGTGGGTTTAGAGCGCCAGGGCGCTGGCAACCTCGCGAAGTGGTGGCGGTCCCGATGGCCAAGTTCGGTGGCGAATCGCGTCGCAACGGCCGGATCTTGGGCGGCGATCGTTCCTGCCCATTCCAGATAGCTCGTCGCCATGAACGCGTACATGAAGTTGCCGCGGCCCTCCGCGGCCCGATTGGCGGCGACAGAGTCCCACGAGTCGTAGAAGTCGCGAACGAATGCACGACGAATGCTTTCCAATGACATCTCGCCTTCGTCGAGCAGCGTGCTTTGGACGAGCGGTAGGGCATTGGGGCGGGTTTTGGCTCTCGTTCGTTTTCGGTCAGGCACTCGTAGATGGGAGGGTACTGCGAAATGTGCCCTCGGACGGCTGCACGAAGACTACGTGCCGTTCACAAGAGTGCGTTTCCCCATACCCGACGGGTCTCTGATGGCGGTAAGGGATACGGCGTTGTGGAACCGGCCACCCGCGTTGTGTGTGAACGTCACCGACGCGTCGGGGAGCTCATCGGCGCAACCACAGGCTCGCGTGCGCCGGCTGCATCGTGTCGCCGACGACTGTCAGAAGATCGCCCCGCAGCGCGTCCAGTTCCACCTCGTCGCGGAGCCGCTCGCTGAAGGCGTCGACCGTCCGCACCGCGTCGTAGCGCGAGCGGTAGAAGCGCTGATCGACGGCGCGTTGGATCCTGCGGCGCAGCGGCTGGAAGAGGGCGAAGCTGACGAGGGTCGACGCGGCGACCGACAGCTCCGAGCCCGCAGTGAACGGACGGAGCACCGTCTGGAGCAGGACGATGCCGCCGAAAAACGCGCCGCCGATCACGGCCGTAGTCGCGCCGTAGACGAGGGTGCGGTTGATGAGCAGGTCGATGTCGTACAGGCGATAGCGGAGAACGGCGATGGCGACCGAGATCGGAATGAGGTCCATGACCACGACCGCCACCAGCGATGCAAGTACGCCCCCGAGGTACGAGAAAAGGCCGAAGCCTGTTGCGACAAAGAACACCATCACGATCGAAGCGGCGTAGGCGAACCATTTGAGCTGCTGCCGCTCGGTCCCGGCGGCGGTGCGAAACCGCACCAGGACCGCAGCCACGGGAATGAGGTACACGACGAGGGGGAACAGACCCACGTACCCGAGCAGCGTCGCGAGCGGTCCATCGATCGCGAGCGGATTCGCCACCGTGAGCGGCAGAGCGCCCTGAGAGCCAAAGGGGGATGGCTGGACCGGGAACTCTCGCGGTCCGAGCAATTCGGCCACCAGCCCGAGCGCGGTCGCCATCACGACCAATGCGACAGGCAGGCGCCAGCGTGGGGATGGCGGCCGGCCGGTCGGGAACAGCATGATGGCCAGAAACAGGCATCCGAGTGCGGGGAGCCAGGCGATTCCGATGAGCAAGGCGACCTCGCCGAGTGGCAATGTGCCCGGCGCGCGAATGAACGCCGCCCACTTGTACGCACCGGCTGCGAATGCAAGTTGGAAGAGCGCCCCCGCCCAGAGGAGCAGCCAGCCGACTGGATGGCGTGGCAGTCTGAGCGTGAGCAGGAGTCCGACGCCGACATAGACCAGTTGGCTCAAGAGGGGCAGCAAGAAGGCGCCGAAGAACTCGAGGAACACGACGTCGAGGACGACCGAACCCACCGCAACGAGCACCGGGACGAGCGCAAGGAGCCGCAGTGAAGGCCTCACGGCGACCGTCATCGCGCCCGCTCCCGGAGCCACACGCTTAGCTGCGCCGGCGCCATGATCTGTCGCATCGCGTCATACCGCTGCGTCCGCATCGGCGAAAGTCTGCCTGAGCCCCGTCCGGAAAGCGTTACGGTCGTGCGACGCCCATTCGGGTCGGCCGCCTCTCGGTCATCGGCTGAAACGCGGCGAAGGGCTCATCGGCCCGTCGTCATTTGCGCGGCGACGCCGCCCCGTCGATTGGGACCCATGTTCACAACAATGCATTTCCCCATACCCTATCACAGTCCCGTCGGCGGCGTCCGGATGCCCGTGTACCAGAGCGCGACCGCGAGGACCATGAGCAGTAGCGCGAGCGCGAGATACGACGTGCCGCGGCCGCGCCGCACGAGGACCACCAGCAGAAGGAGGGCGGCCGCGCCCACGAGCGCGAGGTCGAGGACGAGGAAGAACAGCTGCATCAGATGACGTTGTGCTCGGTCACGAGCGCGCCGCGCGCGAACCGGTCGAACCGGAGCGCGGAGACGTCCATGCTCGGCGGCTCACCGCAGATGAGCTGCGCGATGATCTCGCCCGCCGACGGTGCGTGCATGAGCCCGTGGCCGGAGAACCCGGCCGCGCAGACGAATCCGGGTACCTCATCAATGGTGCCGAGGATCGGATGGCGATCGGGCGTGTCCTCGTAGAAGCCGGCCCAGCCGGTCTTCACGGTCGCCCGCTCGAGCACCGGGAGCCGGGAGAGGGCGCGCTCGACCACCGTCGGCAGGAAGTCCCAGTTCACCGAGTCGTCGAAGCGCGGGGGATCGGCCGGGTCGGCCATCCCGAGGAGCACTCCACCCGACTCACGATGGAAGTAGAGCCCGGAGGAGAACTCGGTCGTGAGCGGGAACTCATGGTCGAGGCCGGGGACCGGTCCGGTCACGAAGATGTGACGGCGGAGCGCGGCGATCGGAAGGGTCACTCCGACCATCGCCCCGACCTGGGCGCCCCACGCGCCTGCGGCGTTCACCACGGTCTCGCACGCGATGCGCTCGTCGCCCGCCCGCACGGCAACGACGCGGCCGCCCACGACGTCGATCGCTCGCGCCGGCGCGCCCTCGCGGAACTCCACCCCTCGCTCGCGCGCGCGAGCCACATAGCCCTGCAGGATCGAGTGCGGATCGGCGTAACCATCCTTCGCGCAGTACGTGGCGAACCGCACGTCGTCGACCCGCACCTCGGGGAAGATCTCGTGGGCGTCGGCGCCGCTCACGCGTTCGGCCGGGACGCCGAGACGTTTCCAGAGGGCCAGCGAGGACTCGAATGGCGCGACGTCGCGCTCCTCGGTGATAAGGAACAGGTAGCCGACCTGGCGGAACTGTGGGTCGACCCCCATCTCCTCCGTGAACGCCTCGAGCCGGGGAAGCGCGAGCTGCGAGAGCCGGACGTTCACCTCGGTCGAGAATTGCAGACGGATGCCTCCGGCGTTCTTGCCGGTCGACCCCGTGCCGAGCCGGTCGCGTTCGAGCACGATGATGCGCCCGGCGTCCCGGAGGCTCAGGTGGTACGCGATCGAGGCGCCGATGACGCCTCCGCCGACGATGACGACGTCGGCGCTGGTCACTGCTCCGGCGGCACGGCGGAGGGCACGATGCGGACCATCGCGAGGAGCGTCTTGTACAGCTCGAGGTAGTCACGCGAGGCGTAGGCCACGGAGCGCGCGCCGCTGCGACGCGAGCCCGGGATCAGCTCGGCCATGTCGGCCATCGCCGAGGTGAGGAACATCAGATCGAGCTCGTTGCGGGCCTTCGGCTTGAGCGCCCTCGCGTCGCGCGCGACGTCCATGGCCTTCGCCGCCGCGACCTGCAGGAGCTCTTGGACGCGCTGCGGGTGCAGCATCTTCGCCGAGAAGCGACCGGTCGCGTCCTTCGTCTTCACGGTCACGCACGAGGGCAGGAGCGCGCGCGCCTCGCGACATGTCGCTCCGTCGCCGGAGACCAACGTCACGGTCGCGTCGAAGTAGCCGGCGAGGTACGCGTTCAGCGTCGTCTCGCCGACGGGCGTGCCGTTCAGCTTGCACTCGTAGATCGCGCGGCTGTTGTAGGTGTGGTCGAGGACCGCGCGCGGATGTCCGGCGCGTCCGTGATAGCCGATGAAGAAGCAGGTGTCGTAGCCGCCGTCGATCCCCTGCCCCATGAACCACGGTTTCGCGTTACCCACGAGCAGCTCGGCGCGCGGGTCGACCTCATCGGCGTAGAGGTTGTGCATCGTGCCGTGCGAGTCGTTGACGCAGAACCGCGCGGCGCCGTTCGATGCGGCGCCCTCGATCGCGGCGTTGACCTCCTGGGTCATCCACGTGCGGGCGCGCTCGTACTCGATGCCGCTCATCATGACCTGGCTGTACGCGGCAACGCCGCCGATGCCCTCCATGTCGACGGAGATCCACACGCTCGAGGGGTCGCGCTTCGGCACGGTGGGGATGGTAGCGAGGTCGTCGCGCGGACCGCAGTCAGGTAAAGTGGAGGCGCCCGCCGACGTGGTGAAACTGGCAGACACGTACGCTCCAGGGGCGTATGCTCGAAAGGGCTTGCGGGTTCAAGTCCCGCCGTCGGCACCGTTCCTCAATCTGTAGCGCTCCCAGATCTCCCATTTCCGAAGCAGACGAGGCGCTGTCTCGTTTGGATAGAGCAGTTTGAACAGCTCGATGCTGGCGTACTTGCCGTACCGCAGAACGTTGAACTCGTGCCGTGGCGGTTTCGGCGGAGTCACCTCGACGTAGCCCCGCGTGCGTAGCGCGGGCTCCAGCCGAGTCCGCAGCCACTCCACGTGAGCGCGGCTTGCGGAGTTGAATTGCGCCGCCAACCGCTCGTACGTGTAGTTGGGGTAGAGCCGTTTGGTCGGCGCGTGTACGAAGTTCACGACGCTTCCATCGCCATCGAGCAGGCCGCGCACGACCGGCAGCAGGAACGCGTCAGGCACGTCGATGCCGCCGAGGGTCAAGCTCTTGGCCGGAGTGAGGCCAATCGAGAGGAACCATCGATACAGCTCGACGTCGCTGAATGCCGCTCTATAGGCGATCCCTCCAGTACGGGTCTTCCGCGGTCCGTAGCGGATCGGCCGACCAACGCAGCTGAGGAACAGCTCAACGAGGTCCGGATCTTTGGAGTCGAAGGTGAGGTGACGTCGATCTCCTGAGAGGTTCCCGTCAGTTGCTGCGAGCCCGACCGCATATGCGAGCTCTTCTGTCCACGTGAGCGGTCGCGGTCGATCGAACTGACGGCTGGTACCGCGGACTCGGTAGGGCGCCCGCGGACCTCTTCGCGCTTCCGCGTTCTTCGCGATCCGCGGATCGTTCGCGGCATTCCGGCCCTTCGACCAGCCCTTGCCTTCGCCGTTCGCCACGCGACCCATATGCACAGGTCGTCGAGGCCGTGTCCATAGGACTTCGCGGCTACTGCCTGGGCGTCGTCTTCACGTACCAGTCCTCGACGTTCCAGAACCGCTGCGGTGGATCGTTCACCGGCGCGATCCGGAAGCCCTGCAGCGTGTGCGACTGGGCGTACAGGTAGTCCGTGTAATAGAGGAAGACCACCGGGACGTCCGTCGCGAGCGCGGACCACACCTGCGCGAAGAGATCGCGCCGCTTCACCAGATCCACGGTGCTCCGGGCCTGCTCGAGCAGCCGGTCCATCGACAGCGTCGAATAGCCGGAGAAGTCGTCGCCCGGATCGTTCAGCTGGCTCGAATGGAAGAACGGGTACGGATCGGGGTCGTTGCCGACGGTGATCCCGACCAGCAGCGCATCGAAGTTGCGCTGCCGGGCGACCTTGTCCACGAGCTCGACGAACGGAACGGCGATCACGTCGACCTTGATCCCGACGTTCGCGAGGTCGTCGGAGATCTGCCGCGCGGCCGCGAGCCGGGTCGGCTCGTCCGAGGTCGAGATCGAGAACGTGAGGGCCACGCCGCCCTTGTCACGGATCCCGTCCCCGTCGTGGTCGACCCAGCCCGCCCCGTCAAGGAGCGCACGCGCATCCGCCGTCGAGAACGGGTACCGCGGGACGTCGCGCACGAACGCCCACGAGGTGGGCGGGACGAACTCGTCGGCCACGGTCCCCCGCCCGTCCGCGGCAGCCTGCAGGACCTTGCCCCGATCGATCGCCGTCGCGATCGCCTGACGTACGGCGCGATCGCGGAACACCGGCTTCGCCGGACGCACGTTCAGGAACAGCGCGGTGAAGTCGTTCGTAGGCAGGCTGAACAGGTCCACCGACTTGAGCGTCCGCGCGCGGCTCGCGTCCTGCGGCGAGAGTCCCCCGGTCCCATCCACCTCGCCGCGCGCGAGCGCGGCCAGGGCCTCGCTCTCGTCGCCATAGAAGCGGAGGACGATCTTGTCGAGGTATGCGCGCGAGCGCGCGGGCTTGGTCCGATAGAAATCGTCCGACCGCACGAGCGTCACCTGATGCGTGTCGACCTCGCTCACCTTGAACGGGCCGGTGCCGATCGGCTTCGTGTTGAATGGCTGACGCGCGAGATCGCCGAGACCCACCTGACCAAGCAGGTGCGCGGGCAGCAGCGGGACGGTCGTGCTCCCGCCGAACGGTGCGTACGCGTCGGGCAACGTGAAGCGCACGATCTTCGGCCCGAGCGCCGCGACCGTGACGCCGCGGAACGCGTCGGCGAACGGTCCGGCGTAGGCCTTGTCCTGGAGCAGCCGCACCGTGTACAGCACGTCATCGGCGGTGACCGGGGCCCCATCCTGCCAATTCGCGTCGGGCCTGATGCTGAAGGTCCAGACCTTCCCATTGAGATCGACCTCGTAGGTCGAGGCGAGATCAGCGACGATCGTGCCGTCGCGATCGATCCGCATGAGGCCACTGAACACGAGACGTGAGACGTCCTGATCGACGTTCGTCGCGGCGATGATCGGATCGAAGTACAGCGGCGAGCCGGCCACGCCTTCGACGTAGGTACCGCCGAACGCGGGATCGGTCGGCAGGTCGGTCCGGTCGGTCGCGATCGCGACGACGGAGGTGACGGCGAGGAGGCCGACCAAGGCGATGACGACGAGCTTGTCGCGGCCGGTCACGGCTCAGCTCGCCCGATGGGCCGGGCCGGCGGGATCGCTCAGGCGGCGGGCGACGTGGTCCGCGCGCCGACCAGCGAGATCAGGATGAACACGGCGACCAGCACGATCGTCAGGCGGAACAGCGTGCGTTCGATGCCGCGGCGGCTGCGGTACGCCGTCGACTCACCGCCGAACGTCGACGAGAGCCCGGTCCCCCGCGCCTGCAGGAGGATCGATGTCGCGACGGCGACCGCGATGAGCAACTGTGAGACCTGAAGGAGATCCATCGGGAGATCAGAGTGTACCCGTTCAGCGCGGGCGATAGATGAACAAGCCGCCGGGTGCGCGCGACACGAGCCGGTAGCGCAGGTCGATCGCCCGCACGAGCGACGGTTCCCACCGCGAGCGCTCGAATGCCGGCGCCGCGTTCAGCTGGCCGAGATCGACCTCGGCCACGATCGCGGTGAAGCGGGCACCGCCGACGTCGGCGAGGAGCGGCCCCGGATCGACCGCGCCGCTTTCCACGAGCCGGCTCCAGAGGAACAGGTCGTCCACGACGACGCGGTGCCCCGTCGCCAGGAGGAGCCCGCTGTCCTCGGCGAGCACGACCGAATCACTCGCGAGGACGATCTCCGCCGATGTGATGCGCGACGGGTCGGCCCACGCACCGGAGGTCGCGGTGCGTCCCGGCACGAACCCGAGCGGATCGAGGATGAGCGCCGCGACCGCGAGGTTGAGGGTCGCGACGATCGGGTAGAACGGCGCGCGGGCGAGCCGCGGCGCGACCGATGCGAGGACGAGCGCGCCGGCGGCGGCCAGATCGAGGAGGTAGTTGATGGTCGCACCCTCACGGCCTCCGAGGCCGACGATCACGAGCGCCGCCACCGCGTACGCGGCGACCGGACCGGAGAAGCCGCGCGATACGACCGTGGCGCCGAGCAGCGCCGCAAGGATGACGACACCGAGGAACGCGAGGAGGAAGGCCGATCCGAGGCTCCAGGGGAGCGCGTTCCACTCGACGACGTGCCGCCAAAGATCCGGATATCCGAACGGCACCAGCGCGACCGCGGCCACAAGCAGAGCGATCGCGCCAGTCACGGCGAACGGGCGCAGCAGCGCACGGTCACGCCAGGCGATCCACGCGAGGAGCGCGATCGCCGGCACGAGCGCGGTCGGCTTGGTGGCCATGGCGAGGACGAGCAACCCGGCCGCGAGGCCGACACGGCGACGATCGAGTGCCTGCACTCCGGCGACCGTCAACGCGAGCGCGACGAGATCGGGTTTCACCGCCGGGCCCCAGATCGCGACCGGGGCCAGCGCGAGCCAGCCGAGCCCGAGCGCACCCGCCACGAGCGGTCCGCCGCCACGAGCCCGCCACACAAGGAGCGCCGCGATGCCGACCGTCGCGATGACGCTCAGCGCGCGTCCGGTGACGAACGGGTCGCCCACCGACGCGAGGAGGAAGTACACCGGCGGGTAGTTCGCCGCGGTGAACGTCGCGCCGCCCGCATCGGCGTACGGCGCGAGGGTCCGCATCAGGATCGCGGCGTGCGCCACCGCGCCCTCGCCGTACAGGACCGGCCCGACGGATACGAGGGCCTGCCCCCATCGCAGGACCGCGAACAGCACCATCATCCCCGCGACCGCCGCATACGCGAGCCAGGCTCCGCGCGCGACGCGCGCCGTCATCGCCGGCCGAACAGCGAGCGTCCGGTCATGCGATCCGGAACGGGGATCCCGAGCAGGTCCAGGAGCGTCGGTGCGACGTCCGAGAGCTCGCCGTTGCGGAGGGTCCGGCCACCCCGATCATTCGAGACGAACGCGACCGGCACGGGGTTCGTGGTGTGTTGGGTGCTCACGCTGCCGTCGGCGAACCGCAGCTCCTCGACGTTGCCGTGATCCGCGGTGAGCAACATGCAGCCACCCGCTTCGAGCGTCGCGTCCACCACCGCGCCGACGGCGGCGTCCGTCGTCTCCATCGCGCGCACGGCCGCCTCGATCACGCCGGTGTGGCCCACCATGTCGGGGTTCGCGAAGTTGACGATGACGAAGTCATATTTCCCCGACCGGATGGCCTCGACCAGCTTCGTCGCCACCTGCGCGGCGCTCATCTCGGGCGCCTGGTCGTACGTCCGCACCTTCGGTGACGGCACGAGCACGCGGTCCTCCCCACGGAACGGCTCCTCGCGCCCGCCATTGAAGAAGTACGTCACATGCGCGTACTTCTCGGTCTCGGCGATGTGGAGCTGCGTCAGTCCGTGGTCGGCGAGGACCTCGGCGATCGGGGTCACTTTCGCAGGCGGGAACGCGACGCGGACATCGGGCAGGTCCACCTGGTAGTCGGTCATGGTCACGAAGGTCAGATCGCGCGGCACGCGCGGCCGCACGAACCCGTCGAAACCCGGCCGCATGAGCGCCCAGGTGAGCTGGCGGGCACGGTCCGGTCGGAAGTTGAAGAAGATCACGGCGTCGCCGTCGGCCATGGGCCGGCCCGCCCCGACGATGTGCGGTTCCAGCAGCTCGTCCTTGCAGTCGGCGGACCGGTAGCACTGGCGCAGCGCGTCCTCCGCGGTCGGCACGATCGGGCCCTCGGCATCCACGATCGCGCGATACGACCGCTCGGTGCGCTCCCACCGTTGGTCGCGATCCATGGCGTAGAACCGGCCGTGCACGGTCGCGATCGGCGCGGTGACCGCACCGATGAGCGGTAGGGCGCTCCGCGGGGGCATGTCGCGACCATCGAGGAACGCGTGGACCGCGACGTCGCCGACGCCTTCGCGCCTCGCGAGGTCGATGAGCGCGACCAGATGCCGCATGTCGGCGTGCACGCCGCCGGTGGACAGCAGTCCCATGAGATGCAGGGTGTGCCCTCCGCGCGCCGCGGCGCAGGCGGCGCGGAGCGCGAGGTTGGCGAAGAAGGTGCCGTCGTCGATCGAACGGTCGATCGCGGCGAACGCCTGCGGGTCCGCGTACCCGGCGCCCATCGTGAGATGGCCGACCTCGCTGTTCCCCATGACGCCGGCCGGCAGCCCGACGGCCGTGCCGCTGGCGTCGAGCGTCGCGTGCGGGCATTCGCGCAGGATCGCGTCGAGCCGCGGCGTGTGCGCGCGCGTCGCGGCGTTGGCGGGTGAATCAGGCGCGACGCCCCAGCCGTCGAGAACGCAGAGCACCACCGGCCGGTAGGCCGCGGTCAAGAGGCGAACGCCCGCAGGATCGCGGCGAACTCGTCCGACCGGAGCGATGCGCCACCGACGAGCGCGCCGTCGATGCCGTCCGCTGCCGCGAACTCCGCGGCCGTCGTGGCCGCGACGCTGCCGCCATAGAGCACGCGGATCTCGTCGGCCGGCAGGCCGTGGACCCGCAACGCGGTGCGAATGGTGCGCACCGCGGCGCTTGCCTGCGCCCCGGTGGCCGGGCGGCCGGTGCCGATCGCCCACACGGGCTCATACGCCACGACGAATCGATCCGGCGTGACGCCGCGGACATCGTTCAGGTCGCGATCGATCTGCCGCTTGAGGACGGTCTCGGTCTCGTCGGCCGCGAACTGCGCCTCGGTCTCGCCGACGCAGAGGATCGCCCGCAGCCCGGCGGCAAGGACGCGCCCGAGCTTCCGCGCGACGCGCGCGTCGTCGTCGCCCTGATCGCGACGGACCTCCGAGTGGCCGACGATCGCGCCGGACGCGAGACCCCGGAGCATCGACACGGAGAGCTGCCCGGTGTACGCACCCTTGTCCTCCCAGTGGACGTCCTGGGCGTACACGGCGACGCCGGTCCCACGGAGCACCTCTGCGACGCCGGCGATGGCGACCGCCGCCGGCGCGACGCCCAGCTCGACTCCCGCGTGGGGCAAGGCGCTGACGGTACGCGCGAGCGCGACCGCGTCGGCGATCGTCGCGGGATTCATCTTCCAGTTGCCGATCACGAGGTGGTCGCGGGTCATGCGTCCGCTTCCTCCACGAGGCGCCGAAGCCGCGAGCGCACCACCCATTTGGTCGTGTCGAGCCGGCGGGCCAGGTCGTTCAGTGTCGCGGTCGGCGCCCGCAGGCGCGCGGACGCGGCCTCGCGCAGTGGGGCCGGCAGCCGCGCGAGACGCCCAGCCCGCGCGAGCACGCGGATCGCCTCGGTCTGCGCACGCGCCGCCGCGACCGTCCGCGCGAGGTTCGCGGACTCCGCGTTCACGAGAGCATTCGTCCGGCCGCGGACCTCCCGCGAGACCCGCCGGGCCTCGAATCGGAGCAGCGTCTCGCTCGCGCCGCACGCGCGGAGGTAGGAGGCGATGAGCTCCGCATCGCGGATCGTGAAGACCAGCTGGCCGCGGCGAGACCGGATCGCCGGCCCGAAGCCCTCGCGCCCAAGGATCGACGCCGCGCGCCGCACCTCGCCGCGAGGCGGCCGGATCTCGAGGAGGTAGCCGGACGGCCCGGCGGACACGGAGCCGCCGGCGAGCACGAGGCCACGCAGATAGGTGCGCCGGCAGCAGGTCCGCCGGAACAGCGAGCCGGGATCGAACTCCTCGGTCCGATGCGCGAGACGCCGCGCCGGCACTCCGAGGTGGCTCGCCCGGGGCAGGAGCTCCGCGAGCACTCGGGCATCGCAGGTCTTCAGCGGCAGGCGGGCGAGCTCGGCCTTCACCTCGTCGGAGAGCGGCGAGCGCTCGCGCGCGGTGACCCCGCGGGTCATGTGCGCAGATCCGGCTTGTCGCGATCGCGGTGCTCGACGACGACCTCGCCCTGCCACGATGCGCGAAGCCGCCTGGCCACCTCGTCGGCGATCGCGACGGAGCGGTGCCGGCCTCCGGTGCAACCGAACGCGATCCCGAGGCGGGCTTTCTTCTCCTCCTCGTACCGGGGAAGGGCGAACTCGAGCAGCGGCATCAGCCGGTCGAGGAACGCGCGCGTCGCCGGATGCCCGAGGACGAAGTCACGCACCGGCCCGTCGCTGCCGGACAGCGGGCGCAACGGCTCGATGTAGAACGGGTTCTCCATGAACCGCACGTCGAGCACGAGGTCCGCGCTGGGCGGGAGGCCGTACTTGTAGCCGAAGCTCACCAGCTGCACGAGCATGCCCGACGTCCCCTCGCCGTACAGCGAGTGCAGCGTGTCCCGCAGGTCCTTCACGGTGAGGTGGGTGGTATCGATCACCTTGTCCGCCCGTGCCCGCAGGTCCACCAGCAGCCGGCGCTCCTCTTCGATCGATGGCTGCACGCCCAGGGTCGTCTCGAGCGGGTGGCGGTGCCGCGTCTCGCTGTAGCGGCGGATGAGCAGCTCGTCCGAGGCGTCGAAGAACAGGACGTGCGGACGGGTCCCGGCCGCGTCGAGGCGCTCGAGCTCGGCGGCCGCATCGGTGAACAGCGCGCCGCCGCGCGCGTCCACGACCATCGCGACGCGCGGATGGCCGCCCTTCCGCGCGACGTCGAGCGCCGAGGCCATGAGCGCGGGCGGAAGATTGTCGAGGATGAAGTAGCCGAGGTCTTCGAAGACCTTCGCGGCCTGCGACTTCCCCGCGCCGGACAGGCCGGTGACCACGATGAAGTCAGGGCGCGCGGTCATGACCTAATGCGGGATGATCCGCGAGGCGACGAACCCGACCAGCCCGACGACGATCGCGCCGATGATGGCGGTCAGGATGCCGTCGACCTGGAAGCCGAGGATCGGGATCGCCGACACGAGGAGGAGCATCAGCCCGGCCACGACGAGCTGGAACAGGCCGAGCGTCAGGCAGGTGATCGGCAGTGCGATCAACGAGATGATCGGCCGTACGAATGCGTTCACGACGCCGAGCACGAGCGCGGTGAGCGCGAGCGAGACCCACTGGTCCGCCTCGCCGTACCCGTAGGCGGCGTGGCCGTAGGAGATGCCGGGGATCAGCGCCGCGGCGACCGCGATGGCGATCGCGTTGATGAGCACTCGGCCGAGCAATCCCACCACGTGATAGTAGGCGGCTCGTACTGGTTGACGGTGCCGAGCCGGCGGATCCGCCGGTCCGCGCGCCGATACGCCCAGAGCCCGACGGGGAACGTCACCGCCGTGCCGACCGCGAGGGCGACGTACTCGAGCACCGGATCGAAGAGCGGACGTGTTCCGAGAGCCTGCTGCCTCAGGATGTCCATCGCCTACGTCGTGGGCAGCGCGAACGCGATGGGCTGCAGGACACCGGGGAGGAAGGTCACCGGGAACGCGGCGCCCGAGGCGACACCGAACAGGAAGTTGGTCGTGTCGATGAAGAAGCTCGCTTCCTTGATCACGAGCACGAGCGCCGCGGGGACGGACGCGAGGCCGACCATCGCGACCGCGGGGCCAGCGTCACTCGACGACGATCATGACCCGATCCTGGCCGTCGGAGATGTCGACGATCGGACCGGCGTGCGAGATGTGCCGGAGCACGTCGTCCAGGTCGATGCCGAACTTCGCCAGCTGCTCGCGCACGAGCCCGCTCGCGGCGATCTTCGTCTTTCCCATCCGCGCGATCCCAAGCGGGATCGCGATGTTCACCTTGGATTTGCCCGCGGAGGTGACCATGATCCGCAGCGTTCGGCGGCCGAGTCCCGGCGGGACCGGCGCGTCCGGCGGGAAGAGCGGCCGCTCGGGCCCCCAAGCGGTCCCGAGGCCCGGCCCCGGCGGAGGTCCCTTCTCGTCGACGTCACCGATGGCCTTCAGCAGCCGGTAGGCCTGATCGGCGTCGATCTTCCCCTCCGCCAGCAGCTTCAGGACCTGCTTCCCTTCCTCGGTCGGCATCAGGCTTCGTGCCGCGCATCGAGGGCGGCGGCGGCGGCGGCCACGTCGACCTCGCCGCGAGCGACCCGTTCGAGCAGCTCGCGCACGTCCATCGCCTGCGCGGGCGGGCGAGGAGGCTCCATCGGCTCCGTCCGCTCGACGTCGGCCGGCTGGGCGGCCTCGGCGGCCACCGTCGACGCGGGGGCCGTGCCGCCCGAGGCGCGGATCTCGAGGTCCCCGCTCATCGTCTTCACGGTCACCTTCGTCTCGGCCGCGCCGATGACGATGTGCTTGTCGCGGCGGCCGGTGAGGCTGATCTCGCCCTCCAGCTCGCTGTCCAGATCCCCGCTCATGCTGCTGAAGCGAACGTCGTAGGACCCGCCGGTCAACTCGAGCTCGATGTCGCCGCTGATCGTCTTCAGACGGTGCTCGCGAGCCTTATCGAGCTCACCGTCGATGCGGACGTCTCCGCTGACCGTGATGACATCGGAGCCGTGCAGACGCACGTTCCGAAAGGTGAGGTCGCCGCTGACCGTGTTCGCCACGAGCTGGCCCGCATACTCCGTGAGGATCCCGTCACCGCTCACGGTCTTCAGCCGGAGCGGTCCTTGCGTGTCGTCCAATCGCACATCCCCCGACACGCTCTGCACGTCCATGGGCCCCCGGCTACCGGTGAGCTCGACATCACCGCTCACGGTCTGTGCCTCGAGCTTGAGCTCGCGCGGCACCGCGATCTCGAAGTCGACCGCGACGCGGCCGCCACGGAACAGATCGGCCCAGCCGCGGTCCTGCTCGTAGAGGTGCGGCCTCACGGTGACATCGTCGCCGTCCTGCTCCATTCGGACCTCGACATTCTCGAGCAGACGCTTCGCCCGCTCTTCGCTCGTTCCCCGCACTCGCTTCCTGGCTTTCACGTGGATCTGGCCGTCGGTGCCCACGGTGATCTTCGTGTCGCCCGACACATTGCGGACGTGCAGGCTCGGCACCGCGCCGATCGCGAAGTCGCGTTCGACGATCTCGGAGTACTCGTCGCCGCCATCCGTGACGTCACCGAGATCGAAGTTGAAGCTCATCGACTCGCGGATGTTCCGGCCGATCTGGTGGCCGAGGTCGGTGGTGAAGCCGGAATGGACGCTCCTGCGGATCTCCTCGCGAAGGCTGCGGCGTTCTTCCCGCGCGTGCTCGCGTTCGTGACGGTGCCCTTCGCGCTCGGCGTCACGCTCGAGCTTGCGCGCGTCGCGCTCCTGCTGCCGTAGGTCACGCTCTTGCTGACGCATCTGGTAGTAGCGTTCGCGGGCCTGTTCGAATTCCTCCCGAGCCGTCCTGCGACGGGCCTCATCGCTCTCGTTGCTCATCGATCGGCCTCCAACAGGGTCGCTGCGTCGTCCGGCGCGATCTTGCCCTCCGCGAGCTCACGCAGGATCTCCTTGCGCCGCTCGGTGTCGCGGTCAGGCTCGGCCTGCGAAGGGAACCCGAGCGCGCGGATCACCGCATCGAGCCGAGAACGCACCGTCGGGTAGGAGATCCCGAGCTCGCGCTCGACGTCCTTGAAATTGCCACGGGCCCGGATGAACGTCTCGAGGAACTCGAGCTGGTCCGCGGTCAGCGAGTGGAAGCGCCCGAGCGTGAAGCTGCCCTCGAGGCGCGTGCCGCAGGCTTCGCAGTCGAGGCGCACGACGCGCAGCGACTCGTTGCAGATCGGGCAGCGGCCGATGACCGGATTCGCCATAGGCCGACTCTCCGCCGGAGGTTGCTGATTGTCAACGGAAACTCAACGTTCTGTAGCCGAATATGCGGATCGTTGAGGTCGACCGCATCGGATCAGTCGATCGCCTGCTTGATCCGCTCGGCCAGGGCCGGACCGACGCCGGCCACGCCGGCGAGGTCGGCCTCCGTCGCGTCCCGGAGCCCCTTCACCGAGCCGAACTTCCGGAGGAGCGCGCGCTTCTTGGCCGGCCCGACACCCTGGATGTCGTCCAGGACCGACCGCACCGCGCGCTTTCCGCGGAGCTGCTGGTGATAGGTGACGGCGAACCGGTGGGCCTCGTCGCGGATCCGTTGGACCAGGAACAGGCCCTGCGAGCGCTGCGGCAGGACGATCGGGTCGGGCCGGCCGGGAACGAACAGCTCCTCGCGCTCCTTCGCGAGCGCAGCGATCGGGATCTGGAGCAGCCCGGCGTCCGAGAGCGCGCCGATGCCCTCCGCGAGCTGGCCTTTCCCGCCGTCGAGGATCACGAGATCCGGGACGGGCCATGCGTCCGTTGAATGGGGCTCGTTCGATGCCGGCCCAGCCGGCCCCGAACGCACGATGGAACGTGCAAAACGTCGTCGCAAGGTGTCGCGCATGTTCGCGAAGTCGTCGTTCCGGTCGCTGAGCTTCGCCCGGAACCGCCGGTACTGCTGTTTCGCCGGACGCCCGTCCTCGAAGACGACCATCGAGCTCACGACGTTCGTCCCCTGGACGTGGCTCACGTCGAAGCACTCGATGCGCTTCGGCGGACCCTCGAGGCCCAGGGCCCGTTGGACCTCGGCGAGCGCGGTCTCGGTCTTCCCCTTGTCGGCGAGCCAACGCACCCGCTCCTGCTCGAGGGCGTCCTGCGCGTTGCGGACCGCGAGCTCGATGAGCCGGCGCTTCTTGCCCCGCTTCGGGACATGGAGCTCGACGCGCGTGCCGCGCTTCTCCTCCGCGAACGCGACGAAGGTCGGGGCGTCCGGGATCGCCTCCGGCACCACGATCTCCGGCGGGAACGTCGTCGCGGCCGCGTAGTGCTGTCGCAGGAACGACCCGAGCACCTCGCCCGGGGTCGCGCCCTCCGCACCTTCGAGGAAGAAGTGATCGCGACCGACGATGGTGCCGTCGCGCACTCGCAATAGCTGCACCGCCGCGTCGCCCTCCGCGAGCGCGGCGCCCAGCGCGTCGAAGTCGTCACCCTTGTAGGCGTGGACCTCCTGGCGATCGGTGGTCCGCTCGATGGCCGTCACCCGGTCGCGCATGAGGCCGGCCCGCTCGTAGTCGAGGCCCTCGGAGGCGACCAGCATCTCGCGCCGCAGGTCGCGCGCAAGCGCGTCGTACCGCCCCTCGAGGAACTGCACGCTCCGATCGATGGTCGCGCGGTATTCATCGCGCGTGGCCGCCCCGACGCACGGGGCGGTGCAGCGTTTCAGATGGAAGAGCAGGCACGGCCGCCCACCGGGGAGCGCGCTCGGGGGCACGGTGCGCCCCGATCCGTCGTCGGCAGCGACGATCGTGAGCTTGCAGGTCCGATACGGGAACAGCTTCTGCAGGAGATCGAGCGACTCATCGACGGACTTCGCGTTGGCATACGGCCCGAAATAACGGGCCGTCCGATCGCCGAGCGTCCGGGTGCGCAGGATCCGCGGGAAGTCCTCGCCCAGGGTGACCTTCACGTATGGATAGGACTTGTCGTCCTTGAGCCGGATGTTGTAGCGGGGCCGGTGCTGTTTGATGAGGCTGGCCTCGAGCAGGTACGCCTCGGAGATGGTGCCGGTGAGCACGTACTCGAGCCGGTCGGCGCGCTCGACGAGCCGCACGTGCCGGACGTCAAGGCTCGGGCCGAAATAGCTGCGGATCCGGTCGCGCAGGACGTCGGCCTTCCCGACGTACAGCACCCTGCCGCGCGCGTCCTTGAACAGGTACACGCCCGGCGACCCTGGGAAGGACGCCGCCTGGGCGAGGAGCGTGGCGCGGCGGTCGGCTGCGTTCGGCATGTGAAAAGGATAGGAACGGCCGAGCGCCCTATGATTTCGCTCCTCAGATGTGGAATTGCGAGCCGTGAAAGAAGCAGCCGAGCCGCGCCGGTCCCGGCGCTCGGTCCAGTCGGTCGACCGGGCACTCGATCTCCTCGAGGCGTTGGCCGGCGCCGACGGGGAGGTCAGCATCACCGCCCTCGCCGCGCAGACGAAGCTGCACGTCAGCACGGTCCACCGGCTCCTCGCGACGCTGCTCCGCCGCGGCTACGTCAGGCAGAACCCGGACACCAGCCGGTACTACGCGGGCGCGAAGGTCGCGACGCTGGCCGAGGGCCGGAGCCGGTACAACGAGCTTCGGATCGCCGCGCGGCCCCTCCTCCAGACGCTCGTCGAGGCGACCCGCGAGACCGCGAACCTGAGCGTCCTCGACGACACGATGGCCGTCTACATCGAGACCGCGGCGAGCCCGCAGGTCGTGCGGCTCTTCACGGTCGTCGGCAACCGCGTCCCGCTCCACGCGACCGGCGCCGGCAAGGCGCTGCTTGCCTCGCTTCCGCAGGCGCGCCGCGACGCGCTCCTCGACAAGACCGAGCTCAAAGCGCACACGAGCAAGACGCTGGTCGACCGCGCCGCGCTGATGCGAGCGCTCGACGACGCGCGTGAACGCGGGTACGCCCTCGATGACGAGGAGTACGACGACGGCGTGCGCTGTGTCGCGGTCGCCGTCGGACCGGTCGGCGCGCCGGTGGCCGCCATCTCGATCTCCGGTCCCGCGAGCAGGCTCACGAAGCAGCGCTGCGTGGAATTCGTGCCGCAGATGCGCCGAGCGGCCGGCGAGCTCGCCGGCACGCTCCGGTCGCGCGAGGGTACCGGGACATGACCGCGGCGCCGGCGGTCGTTCGCGCCGGCCTGCGGGGTGCTGAGCTCGCCGGTGCGCTACGCGATCTGCTCGGGGCGGACAAGGTCCTCTGGGCGCGTGAGGATCTCCTGCTGTACGAGTACGACGGCGCCATCGACGTCGCCACGCCGGACGCGGTCGTGCTGCCCAATGAGACGGCGGATGTCGCGAAGCTCGCCCGCTTCTGCGCCGAGCACGCCGTGCCGCTCGTGCCCCGGGGCGCGGGAACCGGCCTGTCGGGCGGCGCGATCCCCGTGGAGGGCGGCGTGGTCATCTCGTTCGCCCGAATGTCACGGATCATCGAGATCGACGTACCGAACCTCCGCGCCGTCGTCCAGCCCGGCCTCGTGAACCTTCATCTGTCGACCGCCGCCGCGCCCTACGGGCTGTACTTCGTGCCCGACCCGTCGAGCCAGAAGGCCTGCACCCTCGGAGGCAACGTCGCCGAGAACTCGGGCGGCCCGCACACGCTCGCGTACGGCGTCACGACCAACCACGTCACCGGGCTTGAGCTCGTGCTCTCCGACGGGACGATCGTCCGGATCGGCGGCAAGGCGATCGACCATGACGGCTACGACCTGGTCGGCACGTTCGTCGGGTCCGAAGGCACGCTCGGCATCGTGACCGAGATCACGGTGAAGCTCACACCGCTCCCCGAGGACAAACGCACGCTGATGGCGGCGTTCCCCACGATGGACGACGCTTCGAATACGGTCTCCGCGATCATCGGCGCGGGTATCGTCCCGAGCGCGATCGAGATGATGGATCAGCTCTCGACCCAGGCGGTCGAAGCGTCGGTCAACGCCGGCTATCCGCTCGACGCCGGCGGGATCCTGCTCGTCGAGGTCGACGGCGTGCGCGACGGGCTCGACGAGCTCCTCGAGCGGATCGAGACCATCTGCCGCTCCGGTCATGCCCAGGAGCTGCGGGTCGCCAAGACCGCGCTCGAACGGGACAAGCTCTGGGCGGGGCGCAAGGGCGCGTTCGCCGCGATGGGCCGCCTGGCCTCCGACTACTACGTGCAGGACGGGGTGATCCCGCGGACGAAGCTTCCCCAGGTCCTGCGGCACATCGTCTCCGTCGGCGAGCGCTACGGGCTGCGCATCGCGAACGTGTTCCACGCCGGTGACGGCAACCTCCACCCGCTGATCATGTTCGACGGCTCGAAGGGCCCGGCCGAGATCGAGCGCGTCAAGGAGGCCGGCCGCGAGATCCTCGAGATGTGCATCGAGGTCGGTGGCTCGATCACGGGCGAGCATGGGGTCGGCATGGAGAAGAACTGCTATATGCCGCTGCAGTACTCGCCCGTCGACCTGGCCGTCATGCACCGCGTGAAGGACGCGTTCGACCCGCTCGGTCTCGCGAACCCGGGAAAGGTGTTCCCCACCCCGGGCCGATGCAAGGAGTTCTCGATCGATGCCGCGCGTTGAACGGCCCGCGACGCCCGAGGCCTGCGCCGACCTCCTCCGCGCCTGCGCGAGCGATCGCACGAGCGTCCGCATCCGCGGCGGTGGCACGAAGGATCATCTCGGTGTGCGCCGCGAGACCGGGATCACGCTCGAGACC
Organism: Candidatus Limnocylindria bacterium; assembly: GCA_036564905.1. Lineage (GTDB taxonomy): Bacteria > Chloroflexota > Limnocylindria > P2-11E > P2-11E > UBA4735. The sequence goes on from DATCOD010000077.1 coordinate 24,647, forward strand.
GCGGGCCTCGACGGGATCGTGGATCACGTGCCCGAGGACCTCACGGTGACCGTGCGCGCGGGGACGCCGTTCGCGTCGCTCCGCGACGCGCTGGGGCGGCACGGGCAATTCCTTCCGCTGGACCCGCCGCATGTCGGCCGCGGCGCCACGATCGGCGGGATCGTGGCCGCGAACAGCAACGGATTCGCCCGGTACCGCTACGGCGGCGTGCGCGATCTCCTCCTCGGCGTCCGCGCCGCGCTTCCGGACGGCACGATCGCGCGTGCGGGTGGCCGGGTCGTGAAGAACGTCGCGGGGTACGACCTGAACAAGCTGTTCATCGGATCGCTCGGCACGCTCGGGGTCATCGTCGAGGCGACGTTCAAGATCCTCCCGCTGCCGCCGGTCACGAAGGGTGCCTGCGCGACGTTCGCGACACCGGCCGATGCGTTCGGGACGGCCGACGAGATCCTGCGCACGTCGCTGCGGCCGACCGCGGTGGTCGTGGAGCGGACCGCGGACCGCCGGTGGAGGCTCTGGATCGTCGCAGCCGGCGAGTCAGCGCCGGTCGATCGGGCCCTGGCCGAGCTCGCCCGAGTGGCGCGCGGGCGCGGCGCGACGGCGGAGCCGGTCGGCGATCCGGCGGCGGCACTCGGTCCGCTGCGCGAGATCGTGGACGCCGCGAGCGCCGGCGCCGTCGTCCGGGCGGCGTTGCCGCTCTCGGCGCAAGCGCCGTTCGCCGAAGCGGCGGCCCGCGCCGATCGCGGCGCGTGGGTCGTCGCGGATGCCGCGAGCGGCATCGCGCAGGTGCACCTGCCCGACGAGACCGGCGCGCTCGCGGCGGCCGACGGCCTCGTCGCGAAGGCGCGCGTGCTCGGCGGCGGCGCGCGGATCGAGCGAACGACGATCGTGGGACTCGATACGTTCAGCGGTCCCGAGCCCGCGGGGGCCTTCCTCATGCGGCGGTTGAAGGACGCATTCGATCCGAGCGGGATCCTCGAGCCCGGGCGGTCGGCGCTCGGATGATCCGCCACACCGGATTCCCCGACGCCGACGCGCCGCTGCCCGAGCTCATCTCGCGGTGCGTCCACTGCGGTCTCTGCCTGCCGACCTGTCCGACGTTCGCGGAGCTCGGCGTCGAGATGGACTCCCCGCGCGGCCGGATCCGGCTCATGAAGAACGTGCACGATGGCCGGCTCGACGCCGACAGCGCGGCGTTCGCCGATCACATGGCCAAGTGCCTCGACTGCCGCGCCTGCGAGACCGCCTGCCCGTCGGGCGTGTCATTCGGCAAGCTCATGGAGGCGGCGCGCTCCCAGGTCGTGGTCGCGCGCAGGCCGAACCTGGTCGCGGCCGTGCTGCGCCGCGCGGTGTTCCGCGGGCTCATCCCGTCGCCGGCCCGGCTCGCGTTGTTCGCGCGCTTCGGCCACCTCTCGAAGCGGCTGGGCGCACGGACCCTGTTGCGCACGGTCGGGCTCGCCCGCCTCGCCGAGCTCCTCGACCTCGTCCCGGACGCGGCTCCGACGAGCAGGCCGCTCCCCACGCGGTTCGCCGCGGTCGGCACGAAACGCGGGACGGTCGCCCTGTTCACCGGCTGCGTCATGCGCGCCGCGTTCAGCGACACGAACGCCGCGACCGCTCGCGTCCTCGCGCGCAACGGCATCGAGGTCCAGGTCCCGGCGATCCAGACCTGCTGCGGCGCGTTGCACGCGCACGCGGGCGAGCGCGGCGACGCCCGCCTGCTCGCGAAGCGGAACATCGAGGCCCTCGAGCCGCTCGCGGTCGACGCGATCATCGTGAACGCCGCCGGCTGCGGCGCGAACCTGAAGGAGTACGGCTGGCTCCTCAAGGACGACGCGCCGTGGGCGGAGCGCGGGGAACGGTTCGCGTCGCGGGTGAAGGACGCGAGCGAGTACCTCGCGGCCATCGGGCTCGCCGAGCCGCCTGGTCCCGTGCGCGCGATCGCCGCCTACGACGATCCCTGTCATCTCCTCCACGGGCAGAAGATCAGCGCGCAGCCCCGCGCCCTGCTCGCGGCGATCCCCGAGCTCACGCTGGTGCCGCTCGCGGAGGCAGACTGGTGCTGCGGGAGCGCGGGCACGTACAACGTGACGCAGCCGGAGCTCGCGGCACGCCTCGGACACCGCAAGGCCCAACACATCGTGCGCAGCGGGGCCGAGCTGATCGTCACCGCGAACCCCGGTTGCCAGATGCAGATCCAGGCGGCGCTCCGCCGCGAGGGCGCGCGGACACCCGTCGTCCATTTGATGGATCTGCTCGACCGCGCCTACGCGTCGCGGTGACAGCTGAGCGCGACCGCGTCGCGTCGGTCGGGGTCATGGCCCTCGCGCACCTGACGAACGATTCGTACGCGTACATGCTCCCGGCGCTCCTACCGCTGCTGCTCGGCAAGCTCGGGATCGGCCTCGGGCTCGCGGGCATCCTCGTCACGCTGTACCAGGCCTCGTCCTCGTTCACCCAACCGTTCTTCGGGCACCTGTCCGATGGCGGGGGGCGCACGCGCTGGATGGCGTGGACCGGCGTGGCGCTCTCCGGTCTCGCGGCGGCCGCGCTGGGCCTCGCGTCGAGCCTTCCGGTGGTCGCGATCGCGCTGCTCGTCGGTGGCATGGGCACGGCGCTCTACCACCCGGTGAGCGCGGCCCTCGTCGCCGGGTCCGTGCCACGGAGCTCCCGCGGGCAATGGATGAGCATCTACATCAGCGCCGGGAACTTCGGACTTCCGATCGGACCGTTCTTCATCGGCGTGATCATCGCGACCATCGGCCTCGGCGGGAGCTGGCTCGTCGCGATCCCCGCGGTCATCCTCTCGGCGCTCGTCTGGCGCGTCGGGCCCCACTTTCCGGAACGGTCCGGATCGGCGTTGCCGCTGCGCACCATCCTGCGCGCGAACCGGCGGATGCTGGCGGGGCTCATCTCGGTCTCCGCGACCCGGGCGTGGGCGACCGCGCTGGTGAGCTCGTTCCTCCCGGTCTACGCGGTGAGCCTGGGCGCGTCGATCGTCGACGCGTCTCGACTGCTGACCCTGTACCTGCTCTCGGGCGCCATCGGTGGCCTCGCCGGTGGCTGGCTGGCCGACCGGCTCGGGCGCGACCGCGTGATCACCACGAGCCTGCTCAGCGCGGCGCCGTTCTGCGTGCTGCTCGCGATGCAGCCGGCCGTCGGCCCGGCGTTCGTCGTCGCGACGGCCGTGAGCGGGATGCTCCTCAACGGATCGTTCGTCGTGCTCGCCGTGCGTGGACAGGAGAGCATGCCCGGGAGCCTCGGCATGGTGAGCGGGCTGATGCTCGGCCTGTCGATCGGACTCGGCGGGCTCGCCGTCGCGCCGATGGCCATCGTGGCTGAGCGCGCCGGCATCCCGCTCGTGTTCGTGGCCGCGGGCGGGCTCGCGATCGGCTGCGGGCTGCTCATGCGCGCGGTCCCGCACATCCCCGCTCGCATCGAGACGGCGTCCACGGCGAGCGCGGGGTAGCCTTCGACCGTGGATCTGGGCGCCCTCGCCGTCGCCGCGCTGCCATCCTTCGTCGCGAGCGCCGTGGAGTTCGTCGAGGCCACGACGATCGTCCTCGCCGTCGGCGTGACCCGCGGGTGGCGCGCGCCCCTGTACGGGACCGTCGCCGCAGCGATCACGCTCGCGATCATCATCGGGACCCTGGGCGTCACGATCGTGACCGTGGTGCCCGAGCACGCGCTCAAGGCCTTCGTCGGTGCGCTCCTGCTGCTGTTCGGGCTCCGCTGGCTTCGAAAAGCGGTCCTGCGGTTCGCGGGCATCGTGGCCTTGCACGACGAGGAGCGGATCTACCTGAACGAGGTCGCCGAGCTGCGGGCCCGCGGCGAGACGCGATCCGGATTCGATCGGATCGGCGCGGTCGTGGCGTACAAGGCCGTGCTCCTCGAGGGCACCGAGGTCGCGTTCATCGTGATCGCGTTCGGCGCGGGTGGTGCCGGCGCGCTGAACGCCGCGATCGCGGGCGCCATCGCGGCCGGGCTGTTCGTCGTCGCGCTCGCCATCGCGCTGCGGAAGCCGCTCACGATGGTCCCGGAGAACTGGATGAAGTTCGGGGTGGGCGCGATCCTCTCGGCGTTCGGGGTGTTCTGGTTCGCCGAGGGTCTGGGCGCGCAATGGCCGGGGGACGCGCTGTCGATCCCGATCATCCTCGGCGCCTTCCTCGCCGCGAGCTGGGGGTCGGTCAAGATGCTCGGGTCGATCGTGCCGGGGGGAGCCCAGGTGGCGGCGAAGCGTGTTTAGCGCGGTCGCCGGCGTCTGGGAGGCGATCTGGGGCCTGCTCGTGGAAGACGGCTCGCTCGCCGCGGGCATCGTCGTCGCGCTGGGGGTGACCTGGGCCGCGGCCGCGCTGATCGCCGATCCGCTGCGCCTTCAGGTCGGCTGGCTCCTCCTCGCGATGCTCGCCATCCTGCTCGTGCTCAACCTGCGCGCCGCCGGGCGACGCCTCCGCCACACCGCAGGAGGCTAGCGCCGGGGCGGCTTGTTCAGGGGGTCATGAACAGCTGCGTGAACATCCGGCCGTACGACCCGGCGGAGATCACGCCGATCCCGACCAGCGTGAACTCGGGCCGGAGGATGTTCTCCCGGTGGCCCTGACTGTCCATGAGCCCGCGGTGCGCCACGGCCACGGAGTGCGCGTACGCGAGATTCTCGCCGGCACGGCTGTACGTGAGCTTCGCCGCCGCGAGCCGGTCGAACGGCGAGCCGCTCACCGGGGACTGATGGCCGAAGTACTTGAGCCGGAACATCTCCTCCGAATGCTGACGGGCGATCGGGACGAGGCGTGGATCGAGCACGAGTGCCGGCAGGCCGCGCGACGTCCGCTCGTCGTTCAGGAGCTGCAGCATCTCCCGCTCCGCGTCGGGATCCGGTGTGAGGGTGAGCCCATCCGGCAGGTCGAGCGTCTGGCTCTGGTCGGCGCCGAGCTTCGTGACGAAGAGCGGTGCGCTGTCGTCCGGCGGCCCGGCGAGCGCGCCGAGCGCGGGCTGGACCGCCGCGACCTGCTCGACGAGGAGCTGTCCGATCCGCGATCCGTCGATCGCGGTGCGCACGTCGTTCCCGACGGGCATGACGAGCGCCGCGGCGAGCGCGACGGCCGCGATCACGAGGGTGCGGACGACGGACGGGACGATGCCGAACGCGCGGTCCGCCAGGCCGCGGATCCGGTGAGCCTGCACGTGCTTCACGAACGGCCTGATCGCGACCGACCCGAGCAGGCCGAAGCCGCTCTCGATCACGAGCAGCACGAAGACGAAGCCGAGCGTCCGCGCGACCGGCACGGCCAGGCCGACGTGCGCGAGCAGGGATCCGAGCGGCCCCTGCAGGACAAGCGCGACGGGGATGGCGACGACCCACGTCACCAGGCCGAAGAGCGTCGCGATGAACCCCGCGCGGATCCCCGCGATCACCGCGAGGACGCACGCCGCGACGATGAGGAGGTCGACCGCGTTCACGCGCCGAGGCTACGCGATGCCGCGCAGCTCGCCGGTGGTGAGGATCTCCCGCAGATACCGGCCGGTGAACGAGCCCCGGACCTTCGCGACCTGTTCGGGCGTGCCCTCGGCGATGACCAGGCCGCCGGCCTTCCCGCCCTCGGGGCCGAGGTCGATGACGTGGTCCGCCGTCTTCACGACGTCGAGGTTGTGCTCGATCACGACGACCGTGTTGCCGGCGTCGACGAGCCGGTGCAGCACCTCGAGCAGCTTCTCCACGTCGGCGAAATGCAGGCCGGTCGTGGGCTCATCGAGGATGTACAGCGTCCGTCCGGTCGCGCGTCGCGCGAGCTCGGTCGCGAGCTTCACGCGCTGGGCCTCGCCTCCGGACAGCGTGGTGGCGGGCTGGCCGAGATGGATGTAGCTCAGGCCCACGTCGTTCAACGTGCGAAGCCGCGACTCGACCGCCGGCACGTTCGCGAAGAACGCGAGCGCCTCCTCGACCGTCATCTCCAGGACGTCGCTGATGTTCTTGCCCTTGTAGTGGATCTCGAGCGCCTCGCGGTTGTAGCGCCTGCCGGCGCAGACCTCGCACGGGACGTACACGTCCGGGAGGAATTGCATCTCGATCTTGATGATCCCGTCGCCGGCACACGCCTCGCAGCGGCCGCCCTTTACGTTGAACGAGAACCGGCCGGCGGTGTAGCCGCGGAGCCGGGCCTCGGGGACCGCGGCGAACAGATCTCGGATGGGCGTGAACAGGCCCGTGTACGTCGCCGGGTTCGACCGCGGCGTCCGGCCGATCGGCGACTGGTCGATGTCGATGACCTTGTCGATATGCGAGATCCCCTCGACCGTGCGATGGGCGCCCGGGCGATCCTTCGCCTTCGACAGCGCCTGCGCGAGCCGGCGGTAGAGGATGTCGTTCACCAACGTGCTCTTCCCCGATCCCGAGACCCCGGTGACCGAGATGAACACGCCGAGCGGGAACCGGACGTCGATGTCCTTGAGGTTGTTCTGGGTCGCGCCGCGCACCGTGATCGCCTCGCGCTTCGGCGTGCGGCGCCGCGATGGCGTCGGGATCCGCCGGCGGCCGGAGAGGTAGGCGCCGGTGACCGAGCGCTGCGACCGGAGGATCGTGTCGATCGGACCTTCCGCGACGATGTGCCCGCCGTGCTCGCCCGCGCCCGGGCCGACGTCGATGATCCAGTCCGCCGTGCGGATCGTCTCCTCGTCGTGCTCGACGACGAGCACGGTGTTCCCGATGTCGCGCATGCCGAGCAGGGTGCGGATCAAGCGCGCGTTGTCACGCTGGTGGAGGCCGATCGACGGCTCGTCAAGGATGTAGAGCACGCCCATCAACCCGGAGCCGATCTGCGTCGCGAGCCGGATCCGCTGGGCCTCGCCGCCCGAGAGCGTGGTCGCCGCGCGATCGATGGTCAGGTAGTCGAGCCCCACGTCCTTGAGGAAGCCGAGACGCTGCCGGATCTCCTTCAGCACCTGCTTGGCGATCTTCCGCTCGCGCGAGCCGAATGGACCGCCCCGCTCGCGCTCGAGCAGGCCGATCCAGTCGAAGGACTCGAGCACCGACAGGCGTGAGACGTCGACGATGTTCTTGTCGCCGATCTTCACCGCGAGCACCTCGGGCTTGAGGCGGGCACCGCCGCACGTCGGGCACGGCCGCTCGCTCATGTACCGCTCGAGATCGATCCGCGTGAAATCGCTCGTCGTCTCCTTGTATGAGCGCTCCACCCAACCCATGACACCCTCGAACTCGACCTCGTAGCTCCGCTTGTTGCCGCTGCGGTTCTCGTAGGAGAGCTTCAGCGGCGCGCCGACGCCGTGCAGGAGCGCGTCGATCGCCTTCTTCGGCAGGTCCTTGATCGGCAGGTCGAGGGAGAAGCCGACCTTCCGCGCGAGCGCGACCAGGATCGCCATCCGGTATGCGGCGGTGCTCTTCTCACGCTGCCAGGGCAGGACGGCGCCCTCGCGCACCGAGATGTCCGGGTTCGCGAGGATGAGCTCCGGATCGGGCTCGAGGCGGGTGCCGATGCCGGTGCAGGCCGGACACGCACCGTGCGGCGAGTTGAACGAGAACGTCCGCGGCTCGATCTCGCCGATCGAGAAGTCGCCCTCCGGGCAGGCCAGGCGCTCACTGAACAGACGGTCGGGCAGCGCGCCATCGGCGTCCGCGACGAGCGCGAGCCCCTCGCCGAGCCGCAGCGCCGTCTCCACGGAGTCGCTCAGGCGGGAGCGATCCTCGTCGGCCTCGGTGCCGCGACGGACGACGAAGCGGTCGACGACGACCTCGATGGAGTGCTTCTTCATCTTGTCCAGGACGATGTCCTCGGACAGGTCGCGCACGAAGCCGTCCACTCGCACGCGCGCGAAGCCGCCGCGGCGCGCGGTCACCAGGAGCTGCTGGTGCTCGCCCTTCCGGTCGCGGACGAGCGGGCCGAGGATCAGGAGCCGGGCACCGTCGGGGTAGGCCTGGATCTGATCCACGATCTCCTGGACGTGCTGCGCGACGATCGGGATGCCGTGGTTCGGGCAGTGGGGCACGCCGACGCGCGCGAAGAGCAGCCGCAAGTGGTCGTAGATCTCGGTGACCGTCCCCACGGTGGAGCGCGGGTTACGCGTCGCGCCCTTCTGGTCGATCGAGACGGCCGGCGAGAGCCCCTCGATGAAGTCAACGTCCGGCTTCTCCATCTGACCGAGGAACTGGCGCGCGTACGCCGACAGCGATTCGACGTACCGCCGTTGCCCCTCCGCATAGATCGTGTCGAACGCGAGCGACGACTTTCCCGACCCGGACAATCCGGTGATCACCACCATCTTGTCGCGCGGGATCTTCACGTCGACGTTCTTGAGGTTGTGTTCCCGGGCCCCCTTGACGTGGATGTGGTCGAGCGGCATCTACACGGTCGCGGCGGGCTGCGCGCGCAGGTCGCGCACCACGAGCCAGAGGTAGATGAGCCAGACCGGCAGCGTGACGAGGCCACCGGCCAGGGCGTCGCCGACCCCCTGACGGTAGACGCCGTTCACCGGCGGCAGGATCAGATACGAGAGCGCCTGGTAGATCCCGGTGGGCAGCAGGATCACGGTGGTCAGGCCGAAGACCACGGTCCCCAGCATCAGGTAGCCGCGGCGCAGCCCCGAGGACCCGTCAGGACCTATCACCCCGCGCCGCGCCATCCAGTGGGCGCCCCAGAACAGCGCGCCGAACACCGCGAAGGTGAGGCCGCGGATGAGATCGTCCGCGCGGCGGCGCTCGTTCTCGCGGAGCCGCTGCTGGGTGAAGTCGGGCTGGTCGCTCGGGACGCACTTCAGGTTGGCGTCCCCCGTCGGCGGGCAGGGTGGAACGGGAACGATCGCGGACGAGTCGCCGTACACGAAGGCGTCGCCGAACGTGGCCGCGAAGCCGGCGTTGAGGATCCCGGAGAGACCGACGACGAACACGACGATCCCCGCGAGCGACGCGATGTAAAGATAGACGCGGACGAGCGATCGAGGCGTCCAGTCGACCCCTCGCCCGCCACGGATGACGAGCGCGATGGCACCGACGATCGCGCCCACGATCGCGACAGCCGCGAGCACTCCGAGCACCATCAGATCCCTCTCCGTCGCCGGACGGCACGCTTCGCCGTCTTCGGCGCGCCGGCAATCATGCTCTCCGGACCCTTCTCGAGCACCTGGATGCCGCGCAGCTGCACGACCTCGTCCCGGATCGCGGCCGCGCGCTCGAACTCGAGCTGCTTCGCGGCCTCTTTCATCTGCAGCTCGAGATCCTTGATCAGCCGAGCGAGCTCGTCGGGCGGCATCTCGCCGGCGCCGACCGGGCGGCCACGCTTCTCGTACTCGCCCTCGACCTCGGCCACCTGCCGCAGCCGCATCCCGACCTCGCGGATCGCCTTCATGATGCTGGTGGGCTCGATGCCGTGCTCCCGGTTGTAGGCGATCTGCAAGTTGCGCCGGCGCTCGGTCTCGTTGATCGCCTTGTCCATCGATGCGGTCCGCCGGTCCGCGTACATCACGACGCGACCTTCGACGTGCCGCGCGGCCCGGCCGATGACCTGGATGAGCGAGCCTTCCGAACGGAGGTACCCCTCCTTGTCCGCGTCGAGGATCGCGACCAGCGTCACCTCCGGAAGGTCGATGCCCTCCCGAAGCAGGTTCACGCCGACGACGACGTCGTACACGCCGAGCCGGAGGTCACGAAGGATCTCCACCCGCTCGATCGTCTCGATCTCCGAGTGCAGGTAGTGGACCTTGATGCCCATCTCGCGGAGGTAGTCGGCGAGGTCCTCCGCCATCTTCTTGGTCAGCGTCGTGACGATCGACCGCTGGCCGCGCTCCACGCGGAGGTTGATCTCGCCCAGGAGGTCGTCGATCTGCCCGTCGGTCGGCCGGATGTCGATCTCGGGATCGACCAGTCCGGTCGGCCGGATGATCTGCTCGACCAGGACGGGCGTGCGCTCGAGCTCATACGGGCCCGGCGTCGCGGACACGAACACCGTTTGGTCGAGCCGGTCCTCGAATTCCTTGAAGGTGAGCGGACGGTTGTCGAGCGCGCTCGGCAGCCGGAACCCGTACTCGACCAGGATGTCCTTGCGTGCCTTGTCCCCGAAGAACATGCCCCGAGCCTGGGGGATCGACATGTGCGATTCGTCGATGAACATCAGAAAGTCCGGCGGGAAGTAGTCGAGCAGCGTCCACGGACGGCTGCCCGCGGGGCGGCGGGACAGGTGCCGCGAGTAGTTCTCGATGCCATGGCACGTGCCCGTCTCGCGGAGCATCTCGAGGTCGAAGTTCGTGCGCTGGAGCAGGCGCTGAGCCTCGAGCAGCCGGCCGGCGTCCTGGAGCTCCTTCGTACGCACCATGAGCTCCGCTTCGATGTCACGGATCGCCTCGTTGAGCTTCTCGCGTGGCGTGACGAAATGGCGGGCCGGGTAGATATCGATCCGGTCGCGCTCGGCAAGCACCTCGCCGGTCAGCGGGTCGAGCTCGGTGATCCGCTCGATGAGGTCGCCGAAGAACTCAACGCGCACCGCAAGATCCTCGTACGCCGGATGCACCTCGAGCGTGTCGCCGCGCACCCTGAACTTGCCGCGCACGAAGCTCTGATCGTTCCGTTCGTACTGGATGTCCACGAGGTGGCGCAGAACGGTGTCGCGGCGCGTCCGCTCGCCCTTGACGAGCCGCACCGTGACCGCGCCGTAATCGACGGGCGCGCCGAGCCCGTAGATGCACGAGATCGAAGCGACGATGATCACGTCCCGCCGCTCGAACAGCGCACGCGTCGCCGCGTGGCGCATCTTGTCGATCTCCTCATTGCGCGAGGAGTCCTTCTCGATGTACGTGTCGCTCCGCGGCACGTAGGCCTCTGGCTGGTAGTAGTCGTAATACGAGACGAAGTACTGGACCGAGTTGTTCGGAAAGAACTCCTTGAACTCGCCGTACAGCTGCGCGGCGAGCGTCTTGTTGTGGGCGAGCACGAGCGCGGGCCGTCCGGAGTCGGCGATGACCTGGGCCATCGTCACCGTCTTCCCTGAGCCGGTGACGCCCCGGAGCGTCTGCCACTTGTCGCCGCGGGCGAGGCCCGCGCTCAGCTGGGCGGCAGCCTCCGGCTGATCTCCGGCGAGGGGCCACGGCAGGACGAGCTCATAGGCCGCCCGCCCCGACGGGCGATCGAGGGGAACCTGGAGGATCTCGCTGGAGGTGCTCACCGGTGGCCATTTCCATTCTAGAACGCGTGTTCGAACGGGCGAGCGGCTGGGACGGCTCCCTCGATGCTACCGAACAGCGCACCATCCGGCGGGCGCGCCGAATATCGGGCGCGACCGTTCTACTGACAAAGGACCTATTGACGCTCCGGAACGTGCGTTCCTAGGGTTCCACGAAAAGGGGAAGGCGAGCGGAGTGCACCGTCTGCGCGGGTTCCACGAGGCCGACGAGGGCCAGAACCTGGTCGAGTTCGCGCTGCTCCTGCCGATCCTCATGTACATCCTCATGGGGATCATGCAGTTCGGCCTGATCTTCGCCGTGTATCTGACCCTGAACAACGCCGTGCGCGAAGGCGCCCGGTGGGGCTCGGTCTACGTCTACGACAACAACCAGACCCAGGCCCAGAACGACACCGCCCGGAACAACGGGTTCCTCGACCGCCTGGTCGACGCCAGGGGAGTCCTGTCGATGAACCGGACGGGCAGCACGACGAACTTCGCCGCCGGCACGACCTGGTCGACCGGCGTCACGAGCTCCGGCGCGGGCGCGGCCTGCCTCGTCCCGAGCGGGACGACGCTCGAGAAGTGGTTCGACAACGGTGACACCCTCGTCTGCTACGACTACACGACGGCCGACGGCGCGAACACGACCCGCAAGGGCTACTTCATGTACGTCGAAAGCTATTACCACCTGCAGGTGTTCATGCCCCTGCTGCAGCCATTCCTGCCGAACGACCCGACCAAGGGCGCGTCGTGGATCCGGCTTCCCGGACGGATCACGGTCGTCATCAACTAACCTTCCCGGCAGCAGCGAACTACAAGGAGAGGAAGGACTTTGGAAGACCGCTCGCGGCGGCGCGCCCGCCTCGTTCTGATCGTCGGCCTCCTGATCGCGGTCCTGGCCGGTGCCGGGACGTTCGTGCTGAGCTCCGGCTCGAAGACGGCGGCGCCCCCGCCGGTACCGACGACCGACGTGCTCGTCGCTTCGCATGACATCCCATCGCGGACCGCCCTGACGGCGGCGGATCTCAAGGTCCAGAAGTACCCGACCGATATCGCGCCGGTGGCGGCGCTGAAGAAGCCCGAGGACGTCATCGGCAAGATCGTCCAAGTGCCGATCAGCGCGGGCGAGCCGATCCTGCCGACGAAATTCGCGGCCGCGGGCGCCGCGACGTTCACGGTGTTCCCCCTGAACGCCCAGCCGGTGGCCGGTCAGCCGATCCCGGCGGGCACCCCTGACTATCGCGCGATCTCGATCACCGTCGCGGACGCGAACGCCGCGGGCGGCGCCGTCGCCGTCGGCGACATCGTCGACATCATGTTCACGTTCCAATTCGATCCGACCAAATTCCTGAGCGGCACGGACCCGAACCGGATCCCCGACTTCTCGTCCAAGATCGTCCTGCAGAACGTCGTGGTCCTCGCCCGGTTGGCCTCCGTGTACACGATCCGCACGGACGCGCAGACCGCGGAAAAGATCGCGTATCTCAACTCGGCCGGCGGGACGCTTCAGATGCTCCTCCGTGCGGCCCAGGACCAGCGTCAAGTGACGACGACCGGTGCGACCTTCGGCGACGTCTACAAGTTCGGGATCAAGGTGCCGACGAAGACGGCCCCTTAGCCCTCCTGATCTCCGACCACGCGATGGCGACCGCGGCGCGCAGTGCGTCGCGGTCGCCGTCGTTTTCGATCACGACGTGCGCGGCACCGCGGAGCTCCGGTTCGCTCGCCTGCGCCGCAAGTCGGGCCGTGACCCCGGCCTCGCTCATTCCCCGCGACGCAAGCCGCGCCAGCAGCTGGTCGCGCGCCGCGAGCACGACCCAGATCCGATCGCAGACGCTCCGAAGGGACGTCTCGACGAGCTTGATCGCCTCCACGACGAGGACCTGATCGTCGGGAACCATCTTGCGCGCCTCGAGGATCCGCGCGATGACCCGCGGATGCAGGATCTTCTCGAGCTGCTCGAGCCGCCGTGGATCGGCGAACACGATGTCCGCGAGCTTGCGGCGATCGATCTCCCTGTCCTGGCCGAGCACCTCGGTGCCGAACTGCTGGACGATCGCGCTGTAGCCGGTCGTGCCGCGGCTCTGCTCGTCCCGGGCGATCGCGTCCGCGTCGAGGACCCGCGCGCCGAGCTCGCGGAGCATTCCCGCGACCGTGCTCTTCCCCGCGCCGATCGGACCCGTGAGCCCGATCACGAACGCGCTCATTCCGCCTCGCTCGATCCGGCGCTCGCGGACCACTCCTCGTAGAGCGCGCGGAGCGCCACCTCGAGCTCCGCATGCTCGGAGCCGAGCTGACGGGTCTCCATGAAGTTCCCAGACTGCGCGACGTCCTCGAGCTTCTTCGCGAGCTGCGCGAGCTGTAGCTCCATCGCCGCGATGCGGGCTTCGAGCGCCCTGACGCCTTCGACCTTGCGGACACGCGACGCGGTGCGCCGCGGCGCCGGACCCGACCGTTCCGCGCGGGCCGGACGAGCCAGCGGCCGCGACGGCTTCTGCGGCTTCGCGCGCGCCGGTGTGACGACCGGCCGGCCGCGCGTCATGAGCGCGGTCGTGTCCGGATCCGGCAGCGCGCGGCCCTCGTCGCGGGCCTTCTCGAAGGCGGTCCAGCCGCCTGCATAGCGCTTCAGGCCGCCATCCTGGATGTCCCAGATCTCGCTGGCGAGCTTATCGATGAAGTAGCGATCGTGCGAAACGAACAGCAAGGTGCCTTCATAGCTTTGGAGCACCACCTCCAGCTGCTCGCGCGCGGCCAGGTCGAGGTGGTTCGTGGGCTCGTCGAGCACGAGGAGATTGGCCTCGCGCGCCGAGAGCCGCGCGAGCGCGAGCCGCGAGCGCTCGCCGCCGGACAGCACGCTGACCGACCGAAACACGTCCTCGCCGCGGAACAGGAACCGCGCGAGGAGGTCCCGGGCGCCGCGCTCGTCGAGCCCGGTCGCCTCGCGAAGCGCCTCGAGCACGGTCTCATCGCCGGTGAGCTCGGCCTGGGCCTGGGCCAGGAACGCCACGCGTGCGGTCGGCGCGCTGGACACGTACCCCTCGAGCGCCGGCAGCTGGCCGACGAGCGTCCGCACGAGGGTGGTCTTCCCCGCCCCGTTCGCCCCGACGACCGCGGTGCGCGCGCCGCGCTCCACCCGCAGCGGCGGGGTCCGCACGACGACGCGTTCGCCGTGTCCGACGGCGAGCGGCGTCGACTCGAGCACCGTCGCGCCGGCGAGGTGCGCGGCCTCGAGGCTCCAACGGTGCTTCGCCGTCCCCAGCGGCGCCTCGATCCGCTCGAGGCGCGCGAGCTGCTTCGCCCGGCCGCGTGACTGCTTCGAGCGCTGACCGGCACGGAACTTGTCGATGTACTCCTCGGTCCGCGCGATCTCCTGCTGCTGCCGGTCCGCGGCGCGGGTCAGCGCCGCATCACGTTCCGCGCGCTGGCGCGCGTACTGCGAGTACCCACCGCGGTACTCGATCACCTTCGATCCCTGTGCCGCCGGCTCGAACGACAGCGTCCGCGACGTGACCTGGTCGAGGAACCACCGGTCGTGCGAGGCGACCAGCACCGTGAAGTCCTGCTCCACGATGAACTTCTCCAACCACTCGAGCGCGGCGACGTCGAGATGGTTCGTCGGCTCGTCGAGCAGCAGGAGGTCCGGGTCGTCCAGGAGCAGTCGCGCGAGGCCAAGGCGAGTCCGCTCACCGCCCGACAGGGTGCGGACCTCGCGGTGGCGAAGTGCATCGAGGCCCAGGCCCGAGAGCACGCGGCCGAGGGTCGCCTCGAAGTCGTAGCCGCCGGCGTGCTCGAAATGGTGCTGCGCGTCGGCATAGCGTTCGAGCAGCTCCGCGTCGCCGCTGGCGAGCTCATGCTCCATCGCGCGTAGCTCGGTCTCCAGCTCCGTCAAGTGCGACGCTGCCCCACGCGCGTGCGTCTCGACCGTCCCGTCGACGTCGACGAGCAGCTCCTGCTGCAGGAACCCGATGCGCGTTCCGCGCGCGAGCGCGATCGCCCCGCTGTCCGGCGAGTCGAGGCCCGCGACGATGCGGAGCAGCGTCGACTTGCCGGTGCCGTTCGGTCCGATCAGGCCCGCGCGGTCACCGCTGGCGAGCCGGAAGCTCACGTCGCTGAACAGGACTCGGTCCGCGAACCGCCGGCCGGCTGCCTGGACGGAGAGGACGCTCACCGCGCCACTCGCGCGCGCGGCGCGCGCTGGCAGCGCGGGCAGTGGTACGTGCTGCGCGCACCGATCACGGTCCGGCGGATCTGCGCGCCACAGCGGTCGCACGGCTCGTCCGCGCGGTCGTACACGACGAACTCGTGCTGCATGCCGCCCTGACCGCCGCTGCTGTCGCGGTACGTGCGCAGCGTCGAGCCGTGGAGGCGGATCGCCTTCTTCAGCACCCACGTGATGGCCTCGTGTAGCCGCGCGGCCTCCTCCGGCTTCAGCGACCCGGCCGCGCGGAGCGGGTGGATGCGCGCGCGCCAGAGCGCCTCGGAGGCGTAGATGTTGCCGATGCCCGCGATGCCGCGCTGATCCAGCAGCAGCGGCTTGATCGCCGCCCGGCGACGACGGCGCAGGAACGCCCGCAGCCACGCGACGGTGAACGACCGCCCGAGCGGCTCGCGGCCCATCGCCAGGTGCAGCGGCGCCTTCAGGGTCCGCTCGCCGCCCGCATCGTCCGCGACGATGTCGGCGAGGTCCACGAGCGTCATCCGCCCGAGCTTGCGCAGGTCGACGTAGTCGAGCCCGGTCCCGTCGGTGAACGTGAACGTCGCGCGCGTGAAGCGCTCGGGCGCTCCCCGGCCCAGCTCCCGGAACGCGAAGCGCCCGGTCATCCGCAGCGAGGTGCACAGCGCGTCGCCTCCGTCGAGCGCGAACACCACGAGCTTGCCTCGGCGGCGGACGGCCTCGATGCGACGGCCGGCGAGCCGCGCGGCAATGAGCGGAACCGGCTCGGGCTCGGTGATGCGCTCCCAGTCCGACGCGAAGGACCGGATCGTCCGACCGGTCACCCGCTTCGCAAGCTGACGCGCGATCGTCTCGACCTCAGGGAGCTCAGGCATCAGGCATGGACTGCTGTCGCGAGCGGGGTCAGCTCGTCCCAGTTGTCGCCCGTGCGGATGTCGACGACGAGCGGCACGTCGAGCGGATAGGCGTTCCCCATCTCCTCGCGAACGAGGTCGGCGAGCTCGCTCACGCGTCCGCGATCGACCTCGAAGACGAGCTCGTCGTGCACCTGGAGGACCGCGCGAGCCCAGCCCGCGTCGCGCAGCCGGTCGTGCACGGAGACCATCGCGATCTTCATGATGTCGGCCGCGGTCCCCTGCACCGGCATGTTGATCGCCATGCGCTCCGCCGCATTCCGCACCGCGCCGTTGCTGCTCGCGAGGTCGGGGATGTAGCGGCGGCGCCCGAGGAGCGTCTCGACGTAGCCCTGCTCGAGCGCGAACGATTTCGTCTCCATGACGTAGCGGCGCACGAGCGCGTAGCGCTTGAAGTATTCGTCGATGAACCGCGCGGCCTCCTCGCGCGGCATGCCCATCCGCCAGGCGAGCCCGAAGTCGCTCATCCCGTAGACGATGCCGAAGTTCAGCATCTTCGCGACGCTCCGCTGCTCGCGCGTGACCGCGGACTCTGGAA
This sequence comes from Candidatus Limnocylindria bacterium, assembly GCA_036564905.1. Lineage (GTDB taxonomy): Bacteria > Chloroflexota > Limnocylindria > P2-11E > P2-11E > UBA4735. Next base: position 41,435 of record DATCOD010000077.1, read on the forward strand.
CGCCGAACCCCGCCGCGGCGGTGCGCGTGTGCACATCCGCGCCGGACCGGAACGCCTCGACGAGCGCGGGGTCGGCCGACACGTGCGCGAGCACCCGAAGCTCGATCTGCGAATAGTCCGCGGCGAGGAGCGTCCGGTCGGGATGGCCCGCGACGAATGCGCGGCGGATCCGACGGCCGAGCGGCGTACGGATCGGGATGTTCTGAAGGTTCGGCGACTGGCTCGAGAGACGGCCGGTGGACGCGACGGTCTGGTTGAAGGTCGTGTGGATCCGGCCGTCGCGATCGATGAGCGGACCGAGGCCCTCGGCGTACGTCGAGCGGAGCTTCTCGACCTCGCGGTACTCGAGGATCTTGTCGATGACCGGGTGCGCGCCGCGGAGCTCTTCGAGCACGGCCGCGTCGGTGGAGTACCCAGTACCGGTCCGGCGCCCGCGCGGCAGCTTCAGCTCCGTGAACAGGAGCTCCTGCAGCTGCTTCGGCGAGCTGATCCCGAAGTCGTGGCCGACGGCCGCGTACGCCTCACGCTCGATCCGCGCGACCTCAGCGGTGAACTCCGTCGCGAGCGTCGCGAGGTACCGCGTGTCGACCGTGATCCCGGCCTCCTCCATGTGGACGAGGACGTCGACCAGCGGCAGCTCGATCTCGTGGAACAGCTTCGCGAGCCCGAGGCGGTCGAGGTCCCCGCCGAACAGCGCGGCGAGGCGGTGCGTGGCGACGGCGGCCGTGCCGGCCCGGGCGAGCCGCTCGTCGAGCGTCGGCCCGAGATCCTTGTGCTTCCGGTCGGGCGCAGGGAGTGCCGGCACCTCGAGGTTCAGCCGCTCGGTCGCGAGGTCGTCAAGGAGGTGCTGGCGTCGGCTCGCGTTCACGAGATAGGACGCGATGACGGTGTCCATCTCGACGCCCAGCAGATCGGCGCCGGCGCGGCGCAGCGCGCGCCGAGCGGTCTTCGCGTCGTGCACGAGCTTCCGGATGCGCGGGTCAGCGAGCAGCTCGACGATCGGCGCGGGGATGGTCTCGCCGACGGCGAGATAGCAGGACGACTCCCCGATGGCGAGCCCGAGACCGAGCAGGCGCGGCGACCGCTCCGCGTCGATATCGGCGAACACCGCGATCCGGCCAGCTTCGCGCGCCCGCTGGAGGTAGCTGGCCGCGTCGAGGTCGACGAGCAGCGACACCTCGACCGGTGCGGCGACCGGGCCGGTCAGTCCGAGCGACAGCTGGCCGCCGCCGGAGACCTGTGCCGCCTGCGAGGTCTCGACCGGGAACAGCGTGGGCGCCGGCGCGGGCGCGGCGGCGTTGCCATCGGCGGGCGGAAGGCGCGGGATGAGGCTGCGGAACTCGAGGTCGCGGAAGAGCTCGATCACCGTCGCTCGGTCGTACGCGCCGCGGCGGGTGCGCTCGACGTCGAGCGTCACCGGCACGTCCGTGACGATGCGCGACATCTCACGGCTGTGGAGGACCTGCTCGTAGCTCGCCTCGAGCGACGCGCGCAGCTTCGGCGTGAGCGCCGCGAGATTCGCGTAGACGCCCTCGACGGTCCCGTGGTCGGCGATGAGCTTCGCGGCGGTCTTCTCGCCGACCCCGGGCACACCCGCGATGTTGTCGGTCGGGTCGCCCTTGAGCGCCTTGTAGTCGACCATCTGATCGGGCCGGAGGCCAAAGCGCTCCATTATTTTCTCTTCGTTGTAGATAACGGTGTTCTGGAACCCCTGGCGCGTGGTCATAAGCTCCACGTGACCGGTGACGAGCTGCAAGGTGTCGAGGTCGCCGGAGAGGATGACCGTGTCGAGGCCGGCCGCCTCGGCCTGCCTCGCGAGGGTGCCGATGACGTCGTCGGCCTCGAACCCGGGAAGCGAGTACATCGGCACGCCGAACTTCTCAAGGAACTCCTTGCAGCGCTCGAACTGCGGGCGGAGATCGTCCGGCATCGGCTTGCGGGTGGCCTTGTAGGTGGCGTCGCGCTCCTTGCGAAATGTCGTGACCGGGAGGTCAAAGCAGGCCGCGATGTGCTGCGGCGGGTGCTCCTGGATGACCTTCAGGAGGATGGACGCGAAGCCGAACGCGGCGTTCACGAGCTCGCCCTTGGTCGTCGTGAGCGGCGGGATCGCGAAGTAGCCGCGGTAGATGAGGCTGTTGGAGTCCGCCAGGAGAAGACGCTCGGCCATGTGCTGAGTATCGCGGGTGCGGGGTCGCTCCCGATCTAGCCCTGGTGGAGCCTCCGGTGCGCCACGAACGCGGCGATCGCGAAGAGCACCGCGAGCCCGAGGAACAGCTGCGGCGGCGGGCCGAACGGCGGCGCGTAGGTGACGGTATGCGAGGCGACCGCGCCGCTGTCCTGTGGCGGCCGGAACGCCGGCGTCGCCGAGGCGCTGCGACTGGTGTCGGCGTTCTGTGGCACCGCCGCCGCCGCCGGAGCCGCGGTCCTGGCCGACTCGGAGGCGAGCGCGTTCACGGCCGCGCCGAACTGTCCCTTCTCGGCAAGCTGCTCCGCGGTCGTCGTCCCGCCGCCCAGGCTGCTCCCGCTGTTGATGACCGCCGAGGCGATGAACAGGAACACGAACAGGCCACTGGCCATCGCACCGAGCAGCCGCACCGGACGAAGCCAGACCGGGGCGCGACCGAGGCGCGGGACGAGGGAGCGGCCGGGGGCGAGGTCGGGCAGCCCGCCGATGAGCCGGCTGGTCGCCTGGAGGTCCGCCAGGCGGGCGCGGCATCGCGCGCAGCCCGCGAGGTGGGCGGCGACGCTCGCGCGCTCGCTCGGGGCGAGGGCCTGGTCGAGGTAGGCGGACAGGAGGAGCTCCGGATGTTCGGTCATCCCACTCATGTCAACGTCCCCCGTCCGCAGGAAGTTCCGCTCATCCGGCGCTCCCCCGCCAGCCCTTCGTCACGAGCTCGTTGCGGACCGTGACCCGCGCCCGGTGGATGCGCGACTTCACCGTCCCGATCTCGGACACCGTGATCGCGGCGATCTCCTCGTAGCTGAACCCTTCGACATCGCGCAGGAGGAGCGCGTCGCGCTGCTCCACGGGGACGCGCGCGAGCGCCGCCTCCACCGCGGCGCACGCCTCGTGGCCCGCGGCGATGTCGGTGAGCTCGGGCCCGCCGGCCACGGGCTCGGCCCACGACGGGTCACCGTCGTCGTCCGGAGGATCCAGTGGGAGCTCCGCCCTGCGCTTCTGCGCGCGAATGACGTCGATCGCGCGATTGCGCGCGATCCGGAACAGCCACGCCTTGAATGAGGTGCCCTCGAAGCCCCGCATCGACCGCCAGGCGGACACGAAGGCGTCCTGGACGACGTCCTCCGCGTCCGCGCCCGGGCCGAGGATGCGCGCGACGTGCGAGTAGAGCGCCCGCTCGTACGCGCGCGCGAGGGAATCGAATGCGCGAGCGTCACCGCTCCGCGCGCGGTCGAGGTCATCGATCACGTGATCTGGGCTATCCTCGCCACCGGATGCCCGGCGCGAACGGTGGAACTGGGAAGCGTGTCGTGATCGGAGAGGACGATGACCCCATCGCCTTCCTGCTCCGCGATACGATCGATGACGAGCCCGGGTACCGGGCGACCGTGGTCTCGGATGGCAGGAAGGTCGAAGCTGTCGTGCGCGACGGCCACACCGATCTCCTCATCCTCGACATCATGATGCCGGGTCTGAGCGGCTTCGAGGTCTACGACCGCATTCGGGCCGATCCGCGCACGGCGGCGATGCCGATCTTGTTCATCAGCGCGGCGGTGGGCCACTACGCCGAGGATCTCCTGCGCCGCGGCATCACCGACGTCATGGCCAAGCCGTTCGACCTGGTCGAGCTCCTGGATCGCGTCCGCCACCTCTGCCCGCCGGCCGCCTGATGGCCCGCCCGGCGGCGGACCGCTACGCGACACTCGCCACGCTGGCCGCCGAGACAGCGCTCGCGGTCGGCGAACGGATCAAGGTCGGCGATGTCGCCATCGTCACCCGGAAGCACGGCCGCGCGAACTTCGCGACGGCGGCGGATCACGCCGCGGAGACCGAGATCCTCCGCCGGCTGCGCGCGCACGACAAGAGCATCCCGATCCTCGCCGAAGAGAGCGCGGACCGGACGCTCCGCAGGGCTGAGCGGCTCTGGGTCGTCGATCCGCTCGACGGCACGCTGAACTTCTCCCGGGCGATCCCGTTCTACTGCGTCGCGATCGCGTATGTCGAGGGTGGCGTCGCGCGCGCGGCCGCGATCCACGCGCCGCGGACCGGCGAGCTCTTCGTCGCGCACGAGGGTGGCGGCGCGACCCTGAACGGGACGCCGATCTCCGTGTCCGCGGTCTCGCGCGCGAGCGAGGCATTCGCGGTCACGAGCCTCGCGTTCAAGGCCGCGTCGCGAAGGGACTCACGGTTCACCGCGCTCAACGCGACGGTGACGCGGCTCCGGGTCATCGGCTCCGCCGCGCTCGAGATCGCCTACGTCGCGTGCGGGAAGTTCGATCTCTTCGTGCACGAGGCCCTCTCGCCGTGGGACATCGCCGCCGCCGCGCTCATCGCGCGCGAGGCGGGCGCGGTCGTGCGCTCGTTGAAGACCGGACGGGACGGCGCGTGGGACGAGCCGCAGGTGGTCATCGGGAATCCGAAGGTCGTGAGCGATCTGCTCGCGAAACTGCCGTCACTGGTGCGCGCACCGCGAACGTAGACTGTGAACCGCGCCGGAGTGATGAAACTGGAAGACATTCGAGATTCAAAATCTCGTGGGCCGCAAGGCCCGTGAGGGTTCAAATCCCTCCTCCGGTACCGCCGAGCCTGACCTAGGTCGTCGGACCCGCGCGCGGCAGCCGCAGCGTTACCGTCGTCCCCCGATCCTCGCCCGGGCTCGCGAGCAGCAACGAACCGCCATGGCCCTCGGCGACCAGGCGCGCGAGGTACAGGCCGATGCCCATGCCACTGAACGTGCGCGCGCGCAGCGACCCGCGGGCGAACGGCCGCGCGAGGGCCGGCAGATCCTCGGCGGCGATCCCGATGCCGTCGTCGGTCACTTCGATCGTGACGGCGTCGGGGTCCGGCACGACGGACACGCGCACCTCGCCACCTGACGGCGAGTACTTCACGGCGTTCCCGACGAGGTTCGTGACCGCCTGCTCGATGCGCATGGTGTCACCGCGAATGACCGCCGAGTCCGGCGCGCTCAGAGCGAACGTGTGCCGGCCATCCTCCGCGGCCACCTCGCGGTGCCGCTGGACGACCTCGCGGACCACCACGACGAGATCGAACTCCTGCGGCTGCAGCTCGAAGCGACCCTTGCCCGCGCGGGACACCTCGAGCAGGTCGTTGACGAGCCCGGCCATCCGATCGACCTGCCGCTCGATGGCGCGGAGATTCGTGTCGAGCGAGTCCAGGTCGAGGGCGCGGCCATCCTGCCGGTGGCGCTTCACGCGGAGCCGCAGCAGCTGCGCGAGGGCCTTCATCGGCGTGAGCGGCGTCTTCAGCTCGTGCGAGACGATCGACAGGAATTCCTCTTTCTGGCGCTCCGACTCGCGCTCAGCGGTGAGGTCATGCATCGAGAGGATGCCCGCGACGACCGTGCCGCTCGCGCCGCGGACGGGCGCGGCGACCATCCGGTAGGTGCACTCGGTCCCGCGGCGCACATCGCGCTGGACGTAGACGCCGCGCACCGTCTGGCCCGCGAGCGCACGATCCATCGGGCTCCCGCCTGGCGGGATCGCAGCTCCGGCCTCGTCGTGGAGCTCGAAGCGATCGCGGAATCCCGCGCGGTCGGTCGACTCGCCATCGCCGAGGCCGTACGTCTCCCGCGCGGCCTGGTTCATTCGGAGACGGCCGTCGCGGAACGCGATCACGACACCTTCGCCGAGCGACTCGAGCAGGGATTCCTCGAGCCGGCGGGCCTGCCGCTCACCGGCGTGGAGGCGCGCGTTGGTGATCGCGATCGAGGCCTGTGCCGCGAGGACGTGCAGGAGGTCGAGATCCACGTCGTCGAAATGGCGCGCGGGATCGCGCGTGTACACGTTGATCGCCCCGATGAGCGCGCCCTCGTGGACGAGGGGCATCGCGACCACCCGGACGAGGCCCTCGCGCTCGATGAGCGCGGGATCTCCCACCGGCGACCCCGTGAGGTCGATCTCGACGTGCGTGTCGAAGCCGCGGTAGAGGGCCTTCGCGCGGTCCATCGGGATCCGCTGCGCGGCGGCGTACTCGTCGCTCAGACCGTTGTGCGCGACGATGTGCAACGCGTCTCCCGCGTCGTCGACCAGCATGAGCGATGCGGCGTCGGCGGACTCGAGGAGGGTCGCTGAGCGCACGATCTCAGGGAGGAGGCGGTCCAGCTCGAGGATCCGGAGCAGCGCCGCGGTGATGCCGTGCAGGATGCGGACCCGTTCGGGCATGCCTGCTCAGTATCCTCGGGCCACGCTGCGTCCGCCGGTCAGGGCGTGACGCGGGCCTCCGGCAGCACGACATCCACCACGCCGGCCCCGACGGCGGCGTCGATCTCGCGAGCGAGCTCGCTCGCGGCGCGGGCGCGGAACGTCGTCGCGACGCGTCGCATCCCGCTGCCGGCTCGCGGCAGCTCGAGGTACACCGGAAGCGGCCCCCCGTAGCGCGCGAGGACCTGCTGGATCCGCTGGAACACCGCGATCGAGCGGTCGTAGTCGAGTGCCTCGCGGAATCGGATGACGAGGTCAGCGCCGGCCGGTGCGTGGCCGTTCGTGCTGCCCCCGTTGCCGTTCGCCGGGGCCGTCGCGGCATTGCGCTCGACGAACTGGCGCTTCTTCGCGAGCGAGACGCGCCGTTCGTCCGCGATCCGCGAGATCTCAGCGATGCCGGCCTCGCTGAACGGGACGGCGTGCTCGCAGAGGAGCTTCACGGACTCGTCGCGCTGCTCGACCCGCGCAAGGAGCAGGAGGATCTCGTCCGTGTTCCAGACGGCGGCGGTCTGCTCGTACGTGCGCGGGAAGACGGTGACCTCGGAGGATCCGGTGAGGTCCTCGACCTGTGCGAACAGCATGAGGGCCTTGTTCTTCATCGTGATGTGCTTTCGCGCGCTCGTGACGACGCACACCACGGTCACGAGATCGTCCTTCACCTCCTTGAGCTCCGCGAGGTACACGATCCCGGGGACGTCGCCGATCCGCTGAGCGATGTCGGTGAGCGGATGATCCGAGACGTAGATGCCGAGCAGCTCCTTCTCCCAGCCGAGCAGCTCCTTGCGTGACGCTTCCGGTCCGGTCGGCGGAACGGCGATCCCCGGTTCCATCGCGAGATCGAACAGCGACACCTGACCGCTCGAGCGGTCCTTCTGCTCGCGCTGCCCGGTCGCCAGAGCGGCCTCGAGGCGGTCGAGCTGCGCGAGGCGGGGCCCGAACGCGTCGCACGCGCCAGCCTTGATGAGCGACTCGAGCACGCGCTTGTTGTTGCGCGCCAGATCGATGCGACCGCAGAGATCCTCGAGCGAGCGGAACGGCCCTCCGGCCCCACGCGCCTCGACGATGTTCTCGATCGAGCCCTCGCCGACGTTCTTGATCGCGCCGAGGCCGAAGCGGATCTCCTGCCCGTTCACGACGAAGTCGAACCGGGAGACATTCACGTCCGGTGGCATCACCGGGATCCCCATCCGCCGGCATTCGGCGATCGCGATCGCGACGCGTTCCGAGTTGCCCATGTCCGACGAGAGCACCGCGGTCATGTACTCGGACGTGTAGTTCGCCTTCAGGTAGGCGGTGTGATACGCGATGAGGCCGTAGATCGCGGCGTGCGCCCGGTTGAACCCGTACTGCGCGAACGGCTCGAAGTCCTTCCAGACCGTGTCGATGATCCCTGGCGACACCCCGTTCTTGAGCGCGCCGGCGACGAACTTCTCCTTCTGGCCGTCGAGCTTTTCGCGGATCTTCTTGCGGATCGCGTAGCAGAGGACGTCCGCCTCGCCAAGGGTGAAGCCGGCGAGCGCCTGCGTCACCGCCATCACGTCCTCCTGGTAGACCATCACGCCGTAGGTCGAGCGCAGCACCGGCTCGAGCGACGGGTGCGCGTAGGTGACCGCCTCCTGCCCGTGCTTGCGCGCGATGTACCGCGGGATGTACTCCATCGGACCTGGCCGGAACAGCGCGACCATCGCCATGACGTCCTCGACGCGGTCGGGTTTCAGCGCCTGGATGTGGCGCCGCATCCCGGCCGACTCCAGCTGGAACAGGCCGGTCGTCTCGCCGGACGCGAGGAGCGCGAACGTCTTGGCATCGCTGAGCGGGATGTCCTCCCGCTTGATCGTCACGCCGCGCTCGCGCTGGATGAGCTTGAGCGCGTGATCGAGGATGGTGAGGTTCGAGAGACCGAGGAAGTCGAACTTTAGGAGGCCGAGCTTCTCGATCTGCTTGTCCTCGTACTGCGTTTGATACCCCTCGGCTTTGCCCTTCGGCCGCTCGATCGGAACGAGCGTCGTGAGCGGGTCGCGCGTGATGACGACGCCGGCGGCGTGCGTCCCGGTCGAGCGCACGAGGCCCTCGACCTTCTCCGCGAGGTCGATCAGCCGCGAGACCTCCGGCTCCTGGGCGAGCTGCTCCAGCTCCGGCACCTCGACCCGCGACTCCGAAAGCGTCCCGGCGCCGGGACCGGTCGGGATGACCTTGGCTACGCGATCCGCCTCGCCATAGCTCATGCCGAGGACCCGCGCGACGTCCCGCACCGCGGCGCGCGCGAGCATCGTGTTGAAGGTGACGATCTGCGCGACGTGGTCGGAGCCGTACTTCTCCGTGACGTAGGCGATGACCTCGTCGCGCCGGTCATCCATGAAGTCGACGTCGATATCCGGCTGGGTGTACCGCTCCAGGTTGAGGAACCGGTCGAAGATGAGCCCGTACCTGAGTGGGTCGACGTCCGTGAGACCGATGGCGTAGCTCACGAGCGAGCCGCCGGCCGAGCCACGGACCGCGGTCAGGATCCCCTTCGCCTGCGCGAACGCGACGAAGTCCTGGACGATGAGCATGTATCCCGAATAGCCCATCTTCGCGATGACGCCGAGCTCGTGCTCGATGCGCTGCTTCAGCTCCGGCGTCATCGGCCCGTATCGCGCGGTGATCCCCCGCTCGGCGAGCGTGCGCAGCTGCTGGTCCTGGGTCAGCCCCTTGGGCACCTCGAAGTGCGGAAGGATCAGCTTCCCGAGCGGGAGTTCGAGATCGCACAGATCGGCGATGCGCAGGGTGTTCTCGAGGGCCTCGGCGTCCTCGGGGAACAGCTCGGCCATCTGGGCGCCGCTCTTCATGTAGAGCTCCGGGTGATCGATCATCTTCAGCCGGTCCGGCTGGTCGACGGTCTTCCCGCTCTGGATGCAGACCATGATGTCCTGCGCCTCGGCATCCTCGGCGTGGACGTAGTGGATGTCGTTCGTGACCACGAGCGGGACGCCCGTCCGCCGGCTCACCTCGCGGATGCCCGCGTTCACGGCCGCTTGTTCGGGGATACCGTGCGACATGAGCTCGAGGTAATAGTTGCCTTCACCGAAGATCGCGACATGCTCCAGCGCGACCGCGCAGGCGGCGTCGATGCCCAGGTCCTGGACGGCTCGCGCCACCTCGCCCTGCAGACACGCCGACAGCGCGATGAGCCCCTCGCTGTGCTCGCGCAGCAGCTGCTTGTCCATGCGGGGCCGGTAGTAATAGCCCTCGAGGTGCGCGCTCGTGACGAGGGAGACGAGGTTCTGGTAGCCGGTGAAGCTCTTCGCGAGGAGCACCAGATGGAACGGCTTGCCGTGACCCTCGACCTTCGCGTCGCGATCGGCCCGGCTGCCCCGCGCGATGTAGGTCTCGATGCCGACGATCGGCTTGATCCCAGCGGCCTTCGCGGTCGTGTAGAAGTCCACCGCGCCGTACAGCGCGCCGTGGTCGGTGAGCGCGAGCGCCGGCATGTCGAGCGCCTTCGCGCGCGCCACGAGGTCCCGCAGCCGCGACAACCCGTCGAGCAGGCTGTACTCGCTGTGGGTGTGCAGGTGGACGAACTGACCCGGAATGCGGTCCCTCTCAGGCCGTCGGAGGAAGCCCCGCGGCTAGAGCGAGTGTACGAGCCTCAGCGAGCGCTCAGGGTTATGTTCACGACCACGGCGCGATGGTCGGAGGCCGTGGAATCCGCCACATGGCCCTGCGCCGCGATGACGCCGGTGCCGAAGATGTAGTCGATCCGCTCGACCGGCCCGGTCGAGGGGAAGGTGCCGGCGCCGCCACCGGATTGGAGCGCGAGGTCGCCGAATCCGGAATCGGTGATGAGCGCGAGCTCGGGCGCATCGGGATGGGCGTTGCAGTCGCAGGCGATGAGCGCCGGCGTCGCGGTGCCGACCGCGTCGAGCAGCGCGCGCACCTGCTCCATCCGCACCGCGCCGGCATCGGCGTTCTCATCGAGGTGCGTGACCGCGATCAGCAGCCTGGGGGCGGCGGGGTCGTCCCCGATCCGCGCGATCAGTGCACCCCGTGGCTGATAGCGGAGACCCGGCTCCTTCGGGTACGAGATCCGCCGCACATCGGTGATCGGATACCGGGAGAGGATGGCGTTCCCGTAGAGGTCGCCGATGGTGGGCCCGAAGACGTAGCCCAGGCCGAGCCGCGCCGCGAGATACCCGAGCACGTCATGCCCGTCATCGATGAGCCACCCCCGGACGACCTCCTGCAGGACGAGAACATCGGGGCTCTCGCGGGAGATCGTGTCCGCGAGCCGGTCGAGCGACGCGATGTCGCCGGCATCGAATCCCTGATGGACGTTGTAGGTCATGACCCGGAAGGTCAGTGGCGCGGTCTGGAGGGCGGCCCCGGGGGTCAACGCGAGCGCCGTGCCCGGGACCAGGACCGCGAGCGCGGCGAGCGTCCAGGCGAGCAGCGGCCGCCAGCGCGGCAGCGGCGAGGGTGGCGCGAGGACGGCGGCGGCGACCACCACGGCCGTCAGGATCCAGAGCGCCTCGCGGTTCGCGAAATAGGCGTAGTGCACGAACGTGCCGCCGACGAACAGCAGCCACCCGACCCCGAAGGCGATCGTCGTCAGCCAGGGGAACCGCCCGTCGGTCTGCGGCGCGGACGTGAGCGCCGACGCGGCGATGATGATCCCGGCGGCGAACGCCGCGCCCGCGGCGAGCGAGAGGCCGGGCACGTGGAGCCAGAGCAGCGCGGCGCCGATCGCGATCGCCGCTGCCGCGGTCGGCCGCGCCGGCAACCCGCGTGCGAGCGCGATGGCGCCCGCGGCGACGCCGATGCCGACGACGAGCAGGCCGATCTGCGTGCTGGGTCCGCCGTCCCGTCCGAGGCCCCCCGCGAGCGCGACCTGCGCCCCATTCAGGCCGCCGGTCTCGGCCGCGAGCAGCAGCGGACCGACGGCGGCGAGCCCGAGCGCGCCGCGGGCCCCTGGCGATGCCCAGACCAGCGCGCCGCCGAGCGTCGCGATGCCACCGGCGAGGAACAGCAGGGTCGCGACCAGCACGAGCGGCACGGCGAGCGCCTGGGGCAGCGCGAAGACCGGGACGGTCATGAACGCGCTGCGCAAGAGCAGGTCGATGGCGAGCCCGAGCGGCAGGGCGATCGCCAGCGGCGAGGCCCGCCCGACGGTCCGGACGCCGTGGGTCAGGGAGAGCCACTGCGTGCCCGCCACGACCGCGATCGCGGAGAACATGAGATCGATCCACTCCTCCCGCGCCGCCGTGCTGACGAGCACCGCGATCGCGAGCAGCGCTCCGGTGGCCGCGACCGAACGGCGCGGGCCGAGGCGCTTCGCGGTCACCCCGGCGAGGAGGGCGAGGCCGAAGGTGAGGACCGCGATGGCGCCGAGTGTTGTGTTCGGAAGCGTGCCGAAGAGCGATTGATAGAGCGTCGCGGTGAACACGTGGATCCCACTGAGCAGGAAGAGGACGCCGATCGTCGCGAACGCTGCTGGCCCGAGCACGCGGCCGAGTCTAGGTCGCGCGCGAAGCTAGGCGACGTTCTCCGATCGCGCGGCCTGCAGCGCGTCGGCGGGGACCTGCACGGCGGTCGCGCCACCCAGCGTGGCCGCGCGCCATGCGACGGCAAGGCGTTGACCGGACGTATCGACCAGCGCGCGGAGCCGATCGACATCGTGTGGCCCGATCTCGTCGGCACGAGGGCCGGCGACGAGCGCACCGACGACGTCACCGTCGACGACGATCGGAGCGATCGCGGAGCGGCCACCACCGGCCAGACGTTCGATGAGCGTGGCCTCGCTCCAGTCGTGGACCGGCTGCACCAGCTCGTGGACCGTGGGCGCGCTCACGACGCGGGCCTCGCGGCAGGCGCGCGCGATGGCGTTGTACCGGTCGTCGACACTGACCGCGAATCGCGCGTCGGAGATGCCGATGAGACGGTCGATGCCGGCCGCCTCGGTGGAGGCGCTCACGCGATCGCCGCGGAGCATCCCGGCCTCCGGATCGAGGCCAACGATGAACGACGTCGGGAAACCGGCCGCCGCGATCTGGACCAGGAGGTCGGCGAGGATGTCGTCGGTCGTCAGCGGGGTCGCCACGGCGGCCGATCCGGGTGCGGCGGCGGGCTGGGCGGGCTGCGCGGGAGCTCCGGCCACGGATGGCTGGAAACGGCCGGCAGCACGGGCCCGCGCGAACGCGGGCGACGTCGCCTGCACGATCGACGCGATGAGCTCGAGCTCGCTGGGTGCGAACCCGCCGTCGCGGAACGTCTGCAGGGTGACCACGCCGATGGCGCTGTTCCCGTCGTCGAGCGGCACCTGCAGGACGCCGACCCGGCGGCGCTCGCCCGCGACCGTGACGGCGCGGTCGAACGCGTGCCAGCGCTCGGCATTGCGGACCGCGAACGAGCTCGGCGAATCGTCGACCGGTTGCTTCCCCAGCTCACTGGACGCGGCATCGACGCCGACGACCTTGTAGCGATACGCGACTTCGGGCCGGTCTGCGTGGAAGAGCGCCACCGCGAACGCCGAGGCCTCGCTGACCTCGTTCATCGCGTCGCGCAGGATCCGGCCGACCGCCCGCGCGTCATCGACCGTCGAGACCGCGGCACCGATCTGCGACACGATGACGTCGATCCCGGCCGCCGCCTCGGCGGACACCGGTGTGGAGGTCGATGAGTACGAGCCCTCGGCCGGCCGGGACGACGGCGCTGCCGCGGTCTCAGGCAACGGCTTCGCCGGCGGCGGCTCGGACGCGAACGCAGGCGATGCGATCAGCGAGGCCGTGTACATCGCCATCGCGGACGCGATCAGCTCGCACGAGAGGTCCATCGCCTCTCGCGTCTGGGCGGTCAACGGCTCGCGCGTGATGAGGGTGCCAAGGAGCACCCCCACGGTGCGATCGCCGAAGACCAGTCGCGAGATCAACAGCCGGGGCGGAACGCCGACCCATTCGGCCTGGTACGGAACGGGCCAGTCGAGGGCGACGGCGCGGTTCGCCGGCAGCGAATCGTCGGGGAGCTCCAGCGTCGTGAGCCGCCGATCGAACAGCCACGGATTCCGGCCGACCTCCGCTGCGACAGCATCCGGGCCGGCCGGCTGGCGCACGACAGCACAGCCGATGAGGTACGGCACGCTGTTGAGCAGGATGCGAAGGGTCGCCTCCACCGGTGGAGTGGCAGGGACGATCCGGAGCGGCTCCACGCGCCTGTTTGTAGTGCTCCGGCCGGGCTGCCGCCTCACCGCGCCGAGGGGTTGTCGCCGGGGGAGTACGAACGTCGTGTTGGGGGGAGGCGGGTACCATGTCCGCGCTCAGGGTCGGCGGATCGCGCATCGCGGTGTCCAACTTTCGCATCGCGCAACGGGAGGTGTGCCGTGGCGACTTCGTTCAGCAAGGGCGTGGAGATCCGTGGCGCGGCAGTGGAACGGTCGGACGAGGTCCTCGCCCCGGAGGCGATCGACTTCGTGGCCGATCTCGCGCGCACGTTCGAGCCGGCGCGCACGGCGCTCCTCGCGGTGCGCACGGCTCGCCAGGCGGAGCTGAACGGGGGCGGCGACCTGCATTTCCTTCCCGAGACCGCTGCCGTGCGCCAGGGCGCGTGGCGCGTGGCGCCGGTGCCCGCTGATCTGCAGGTGCGCAAGGTGGAGATCACCGGGCCCACCGACCGCAAGATGGTCATCAACGCGCTCAACTCCGGCGCGTCGACCTACATGGCCGACTTCGAGGACGCGAACACCCCCACCTGGGAGAACATGGTCTCCGGCCAGGCCAATCTCATCGACGCGGTCCGCCGGACGATCGTCTTCACCGGCCCGGAGGGCAAGCGCTACACGCTGAACAAGGACCTCGCGACCATCATCGTGCGGCCGCGCGGCTGGCACCTTCCCGAGAAGCACTTCCTGGTGGATGGCAAGCCGATCGCGGGCGCGTTCATGGACTTCGGGCTGTACTTCTTCCACAACGCCAAGGCCCTGCTCGAACGTGGCAGCGGACCGTACTTCTACCTGCCGAAGCTGGAGAGCCACAAGGAGGCGCGCCTCTGGAACGACGTCTTCGTGCGCGCGCAGCAGAAGCTCGGCCTCCCGAACGGCACGATCAAGGCGACCGTGCTCGTCGAGACCTTCCCCGCCGCGTTCGAGATGGAGGAGATCCTCTACGAGCTCCGCGATCACTCAGCGGGACTCAACGCCGGACGCTGGGACTTCATCTTCAGCGCGATCAAGAAGTTCAACGGCCGCCCGGACTTCCTGCTTCCCGACCGCATCCAGGTCACGATGACCGTCCCGTTCATGCGCGCGTACACGGAGCTCCTGATCCGGACCTGCCACAAGCGCGGCGCGTTCGCGCTCGGCGGGATGGCGGCGTTCATCCCCACCCGGAAGGATCCGCAGGTGAACGAGATCGCCCTGGGCAAGGTGCGTGACGACAAGATCCGCGAGGCGAACGATGGCTTCGATGGGACCTGGGTGGCCCATCCCGACCTCGTGCCGGTGGCGATGGCGGAGTTCGACAAGGTCCTGGGCTCGCGTAAGAACCAGCTCGAGCGGACGCGCGACGAGGTCCACGTCACCGATGCGCAGATCAGCGCCGTCGGGGTCCCCGGCGGCACGATCACCGACGCCGGCGTGACGGCGAACGTGAGCGTCGGGATCCAGTACCTCGAGTCGTGGCTCCGCGGCGTCGGCGCGGCGGCGATCTACAACCTGATGGAGGACGCGGCGACCGCGGAGATCTCACGGTCCCAGGTCTGGCAGTGGGTCCACCACGGCGCGAAGACGGTCGAGGGGACCGCCGTGACGAAGGACGCGGTCAGGAAGATCGGCCGAGAAGAGGTCGCCCGCCTGGACGGGCCCGGCCGAAGGTTCGGCGATGCGCTCGCGCTCTTCGAGGAGGTCGCGCTCGGCGACCGGTTCGTGGAGTTCCTCACGCTCCCCGGATACGACCTGCTCCCCTGACCGCACGCACCCGCGGCGTCATGCTGGCGGCGCTCACGGCGATCGCCGTCGGCCTCACGTACACGGATCAGGCCGCCCTCGTGCCGTTGCTGCGGGCCGACCTCGGGATCAGCGATGTGCAGGCCGGACTCCTGCCGACCGCGCTGTTCATCAGCGCGGTCGCGACGATGCTCGCGACGGCGACGCTCGCCGACCGCGTCGGCGCGAAGCGGATGAACGTCTTCGGGGTCGCGTTCTCGCTCGGATCCAACGTCCTCTTCGCGGTCGGTCCGACGTACGAGACGCTCCTGCTCGCGAAGGCCATCGGCGGCATCGGGAGCGGGCTCGCCTTCGTCGGGGGCGTGCGCTACATCGCCGGCCTGTACCCAGGCGCGCGATCGCACTTCGGCCAGGGTGTCTACGGCGCCGGGTACCCGCTCGGCAGCGCGATCGGCCTCCAGCTCATGCCCCCGCTCGCGCTCGCGTTCGGCGGCTGGCGCGGCGCGTTCGCCACCTCGAGCACGCTCCTCCTGGTGGTCCTGATCGTGTACGCCTGGATCGCGCCGGCGGTGCCCCGCGCGATCATGCCCGGGAACATCCGTGACGCCCTCCGCGACGGGAACTCGTGGTGGTGCTTCGTGCAGCACGCCGCCGGATTCGGCCTCGCCCTCGCGACCGGCTCGTGGATCAGCGTGTACCTCCTGCGTGAATTCGACACCTCGCTGGTCGTCGCGGGCGCCCTCGGTGCGTTCGTCCTCATCGCCGGTCTGTTCATGCGGCCGCTCGGGGGCTGGCTCGTCGCGCGACGGCGCGCGTCCACCGTCGCGCTCATGCGTGGATCGCAGGTGCTGAACCTCGCCGGCCTCGCGCTCCTCGCGCTCCCCGGCCGCCCGTTGCCGATCGCCCTCGTCGGTGGGGTCGCCGTCGGCATCGGCGTCTCGCTGCCCTACGCGGCCGTCTTCAATACCGCGGCGGCGTCACTGCCGCGGGCGCCCGGTGCCGCGCAGTCCCTCACCGCGGCCGGCGGCACGTTCGGCGCCGTCGTCGGCGCGCCGGTCATGGGCGCGGCGATCGAGCGGCTCGGGTTCAGCGCGGCGTGGCTCGTGATCGCCGTCATCCCGCTCGCCGCGCTCGCCGGCACGTTCTTCATCCGCGGCGAGGAGCGCTTCGGCAGCTAGCGGATGTCGTCCTGCTCCGCGATGAACACCCAGGGCAGCCCGAACCGCTCCTCGAGCTGCGACGCGAGCGCCTTCACGCCGAGCGTCTCGGTCGCCCAGTGGGAGCCGAGAATGAGGTTGATCCCCCGCTCGCGCGCGTAGAGCTTCGTATACATGCTCCCCTCGCCGGTGACATACGTGTCGGCCCCGCGCTGCCGAGCCTCTTCGAGCATCGTCGTGTTGCCCGCGCCGCCGGTGGCGATCGCGACGTGCCGGCAGGTGGGCACGTTCTCCCACGCCTCGACCGGTACGCCGAGCACGTCGCGCATCCGCTCCGCGAGCTGCGCGAAGGTTCGATCGTGCCGGCCGACGATCCCCGCCAGGCCGCCGTGATACGGGAGGAACCGCTCGTTGACGATGACCCCCAGCGCGGCCGCGAGCAGATCGGGGTTCCCGAAGCCGGCCGCGCCATCGAGCGCCGAGTGCGCGCCATACAGGGAGATGCCGTTGTCCTTGAGCCGGTCGAGCTTCTGTGGCGCGAGCTCGAGGTCGATCTCCGGCCAGGTGCGGTGATGCACGATGAGGAGGTCGGCATCGGTGAACTTCGCTCGCGCGATGGCGTGGAATGACGTGTTCACGGCGCACGCGACCCGGCTGACCGTCGCCGACGATCGCAGCACGAGCCCGTTCGACGCTTCTTCGTCGAACTTGTGCGTCTCGAGCCTGCCGTCGAGGAACGCGACGACATCGTCGAGCGGGACGCTCACTTGACGCGCTCCGCGATGAGCCGGTTCACGACCGTGGGGTTCGCCTTGCCGCCGAGCTGCTGCATCACCGGCCGCACGAGGGCGCCGATCGCGCGCTGATTGCCGGCACGGATGTCGGCGACGGCCTTCGGGTTCGCCGCGATGGCGGCATCGACGGCCGCGGCGATGGCCGCTTCGTCGGACACCTGAGCGAGGCCGCGCTCGCTGACGATCGTATCGGCGTCCTTCCCCGTCGCGAGCATCTCACCGAAGACGATCTTCGCGGCGGTGGTGCTCACGGTGCCGGCCTCGATGAGCCCGACGAGCGAGGCGAGCTGGGCCGGCGTGAGCTTGAGACCCGCCAGCGGCTGGCCCGACGCCTTCAGGTGGCCGAGCAGGTCGCCGGTCACCCAGTTCGCGACGCGCTTCGCCTGCGCCGGCGCCGTCTTCGCGGCCGCGTCGAACCAGTCGGCGAGGGTGCGATCGGCCACGAGCACCCGCGCGTCGTAGTCCGAAAGGCCGTACTGCGTGACGAAGCGCGCGCGGCGGTCGCTCGGCATCTCCGGCAGCGCGGCACGGATCCGTTCGACCATCGCGCGATCGGGCGACAGCGAGACGAGATCCGGCT
The DNA here is from genome assembly GCA_036564905.1 of Candidatus Limnocylindria bacterium. Taxonomy (GTDB): domain Bacteria; phylum Chloroflexota; class Limnocylindria; order P2-11E; family P2-11E; genus UBA4735. Next base: position 59,279 of record DATCOD010000077.1, read on the forward strand.
CCGGAAAGTAGCGGTAGTCGTCCACCTCTTCCTTCGTGCGCTGCAGGTAGGTGCGGCGCTGCTCGGTGCTCCACCCGACGGTGATCTTGCCGGCGCGCGTGCGGAGCTCGCCGCCGCGCTCCCACTCGTCCCAGAGGCGCGCCGACTCATACGGGATGGCCTCCTCGAGCGCGCGAAAGCTGTTCAGGTTCTTGATCTCGCTGAGCGGCGGCCAGCGGATCTCCCCATCGGGCTCCGCGAAGCGGATGGACACATTCACGTCGAACCGCGCTCCGCCCTGCTCGAGCTTGAACCCGGCGACGCCGGCGTACACCAGCCGCTCGCGCAGTGCCTCGAGGTACGCGAGCGATTCGCCGACCGACCGGAGATCCGGCTCCGACACGATCTCGAGCAGCGGCACGCCGGAGCGATTGAAGTCCACGAGCGTCGCGCCGCCGGCGTGCAGGAGGCTGCCGGTGTCCTCCTCGAGGTGCGCTCGGCGGATGCCGACCCGCTTCGTCGATCCATCGTCGGCCGGGATCTCGAGCCAGCCGCTCACCGACAGGGGCAGATCGAACTGTGAGATCTGGTAGCCCTTCGGGAGATCCGGGTACATGTAGTTCTTGCGGTCGAACTTCGTGTGCTCCGGCGTCTCGCAGTGCAGCGCGATGCCCGCGGCGATCGAGAGCTCGATCGCCCTGCGGTTGGGGTACGGCAGCGCACCGGGGAGCCCGAGGCAGACCTCGCAGGTCACCGTGTTCGGCGGCGCGCCGAACCATTCCGCCGAGCAGCCGCAGAACATCTTCGAGCGCGTAGCGAGCTCGACGTGGCACTCGATGCCGATGATCGTCTCGTAGCGCGTTGCCACGGTCATCGGATCACCTGAAGGTGGGGTCAGACGGCGCGGGCACGACTTCCGTGCCGTTGATCACCCGGCTGGTGTTCACGACGATCTTCGCGCCTTCCACCGAGACAAGATAGCGGTCGTAGGTCGGCGGCGGACCATTCGAAGACTCGCTCACCGCCGACAGCTCGGTCTTCGAAATGTCGGCGAAGCCGGCCGCACGGATGGCCACGAACTCCCCGGGCTTGTACTGGATCAGGTAGAACGCGTGCTGAAGGTCGACGAGCGGCGCGCTGTAGAGCTTCGCCGGCGCGCCGACGGCCGGCACGTCGCGCGTGCCCAGGACCACGCGCCCGCCGATGACCGACGCCGGCGGCGTCGCGAGCTCCACCGCGAGCGCGCTGTACCCGACGCCCGCGACGAGCACGAGCGCGACCAGGACGAACGCGGCGACCAGGAGGTATTGCTTCCACGTCGGCGTGGGATCGAGCGATCCGGGACCCGCCCATTGCTCGACCGGCTGGTCCTCGTAGCGCGTGCCCATCAGCCACCCGCCTGGGCGGCCGGCCGCAGCGCGCGCTGCACCACCGCTCGCGTCCCGCCGTCCCATTCCGCGACGGCGTCGCGCAGCTCCGGGCGGCGCTTGAGGATGTTGCGTACCGCGGCGCCGACCGCGCGCGTCACGAACGGCCGGGTGTCGCCGGCGAGGAACGCGAGGATCCCGAAGCCGCGCTCGGCGACGCCCGCGCCGGATGCGCTGGTGAACACCGACGCGACGTTCCAGCGGACGTTCTCGTCAGCCTCGCGGGACCACCGCTCGAGGCGCGCGAACGTCGCCTCCGGGTACGAGCGGAGCAGCTGATCGCCGATCGCGAATGGTCCGAGGTTGCGCCGAACGTACTCGTCGTGATCCGCGAGCGCCGGCTCGATGAGGTCGAGCAGGATCTCCGCCCGCTCGGGATGCCGCGAGCGCGCGGCGTACTTCGCGCCGACGACGACCGCGCGGCGCAACCGCGCGTCTCCGGTCGCGACCCAGCCTTGCGCCGGACGGAGGTAGTCGTCGAACGCGCGCTCAAGGCAGTCACCGAGGAGCGAGGCCGCGGTCTCGCGGACCTCCCAGTCGTCGTCGCGCGCGAGGCGATAGATCGCCCGCTCGATCTCCGGTCGGTTGGTCGTGATGAGCGGTCGGAGGATGACGGCGGCGAGCTCCTTGTCGACCCGACGCGGGTGCTGCAGGAGGCGGGTGGCCCAGTCGCGCCGCACGAAGGTCGAGGCGCTCTGCGCGCGGACGATCGCGGCCGCGCGCGAGTACGTCACCTTTTTGACCCAACCGCGCTGACCGGTCCGCCGCAGGATGTCCGACGCCCCGAGCGGATCGCCGGTCGACAGCGCCTTCTCGAAGGCGCGCTCCCATTCGATCAGTGCCGCTGCCGTCCCACGAACCGCTCGATGCGATCGCAGGCCTCGTCGATCTTCTGCATCGACGCGGCGTAGCACGCGCGGATGTGACCGCTGCCGCGCTCGCCGAAGGCGCTGCCCGGCACGACCACCACCTTCTCCTCCGAGAGGAGCCGCTCGCAGAACTCGCCGTCGGACAGGCCGGTGCTCGTCACGTTCGGGAAGCAATAGAACGCGCCGCGCGGCTCGAAGCAGTGCAGGCCCATCGCATTGAACCGTTCGTACATCCGCTTCCGGCGCGTGTCGTACTGCGCGACCATCCGTCGCACCTCGGGCTCGCCGCTCCGCAGCGCCTCGAGGGCGGCGTACTGCGCCGCCGTGGGGACGCACATCACCGTGTACTGATGGATCTTCATCATCTGCTCGATGATCTCGGCCGGCGCGCAGGCGTAGCCGACGCGCCATCCGGTCATCGCGTAGGCCTTCGAGAAACCGGCGAGGTAGATCGTCCGCTCCTTCATCCCCGGCTCGTCGAGGATGGAGCGGTGCTCCGTGCCGTACACCAGCCGGTCGTAGATCTCGTCGGAGTAGATGAGGAGGTCGTGCTCCCGCGCGAGCGCGGCGATGCCGCGGACATCCTCGGCCTCGAGGACCGCGCCGGTCGGGTTGTTCGGGAACCCGAGGAAGATGGCGCGCGTCCGTGGCGTGATCGCCGCGCGGACGTCGGCCGCGAGCAGCCGGAAGGCGCTCGCTTCGTTCGTCGGCACGGGCACCGGCACGCCGCCGGCGAGCAGGATGCCGGGGACGTAGGCGACGTAGGACGGGTCGGCCAGGATGACCTCGTCGCCCTCGTTCAGCGTCGCGCGCAGCGCGAGATCCACGGCCTCCGATACGCCGACGGAGACGAGGATCTCGCTTCGGGGGTCGTACTCGACGCCCCGCCGCTCCTTCGTGTGGGCGGCGATCGCCTCGCGCAGCGCGAGGATCCCGTAGTTGGAGGTGTACTGCGTCTTCCCCTCCGAGATGGAGCGGACCGCCGCCTCGCGGAACGCGTCGGGCGTGACGAAGTCCGGCTCGCCCACGCCGAGGGAGATCACGCCCGGAAGGCCCGCCGCGAGATCGAAGAACCGGCGGATGCCGCTGGCTGGCAGCCGCGCCACCCGCTCGCTGGTGAGCGATCGCTTCGCGAGCGTCATGCGGCCCTCATCGGATGCAGCTGATGATGCTCCGTCGCGGCCTCGAACGCGGCCGCCACGCGGAACAGCATCCGCTCCTGATACGAGTTGGCGATGATCTGGAGGCCCACGGGCAGCCCCTCGCTCAGGCCGCACGGCAGCGACAGGCCCGGCAGTCCGGCGATGTTCACAGGCAGGGTGAACACGTCGTTCAAGTACATCTGCAACGGGTCGTTCGTCTTCGCCCCGATCGGGAACGCGACGGTCGGTGAGGTCGGGGTCACGAGCGCGTCCACCTTGAGGAACACCGCGTCGAACTCGCGCTTGATCACGGTCCGGACCTTCTGCGCCTTCACGTAGTAGGCGTCGTAGTAGCCCGCGGAGAGCGCATACGTGCCGAGGATCATTCGCCGCTTCACCTCGGGCCCGAAGCCGGCGCCGCGCGTCTTGCGGTACGTGTCGGTGAGATCGCGTCCGGGCACGCGAAGGCCGTACCGGACGCCGTCGTACCGCGCGAGGTTCGCCGATGCTTCCGAGGGCTGGACGATGTAATACACGGCGAGCCCCTTGTCCGTGGACGGAAGGCTGACGTCGACGATCTCGGCGCCGAGCTTCTCGAACTGCGCGATCGCGGCCCGGATCGCGGCGGTCACGCCGGGCTCGACGCCCTTCGGGCTGAAGTACTCGCGCGGCACCCCCAGGCGCAGCCCGCGCACGCCCGCGTCGAGGTCGCGCCGCACGTCGACCGGCCGGTCGATCGTCGTCGCGTCGTGGGGATCGATGCCGAAGAGCGCCTCGCACACGATCGCCGCGTCCTCGACCGAGCTCGTGAGCGGTCCGACCTGATCGAGCGACGACGCGAACGCGACCACGCCGTATCGCGGGACGCGACCGTACGTCGGCTTCATGCCGACGAGCCCGCACAGCGCTCCCGGCTGCCGAATGGACCCACCGGTGTCGGTCCCGAGCGCGAAGACCGCCTGCCCCGCCGCGACCGCCGCGGCGGAACCGCCGGACGAGCCACCCGGGACGCGCGTCGCGTCCCACGGATTGCGGACGGGGCCGAACGCCGAGTTCTCGTTCGAGCTGCCCATCGCGAACTCGTCGAGGTTCGTCTTGCCGAGCATGACCGCGCCGCGCGCGTCGAGCCGTTCGACGACGGTCGCCGAATACAGCGGCTTGTAGCCCGCCAGGATCTTCGACGCGGCGGTGGTGGCGATGCCCTTCGTCCCGATGATGTCCTTGCATGCCCAGGGCACGCCGGTCAGCACGGGTGCATCGCCGCCCGCGCGAAGCGTCGCATCCGCCGCCTTCGCCTGCGCGCGCGCGTGGTCGGGCTCGATGCTGAGCCACGCATTGGTGGTATCCGCGCGCGCCGCATCGAGGAACGCGTCGGCGAGCTCGACCGCGGACACCTCGCGCGCGCGCAGTCGCTGCGCGGTCTCGGTGATCGTGCGCGGCAGCTCACGCATCAGGTCGTTCCTCGAGGCTGGCCTGGACCCGGAAGAGATCGCCCTCGCGATCGGGTGCCTGGGCGAGGACCGCCTCGACCGGGAGGCTCGCGCGCGGCACGTCCTCGCGCATGACGTTCTCCAACGGGAGCACCGATGCGCTCGGCGGGATGTCCGACGTGTCGACATCCTTCAGCTGCTCGATCGCCGCCAGCACGACCTGCAGCTGGCCGGTGAACCGGTCCAGCTCTTCGTCGGTGAGCGCGATGCGCGCGAGGCCGGCGACATGCTCGACGCGGCTGCGATCGATGGCCGGCATGCGCCCAGTTTACGGGCGAAAGAGGGCGGTGATCGTGTTCGGGCCCTTCCGTCATGATGATGGCGTACCCGAACGAGCGCGCGGAGGAACTGTGCCGGACCCGCTCCTACCCGATCGGTCCGTCGCGCGGCGGCTGGACCGCGAGCTGTTCCTGCTCCTCGGCGGCACGGCCGCGGTGCTCATGCAGGTGGCGCATCCGCTGGTGGCCGCCGGCGTCGAGCAGCACTCCGACTTCCGGCGCGATCCGATCGGGCGCCTGCGCCGCACCCTGAACACGACGCTGGCGGTCGTGTTCGCCGAGCCGGGCGACGCGCGCTCGGCGCTGCGGCGGATCGACCGCCGGCACGGACCGGTGCGGGGCACCGCCCCGGATGGCCGGGCGTACGACGCGCGCGATCCGCGCCTCCTGCTCTGGGTCCAAACGACCCTCGTGCTCACGTCGCTCCGGCTGTATGAGGTCGTCATCGGCCGCCTGTCGGCGTCCGACCGCGAGGCCTACTGGCAGGAGACGCGGCCGATCGCGGCCGCGCTCGGCATCCCGATCGACGCTCAGCCCGTGACGCTGGCCGACCTCGAGCGCTACGAGCGGGCAATGCTCGCGAACGAGGTCGTGCCCGACGCAACGAGCGTCAGGGTCGCGCAACAGGTCCTCCATCCGTTCACCTGGGTCCCCGGGCCCGCGTACTGGCCGACCGACGCCATCGCGGCGGCGCTCGTGCCCGGACCGCTCCGCGCGGCGTTCGGCCTGCGCTACCGGGTCGGCGAGCGCATCCTATTCGCGATGGTCGTCGCGGCGGTGCGGATCATGCGGGTGGCCCTGCCGACGCCGCTCACGGTCGTGCCGCAAGCTCGGCGGTTCGAGGCTCGCCATGCACGCTGACCGGCTCGCGCACATCAAGTGGTTCACCGACCCGACCGTCCACCCGACAGACTGGTCGCTCCTGTTCTCCGGACCGGTGATCATCGCGTTCGCACTCGCGCTCGGAGCGGTCGCCGTCGCCTACCTGATCCAGCACCGCCTTCCCGAGCCGAAGGTCGTCAAGCTGCTCGAGCGCTTCGCGGGGATCGCGCCGACCGTGCTCGGCCTCCATGTCGGCATCGCGCTGTTCGCCGCCGCGCTGCTCGGGATCCTGTTCTCGCCGAACCTGCGGCCGAATGGCGATCCGCTGGGCTACGCGATCCTCGTCGTGGAGGCCATGTGCGGCGCGATGATCCTCGTCGGGCTCGCGACGCGAGCCGCGGCGATCCTGCTCGCGCTCCTCGGGATCGTCGCGATGCAGCCGTTCAGCGTCGAGAGCATCGTCGAGAACGTCCACATCCTCGGCATCGCCCTCTTCTTCTTCATCGTCGGGCGCGGGCCGTTCTCCCTCGACCGGATCCGTGGCGCAAGACCGCCCATCCGGCGCGACGAAGCGCCGGCCTGGGCGCTCGGGCTCCTGCGGGTGTGTCTGGGTGCGGGGATCGCGTTCAACGCGCTGACCGAAAAGCTGCTCGATCCCGGCCTCGCGCAGTCCCTGCTCGATGCGAAGCCGTTCCTGAACATCGTGCGTCCGTTCGGGATCGCCGATCCGCAGTTCGTCTACCTCGCCGGACTCACGGAGCTCGTGATCGGCGCCGTCATCCTGTCGGGCAATCTCACGCGCCCGGTCATCGCGGTGGGCGCGATCCTGTTCACGCTGACGCTGCCGCTGTTCGGGTGGACCGAGCTGCTCGGCCACCTCACCGCCTACGGGATCATGTTCGTCCTGTTCATGGCGCCGAACGCGAATTCCTGGCGCGTGAAGCGACAGCTGCGACCCGCGGCCTAGGTCTAGCCGGCGCCCTTCGGCTGCCGGACCGGCAGCGACAGCTGGAACGTGGAGCCGAGACCCGGTCCGACGCTCTCCGCCGAGACCCGGCCACCATGCGCCTCGGCGAGCAGCCGCGTGACGTACAGGCCGAGCCCGACGCCCTGGATGCCCGTGACCTTCGCGGTCTGGGCCTGACCGTACTTCTGGAACATCACGGTGAGATCGGATGGGCCGAGGCCGACGCCGTTGTCCTTCACGACGATCCGCGCGTCCGCGTGGCCGCCCGCGACCGTGACGAGGATCGGCGCCCCCGCCGGCGAGTACCTCACGGCGTTGCCGATGAGGTGCCCGACCATCATCCGGAGTCGGTCGGCGTCAGCCTCGACGAGGACGGGCTCGGCCTGGAGCACCAGCTGCACCTGGCCGCGGCCGATGTCGCGCGCGACATCCGTCACGAGATCACCAAGGTCCACCTCCGAGAGATGCAGCCGGAAGCGGTGGGCCTCGAGGAGGTTCACGTCGAGCACGTCCTCGGCCATCTGCCCGAGCTCACGCGCCTGATGATCGAGCGCGATCCGCGCCTCGTTCACGATCCCGTCGACGTCACGGCGCGCGGCGATCGCTCCGGTCACCGATGCGATACGCGCCGCGGTCTGGCGGAGCTTGTGCGCGACGAGCCCGAGCGAGTCCTCGCGATGGCGGTCGATCTCCGCGAGACGCAGGCCGCGCTCGCGGTAGAGGTCCACGAGCACCGCGACGCCGATGAAGATGACCACGCGGGTCGCGACGTTCCAGCCCATCGACGCGGCGTCGAAGCCGTCTTCCTGCATCGTGTCCGCCGTCCAGGCGAGCGCCGCGCACGCGCCGGTCGCACCGCCGGCGAGCCGGCCACCGGCGAGGGTGACCGCGAGGACCGGGAGCACGTAGAAGATCTCGAACGAGTACTGGTTCGGTGTGATCAGATCGAGCCACAGGATGACGACGATCAGCGCGAGCCCGCCCAGGGTCAGCGCGGCGGCGCGCAGGGAGGTCCGGCTGAGAGCGCCCATCGCGTGAAATGATGCCGTCACGCGGTCGGGGCCGGCATCCCCCGTCGTGGGGTGATGCGCCTACGTCAAATGCACGCGCGCTCCGGGACGGCTGGACCGCAGCCAGAACTGGTGGCTAGGCCCCCTGGGGCGACCCGCTTGGATCCAACGACACGAAATATGACTCGCAGGCCATGTCGATCAGGTCCGGCGTCAGCTGGGCCGGACGGCCCAGGAAGCGGGCCGTGTCGGTGAGCTGCTCGAGGATGTCGCGCGGGTGGCACGACCGCAGCCCGAGATTCTTCCGCCGGTAGTGCGACAGGATCTGCGACATCGCCTCGGACTTGTACTCGATCTGCTTGTGCGCGCACATCCGCTTGAAGATCTCTTCGTATTGCGCGACGGTCGGCGCCTCGATGCCGATCTTGTAGCGGATCCGCCGAAGGAACGCTTCATCGACGAGATCGGCCGGGTCCAGGTTCGTCGAGAAGATGATCAGCATGTCGAACGGGATCTCGAGCTTCTTCCCGGTATGCAGGGTGAGGTAGTCGACACGCTTCTCGAGCGGCACGATCCAGCGGTTCAGGAGGTCCTTCGGCGACACGCGCTGCCGGCCGAAGTCGTCGACCATGAAGATGCCGCCGTTCGCCTTCATCTGGAACGGGGCCTCGTAGAACTTCGATGTCTCGTCGTAGATGAGATCGAGGGTCTCCAGCGTGAGCTCGCCACCGGTCATCACGATCGGACGCTTGCTCACGATCCAGCGGTGGTCGAAGCGCAGGCGATCCGCGACGACGGGATCGAGCGCCGCGCGGTGGTAGACCTGGTCGTAGACCTTGATGATCTGCTGATCGACCTCGATGGCATACGGGAGCACGACCTCGCCGCGCAGCAGTGACACGAGGACTTCCGCGATCGTCGTCTTGCCGTTGCCGGGTGGCCCGAACAGGAAGATCGATTTACCGGAGTTCACCGCCGGGCCGAGCTGCCCGAGCGTCTCGCGCGGGATGACCATGTGGGAGAAGGCGAACGCGAGCTCCTCCTGCGTGACCGAGATGTTGCTGATCGTCTGACGTTTCACCGCGTCCAGATACGCCGAGAGCGGCACCGGAGCCTTGCCGACGTACTGGCTGCGGGCCAGGGCCTCCTGGGCCTTCTCTGATCCGCGATCGACGATGACGAACTGGTAGCTCGCGGCGGAGAGCCCGCTCCCGCCGCGGATCTCGACGAGCCGCTCGCCCTTGAGGAACTCCATGACCTTGTCGATGACGTTCGTGATCGGCAGGCCGAGCGCCGTCGAGAGCTCGGCCATCGTCATCTGCCCGCGGAGATACAGCGTCTTGAGCGCGAGGTCCGCGATGAAGCTCAGGGTCAGTCCGGTCTGTTCGATCGACTGCGGCTCCGGCGGAAGCGCGACATCGGGCACGGCGGAGGGTGCGCCGCCGGGCGGCATCGTGGGGGCCGGACGCGTCTGCGGCTGGTACACGGCTGCCTCTTCCCTCATCCCGCCTGACTAACGCTGGACCGCGGTCAGCATAGCCTCGAAGCCATCTTCATCCACCACCTTGACACCGAGCTGTCTGGCCCGTTCGAGCTTCGTCCCGGCCCCCGGTCCGGCGACCAGCAGGTCGGTCTTCGGGCTCACCGAGCCGCTCGGCTTCGCCCCGAGCGCGCGCACGAGCGCTTCGGCGTCCTCGCGGCTCCGCCGCTCGAGGGTGCCGGTGAACACGATCGTCTTGCCCGCGAACGGACCCGCCGGCGTCGCCGCGCGCGCCGCCGGAAGTACCGGTACGACTTCCGCCTTGACGAGCTTGTCCATCAACACGATCTCGGACTCATCGCCGAAATAGCCGCGGATCGCGTCGGCGACCTTCGCCCCGACGCCGGGGATCGCCTGGAGCTCCTCCGCGGTCGCGGCGCGGAGGGCGTCGAACGCGAGCTTGAGGTCCGCGCCCGCCGGCACCTTGGACGCGACCCACTGCGCGAGGTCCTCCGATGTCGTCCAGCCGACCTGCGGGATCCCGAGGGCATTGACGATCCGCGCGAGCGGCCGCCGCTTGGCGCGTTGGATGCGCTCATAGATGTTCGATGCGCTCTTGTCCGCGAAGCGGTCGAGCTCGAGGAGCTGCTCCGTGGTCAGAGAAAAGATGTCGGCGGGATCGGTCACGAGTCCGCGCGACTGGAGCTGCTCGATGAGCGCCGATCCGATCCCTTCGATGTCGAATCCACCGCGCGACACGAAGTGCGCGATGCGCTGGCCGGTCTTCGCCGGACAGACGGGGTTCGCGCAGCGATACGCGACCTCGTCGGGCCGGTGCTCGACCGGTCCGTCGCAGACGGGGCAACGCTCGGGCATCGCGAAGGGGGCTCCGCGTCTCGGCGCGCGGGTGGCCTTCACGACGACGGGCGGATCGACCCGCACCACTTCCGGGATGACGTCGCCGGCGCGCTGGATGATCACGCGGTCCCCCACCCGGACGTCGAGCCGCCGGACCTCGTCGAGGTTGTGCAGCGTGGCGCGACGGACGGTCGTGCCGCCGACGAGCACGGGCGCCAGAGCGGCGACCGGGGTGAGCACGCCGGTCCGGCCGACGTACACCTTGATGTCCTCGACGGTCGTCGTTGCCTGCTCGGCCGGGAACTTGTACGCGACGGCCCAACGCGGGCTGCGCGACACGAAGCCGAGCGTGTCCTGGTCGGCGACGAGATCGACCTTCACGACGATGCCGTCGGTGCCGTAGTCGAGCTCGTGGCGCTTGGTCGCCCACCCGGCGATGAACGCGAGCACGTCGTCGATGTCGTTCGCGCGGCGGACATGCGGGTTCGTCCGCAGGCCGAGCTCGCGCAGCCGCGCGAGAAGCGCGTGCTGCGAGTCCGCCGCGACCCCGGCCGCGCCGTACACCCACATCGCGAGGTTGCGCTTCGCGGTCTGCGCCGGATCCAGCTGTCGCACCGCGCCCGCTGCGGCGTTACGGGGATTGGCGAACGGCGGCTCACCGCGCTCGAGGCGCTCGCGGTTCGTCGCCTCGAACGCCGCCGTCGGCAGATATACCTCGCCGCGGATATCGACCCGGCCGGGCACCTTCTCGCGCAGGGCCAGCGGGATCGACTTGATCGTGCGCAGGTTCGCTGTGACGTCCTCGCCGACCGACCCGTCCCCGCGGGTCGCGCCCTGCTGGAACCGCCCATCCACATAGGTCAGGTCGATCGCCAGGCCGTCGATCTTCAGCTCGCAGACGTAGCCGACGCCGTCACGGCCCACGGCCTTGCGGATCCGCTGGTCGAACGCTCTGACCTCGGCCTCGTCGAACGCATTGGAGAGGCTCAGCATCGGGTGGGCGTGCTCGACCGGCGCGAAGCGGTTTGATGGTGCCGCTCCGACGCGCTGCGTCGGCGACTCCGGCGTCACGAGCTCGGGATGCTTCGCTTCGAGCTCCTGGAGCTCGCGCATGAGCGCGTCGTACGCGAAGTCGTCGATCGTCGGAGCGTCGAGGATGTGGTACTCGTAGTTCGCCTTCTCGATCCGCTGGCGAAGCTCGGTGACGCGCTCCTGGGCTCGCGGCGTTGCCACGATCAGCGCTTCGTGAGGCCGGCGAAGCTGGCCATGAGCTTCTTCACGCCCTTGCCGACGAACGCGACCGTCACCTCTTCGTCATCCGGGCGCACGGCGCTCGACACCACGACCCCGGGCCCGAAGGCGGGGTGTGCGACATGGTCACCGGCGCGGAAGCGCGTCTCGCCGGTCGGAGCGACGCGGGTGGCGCGGTCGGCCCGAGCGGTCGTCGGCTCCCGGCCATCGCGGCCGCTCCAGCTCGGCGGGAGATCGGCGAGGGCCGCGGAGTGGAGCTGCGCGCGCCGCTCCTCGTAGCGTGCGCGGCCACGCTCCCAGTCGAGCTCCTCCCACTGGTCGCGCTCCGCGGTCTCGATCTCGCCGCGCAGCTCGATGTCGTCGGGCAGCTCCCGGAGGAAGCGCGACGGCGGATTCTCGTTCGTGCGGCCGAACAGCTGCCGCCGCCGCGCGAACGTGAGATAGCACCGGTGCATCGCGCGCGTGATCGCGACGTAGCAGAGCCGGCGCTCCTCCTCGAGCTGCCGCTCGTCCTCGAGCGAGCGGGTGTGCGGGAAGACGCCCTCCTCCATGCCGGTGACGAACACGATCGGGAATTCGAGGCCCTTCACCGCGTGCATCGTGATGAGCGTGGCCGCGGGCTTCGCCTCCGCGAACTCGTCGACATCAGAGACGAGCGCCACCTCCTCCATGAACGACGGCAGCTGCTCGTCGCGCGGCAGGTTCACATAGTCCTCGGCGATCGTGCGAAGCTCGAGCACGTTCGCGTAGCGCTCCTCGCCGTCCTCGGTCCCATCCTTCAGGTAGGCGCCGTAGGCGGTCGCGCGCACGACCTCGTCCACGAGATCGGGCAACGGTCGCACCGCCACCTCTTCGCGGAGGCGCGCGAGGAGCCGGCCGAACGCGACCATCACCGCCGCCTGGCGCTTCGGGATCCCGGGCGCCTGCTCGGTGTCGAGCAACGCCGCCGCGATCGGAACCCCGCGCTCCTTCGCGAACGCGGCGAGCCCGGCCTGGCCTTTCGCTCCGATCCCGCGCGGCGGCGTGTTCAGCACGCGGGCGATCGCGACGCTGTCGACCGGGTTCCGCAGCAGGCGCAGGTAGGCGAGGATGTCCTTCACCTCGCGCCGGGCATAGAAGGAGACGCCGCCGACGACCTGGTACGCGAGCCCGAAGCCGCGGAACACGTCCTCGATCGCGCGCGACTGCGCGTTCGTCCGGTAGAGGATGGCGACGTCGCGGGCGGAGGTCACCTCGCCGGTGCGGCGCAGGCGCTCGATCTCGCGCGCGATCGTCTCGGCCTCGTGGTGCTCGTCATGCGCCTGCACCACGACCACGGGCTCGCCGCCCTTCCGGTCGGTCCACAGCCGCTTCTCTTTGCGCGCGGCGTTGTTGCGGACGACGTTGTGTGCGGCGTCGAGGATCTTCTGCGTGCTCCGGTAGTTCTGCTCGAGCTTGACCGTGGTCGCGTTCGGGTAATCGCGCTCGAAGTCGAGGATGTTCCGCACGTCGGCGCCGCGCCACGAGAAGACCGACTGGTCGTCGTCCCCGACCACGCAGAGGTTCTGCGTGAGGCCGGCGAGGTAGCGCAAGAGCACGTACTGGGCGCGGTTCGTGTCCTGGTACTCGTCGACGAGGATGTGGTCGTAACGGTCCTGCCACTTCTCGAGGGCGCGATCGCTCGCCTCGAACAGCCGGCAGGGCAGGACGAGGAGGTCATCGAAGTCGACCGCGTTGTTCTCCTTGAGCAGCGCTTCGTACCTGCGCCAGACGGTCGCCGCGAGGCGGTCGAGCTGCCCGCGGGCCTCGTTCTCGAGATCCGCGGGGCCGCGGAGCTCGTTCTTCGCGCCGGAGATGACGGAACCGACCGCGCCGGGCGAGAACAGCCGTTCGGACACGCCCGTGTCGGCCATCGCCTGACGGAGCAGAGCGCGCTGGTCGGCCGTGTCGTAGATCGCGAAGCCGCGGTCCAGACCGACCTCGGGACCGTCGCGCCGCAGCAGCCGGGCACAGAACGCGTGGAACGTCCCGGCCGTGAGGTCGGCGAGCGCGGCATCGCCGACGAGCTTCTGCAGGCGCCCCCGCATCTCCTTCGCCGCCTTGTTCGTGAACGTGACCGCGAGGATCCTGCGGGGCGGTACACCGAGGTCGCGGACGAGGTACGCGATCCGGTGCGTGAGCACACGGGTCTTGCCCGAGCCGGCGCCGGCCAGGATGAGGAGCGGGCCGCCCGGATGCGTCACGGCGGCGCGCTGCTCGGGATTCAGGACGTCGAGGACCGGGTCGGGACTCACCATTCGATGGTAGGTAACGCGTCCGCGGCCCGACGGCCGTCCACATCCGCGTGGATGGACGGTGGAAAAAGTCCGAAGACCGTGGACAACATCCCCGGGCGCGGTCTCGAAATCGTGGATAAAGCCATTGCTCGCCTGGTCGGGGCGCGGCTATGTTTCACCGCGACCCGAGGGGTCTGCCAAGAGGAACAGTCCCGAGATTCCATCAACGGAACTGAGCCTCAGGAGCGCAACCGGAGATAGCATCAAAGGCGGTCCGAGAGGATATCGAGGATCGGCTCCACGGCCAAGCTGCAGGTCTTTGAAGCTGCGGCAGGGCACGGAGGCAGGTCGCTCGGGTCGCTTCTTGTCCCCCCGCATCCACGACCGTCCGCCCTGCGTACAGTCTCTGAGTGGCTGACCCGCTTCCGGCCGACGACGTCCTCATGGCCGCCCTCGCGGAGCGGGATCTGACCGCCCTGGCCACCCTCTACGACCGCTACGGGCGCCTGGCGTACGCCCTCGCCTACCGGATCCTGGGCGAGAGCGCGGCGGCCGAGGACGTCGTGCAGGACGCGTACATCTCGGCCTGGCGGGGCGCCGCGAGCTACCGCCGCGAGCGCGGGAACCCGCGGGGCTGGCTGCTCTCGATCGTGCACCACCGGGCGGTGGACGTGCTTCGCCGCAAGACCGCGTTCCGCTCGGCGCCGCTCGAGCTCGCGGAGCAGCGCGCAGCCGACGAGGACACCGCCGTGATGGCGGAGCGCAACGTGGAGCAGCAGACCGTCCGCCTTGCGCTCCAGGCCCTGCCCGACGCCCAGCGGCGGACGATCGAGCTCGCCTACTTCGGCGGATACACCCACGTCGAGCTGGCCGAGCTCATGGGCGTCCCGCTGGGCACCGTGAAGGGCCGGATGCGCATCGGTCTTCAGAAGATGCGACGTGCTCTCGAAGGGAGCCGGGCGTGACCGAGCATGTGACCGACGAACTCGAGCTCTACGCGCTCGGCGCGCTGCGGCCGCTCGAAGCCGACCGCGTGGCCGCGCACCTCGCGCTGTGCCCGTCCTGCCGCGGGGAGCTCGCCGAGATCTCGACGGTCGTGAACGCGCTCCCCGACATGGTGCTGTTGCGCGAGCCGCCGGCCGGCTTGAAGGACCGCATCCTCTCTGCCGCCGCGGCTGACGCAGCGGCGGGACGGAGCGCGGCGCCCGCGCGGCGCGAGACCGCCTGGTCGTTGCGGCCGACCCGCGGCCGGCTCGGGATCGGCGCGCTCGCCATGGCCACCGTCCTGTTCCTCGCGCTCGACCTCAACTCGCTGCGCGAGCTGCGCGACGCGGAGGCGCAGCGCACGGAGTACGCCCTCATCGCGGAGAAGGTCTCCCATGGCGGCCGGAACTGGTACATGGCCGGGCTCGACCAGTGGCAGGGATCCGGCGGGACCCTCTTCGCGCCCGGCAAGACGGACCTCAGTCCCTTCGTCGTCTTCCACGACCTGCGTCCGTTGACCGGCGGCGTGCTCTACGCCGTATGGCTCGTCGACGGGGACGGCCACTGGGTCCGCGGCGCGAACTTCCGGCCCGATGGGCAGGCCATCCAGAGCGTCGACCTCACCGTCCCGGTGGACAGCTTCTTCCAGTGCGCGGTGACCATCGAGCTGTCGACCGAGGGCCGGCCGTCGGGTCCGCTCGTCATGCAATCGCGCATCGCCCCTCCCGGGCAATAGCAAGGGGCCCCGTCTTTCGACGGGGCCCCTCACGACCGCGGTGCTAGAGCGGGCTAATAGTCCATCCCGCCGCCACCGGGCATCGCCGGGGCCTTGTCCTTCTCGGGCAGGTCCGTGATGAGGGCCTCGGTGGTGAGGATCATCGCCGCGACGGAGGCGCCGTTCTCCAGAGCGGAGCGGGTGACCTTCGCCGGATCGATGATGCCGGTCTTCACCAGGTCGACGATCTCGTTCTTGATCACGTCGTAGCCCCAGGTGCCGGACTTCGACTCGGACTGCTTGCGACGCACGCCCTCGAGCATCACGCCGCCGTCCTGGCCGGCGTTCGCCACGAGCTGGCGGAAGGGCTCTTCGAGCGCGCGGCGGAGGATGTTCACGCCGGTGAGCTCGTCGCCGGAGGCCTGGACCTTGTCCAGGGCCTTGACGGCGTTCAGGAGCGCGACCTCACCGCCCGGAAGGATGCCCTCCTCGACGGCCGCACGGGCCGCGGAGAGCGCGTCCTCGACGCGGTGCTTCTTCTCCTTCAGCTCGATCTCCGTCGCGGCACCCACGCGGATGATGGCGACGCCACCGGCGAGCTTCGCGAGCCGCTCGTTGAGCTTCTCCTTGTCGAAGTCGCTGGTGGTCTCCTCGATGAGGGCCTTGATCTGCTTGACCCGGGCGAGGATCCCCTCTTGCGAGCCGTGACCCTCGACGAACGTGGTCTCGTCCTTGTTCGAGGTGACGCGGCGGGCACGGCCGAGGTCGGCGACGGTGGTCGAGTCGAGCTTGCGACCGACCTCCTCGCTGATGACCTTGCCGCCGGTGAGGATCGCGATGTCCTCGAGCATCGCCTTGCGGCGGTCACCGAAGCCCGGGGCCTTCACGCCCAGGACGTTGATGGTGCCGCGGAGCTTGTTCACGACGAGCGTGGCGAGGGCCTCGCCGTCGATGTCCTCGGCGACGATGACGAGGTTCTTGCTGACCTGCACGAGCTTCTCGAGCACCGGCAGGATGTCGGTGATCGCGGAGATCTTCTTGTCGGTGATGAGGATGTAGGCGTCCTCGATGACCGCTTCCATGCGGTCGGCATGCGTGACGAAGTACGCGGAGATGTACCCGCGGTCGATCTGCATCCCCTCGACGTATTCCTTCTCGAACTCGAGACCCTTGGACTCCTCGACGGTGATGACACCGTCGCGGCCGACCTTGTCGTGGACCTCGGCGATGAGCTCGCCGATCTCGGTGTCGGCGGCGGAGATGCCGGCGATGTGGGCGATCTCCTCCTTGCCCTTGACCTCGACGGCCTGGGACTTGAGCTCGGCGACGACGGCGTCGACGCCCTTCTCGAGGCCGCGCTTCAGGAGCATCGGGTTCGCGCCCGCGGCGATGTTCTTGAGCCCTTCGGTCACGATCGCCTGTGCGATGACGACCGAGGTCGTGGTGCCGTCACCGGCGATGTCGTTCGTCTTGGTCGCGGCTTCCTTGAGAAGCTGCGCGCCCATGTTCTCGAACGGGTCCTCGAGCTCGATCTCACGCGCGACGGTGACGCCGTCGTGGGTCACGGTCGGCGCGCCGAACTTCTTGTCGACCGCGACGTTGCGGCCCTTCGGGCCGAGGGTCGTCTTGACGGCGTTCGCCATCTTGTCGACGCCGGACTTGAGCGAAGCCCGCGCCTCCTGGGTGAACTGGAGCTGCTTTGCCATATCTCTCTTCTCCTCCGCTATGACTCGACGAGCGCGAGCACGTCGTCCTGCGACAGGACGAGGAGCTCTTCGTCGTCGAGCTTGAACTCGGTGCCCGCGTACTTCTGGTACAGCACCCGGTCACCGACCTTCAGGATCATCTCGACCTTGTGCCCGTTCTTGTCCAGGCCGCCCGGCCCGACCGCGAGGACCTTGCCCTCCATGGGCTTCTCCTTGGCGGTGTCCGGGAGCACGAGACCGCTTTTGGTCATCTCCTCGCGCTCGATGGCCTTGACGACGACGCGTGACCCAAGCGGCTTGAGCTTGAGCTTCTCTGCGACTGCTGGCATCTGGCTTCCTCCGTACCTAGTGGCTGTTTTCGCGCAGGCGAATGCCGGGTCGGGGCTTCGCGAACGGACTTAGCACTCCCCTGGCGCGACTGCTAACAGAGTAGTTTCGGCCCACTCGGGCTGTCAAGCCGGGCCAAGCGCTCGAGCGAGCCCGAACGAGCGTGGGACCGGGTTCCGTATGGTTGCCGAATGAAGATCGATCGCCTGGAGACGTGGGTCCTCGAAGCTGAGGGCCAGGCCATCGAATTCGGCGCCGGCAACTACTCGACCTTCAAGGCGATGGTCGTCGCCGTCACGACCGATGACGGGATCACCGGGTGGGGCGAATGCATCGCCCGCCGCGCGCCCAAGGTCCTCGACACGGTCGTCCGCGAGCTCCTGTGGCCGGTCCTGCACGGGCGCGACCCGCACGACGTCGAAGGCCTGTGGGACGAGCTATTCACGCTCCTGCGGCCGTGGGGGCATTACCGCGGGTTCGTCCAGGAGGGCATGAGCGGGCTCGATCAGGCGCTCTGGGACATCCTCGCGCAGGCCCAGGGCATCCCGCTGTTCAAGGCGCTCGGAGGCGCCGGGCGCACGTCCGTGCCGGTGTACGGCTCGAAGGTCTACACCGCCGATCCCGCCGCGATGGCGAAGCAGGCGAAGGAGAAGGTCGACGGCGGCCACACCGCGATCAAGATCCAGCTCGGCCGGAACGCCGCGCGGGACGGGTATCGCGGCGACATCGCGGTCACGAAGGCCATCCGCGAGGCCGTCGGCCCAAAGGTGGACATCGGCGCGGACGCGAACAGCGCGTACGACGCCGCGACGGCGATCAAGGTCGGCCACGAGCTCGCGAAGTACGACCTCTGGTTCCTCGAGGAGCCGGTCTATCCCGACGACATCGACGGCTACGAGCTGATCCGGCGGTCGCAGCCCATCCCGCTGGCGGCCGGTGAATCCGAATTCGGTATCTTCGGGTTCCGCGAGCTCCTGAAGCGCCGCGCGATCGACATCGTGCAGCCGGACGTCGCGCGCATCGGCGGGTTCACGGCCGCGAAGCGCCTGGGCGCCCTCGTGCACGCGCACAACGTGAAGTACGCGCCGCACACCGGGTTCTCCTGCGGCCTCGCGCAGCTCGCGTCGCTGCACCTTGCGGCGGCGGTGCCCAACCTGGCGAGGTTGGAGCACATGTGGATCGGGAACCCGCTGGCAGAGATCTTCACCGAGCCGCTGCCGCAGCCGAAGGCCGGGATCGTCACGCTCCCGACGAAGCCGGGGCTGGGTCTCACGCTCGACCGGAAGAAGCTGGAGCAGTTCCGGGTCTCGTGAAGCCCTGGCGGGTCCTGTCGCGGCGCGTTCTGCTCGAGCGGCCCCCGTGGCTCACCGTCGGCGAGCAGGACGTCGAGCTCCCCGACGGGACGGTGCTCGACGGCTTCAACTGGATCGCGACGCGGCCGTTCGCGATCGTCGTGCCGATCCTGGCCGGCGACCGCACGATCCTGCTCCGCTCGTTCAAGCTCGGCGTCGGGTCGGTGTCGCTCTCGGTGCCCGCAGGCTACCTCGAGGTCGGGGAGGAGCCGCTGGCCGGCGCGAAGCGCGAGCTCCTGGAGGAGACCGGGTACGAGGCATCCGAGTGGCTGGCCCTCGGCCGGTACGTCGTCGACGGCAATTACGGCTCCGGATACATGCACGCGTTCCTCGCCAAAGGCGCGCGCAAGGTACGCGAGCCGGACAGCGGAGACCACGAGGAGCAGGAGCTGCTCGTCGTGCCGTTCACGGACGCGCTCACGAAGCTTGGATCCGGCGAGGTCGCGCAGCAATCCACCGCGGCGGCGCTCGGCCTGGCGGCGATCGCGCTTCGCTAGTCGGCGATCTCGATCACCGTGGGATCCCAGCGGTTGTCCGGCCGGTCGATGACGTTGAGCGGATTCGTGTCGACGAGCAGACCCGCGGCGGTCTCGCTGATGTGGAACAGCTGCAGCGGCTTGGGCGCCGGGCCGTAGAGCACGACCGCGGTGTGCTTGTCGTACTGCGATTGGTGGCACGGGCAGTGAAACCGGTCCTCGGCGGCCACCCAGGGGACGGCGCAGCCGAGATGCGTGCACTTGCGATAGGCCGCGACGATCCCGCCCGGGGGATGGATCAGGAAGAAATGGCCCTGACGGAACAGGATCGGCGCATCGTTCGAAGCCGCGAACGCGGCGAGGACCTCCGCTCTCGTGCCGGCCAGGACCGGCACGCCGAGCCCGACGATCTTCCGCACCTGCATGAACGGAAGGACCGACCCGACGACCTCCGCCCCGGCGAGCGACAGGGCGCCGAGGAATCCGTAGCGGAGCAGCCGGCGGCGTTGGACGCCGGCACCCGGATCGGTGCGGATCATCGCCCGCCTCCTACGCTGACGTAGTAGCACGATATTCCGCGGCGGGGGAAAGTCCAGCGCCCGAACACCCCCGGACTAGGGGTTGAGCGGGGTCTCCTGACCGCCGCTGGCGGGCACCTCGACGTCGACGACCCAGCGGACCGAGTTCGCGCACGGGCACGCTCCGCCGACGCGCGCGAGGCGTGGCATCGACTTGAGCGCGTTCTCGAGCGACACGGTGCCCTTCGCGACGCCGCGCTGCAGGTCGGCCCAGTGCTTCACGTCGACCGACGCGAGGTACGCCTCGGGCAGGTGATCGCGCACGTGCTCGATGTACCGCTCGACATCATCGAACGTGGAGCCATCCACGCCGATCATCTGGAAGGCGTACTCGCCGCGCCGCCTGAAGAAGCCGGGGTGCGGAAGCTTCAGCAGGTCCTCGTCCCACGAGAGCCCGTCGATCGTGCCGCGTTCGGCCTTCACGCCGCCGTACAGCGCGTCCGCTTCCTCGCGTGAGAGCCGCGGGAAGCGCGCCCGGACGTAGCGCTGGTTGATGTCGTCGAGCATCTTCTCGACCTCAGCGATGTACTCGTCCTGGGCGACGCGGTTCGTCTTGTCCTTGAGCCCGAGCTTCAGCGCGGTCTTGCCGCCGCGCTCGTCGCCGAACATCTCGAGGCCACGGCCGTACCACTTGCGCACGGCCTTCTGGAGCGCGGGCATCGTGATGAGCGCCTCGGGCTGCGCCGCGGCCTCGGCCCAGCGGCGCATCGGGATGACGCCGGCGGCGAGGTGGAACGCCTCCTCGCGGAGCATCGGCGGCATCGACGCGGCCATCGGCTTGTAGGCGTTCACCTTCTGCATCGTGAGCTGGTACTTCCCCACCCGGTCGATGAACGCGGCGAACACGACGTTGTCGACGAAGCTGTCGTATTCGAGGTTGAACGCGGCGAGGACATGCGACCCGGTCTTCATCGCGAGGATCTCTTCGACCATGTCCGCCGGCTTCGTGTCGGTCACGGGCGACCAGTCCGCGCTCGTGAGCAGATGGATCATCTGGTAGCCGTGCCGGAGCTCCTCGGCCATGACCCGAAGGACCCAGGCCTGGTCCTGCGGGTCGCTCGCGCGGGCGAGCGTGGCCTGGTGCTGCTGGATCGAGCCGAACTCGGTCGAGGCCTGCGCGCGGATGATCGCGAGCAGCTCCTCGGCGGCCTTCGGGTCGAGCTCCTTCGGGACGATCGCCTTCGGCTGGCCGGCGCGATCGCCGACCTCGATCCGGTCCGGCATGTTCTGCTGGATCCGCGCGCACAGGCAGAATGCCTCGTCCTTCGGGAAGTACGTGTCCCACTGCTCTTCGAGGCGTGGGTAATCCGGGAAGTTGTGGCGCTGCCAGTGCATGACCGCCTCGTGGTATTGGCGCGGCAGCTGCTGCTGCTGATCGGCCATGGGGCACCTCCCGGCTCGTACTGACTAGTTAGTCAGTTTAGCGTCACGGGCGACCCGCGCCCACCAGACCGCGCAGGGCCTGGCCCTGGAACGCCGCCGAGACCGCATCCACGGTCGAACGGCCGTCGGGCCGGAACCATTTGTAGACCCAGAAGCACATCCCGAGGATCCCGAATGCCGCGACCGCCGGGTCCGCCGTCCGGAATGCGCCCCGGTCCATTCCCTCGCGAACGACCCGCTCGAGCGCGATCGCGATCTTGCGCTCGACCCGCGTGACCGCCTTCAGGTGGCGGGCGTCGAGATGGCCCTTCTCCTGGAAATACACGGTGAAGAACGCGGGCCGCTCGGCGACCAGGCGCACGAACGAGTCGACCATCAGGCCGAGCTTGCGATCGGGCGGCTCGCTCGACCGTTCGATCGCCGAGATGCTGGCATCCGCGAGCTCGAGGGTCTGGGTCGAGATCTGGAAGAGGAGCTCCTCCTTGTTCTCGACGTAGTAGTAGAACGCGGCCTTCGTGAGGTCGAGGTGGCCGGTCACATCCTCGACCGTCGTGCCGACGAAACCGCGCTGCTGCATGAGGAGCGCGCCGGCGTCGAGGATCGCCTGACGGCGCGAGCCGGAGCGCGGCGGGCTACCCGACGCGCGCGGGCGCGCGCGGAGCGTGCGACCGTCGGGACG
>DATCOD010000078.1:0-17510 GCA_036564905.1 Candidatus Limnocylindria bacterium
AACGGGGACTTCACCGGTGGTGCTGGTGCGATCCTGCAAGGCGTCAACCGAACGTCACCGCCAACGCCGACGCCGACGAAACCGCCGCCGAAACCGACGGGCGGGCGGCCCTAGCGAGAGAAGCCCGGCCGATGGCCGGGCTTCAATGATTCTGGGAGGCACGAGGGGGACGATCCCTCGCTAACAGATCCACATTCTGTTGTGCTGCCGTTACACCAGTGCCTCCATGCGACGGCTCGCGCGGTGGGAGAGACTCAGTTTACGAGTCGCGCCGCTCGCGGCGTTGCCCGGGGCTCCGGCGTCATCCGGTTGGCCCAGCTGTACGCAAATAGGCCGCTTTGGCCCCCGTGCTTCCCTCCATTGAGGGATGCCGGACTACATCGCGTGGCGGAGCATCTGACGGTCCGCGCGAAGTAATTGAGTGGAGGCGATCTTGAATATCCGACGATTGGGCCCGGGCGTGGGGCTCCTGATGTCCGCGCTGCTGGTTCTCGGCGCGTGCGGCAGCGGAGCGACCGTGCTTCCGACACCAGCCAAGACCAAGGATCCGCTGGCCGGGGATTACGTCGCGTCCGGCGCGAACGGCGCCAACCCGCAGATGACGGCCCTCATCACGCGGTTCTCGCAGCTGCACCCGGGCGTCAACTTCAAGTTGAACGACATCGACACCGAGACGAGCATCGTGAACGTGAACACCGGTGACGTGGACTTCGGCTACATCGGCCGCGACCTGCGTCCGACCGAACCGAAGATCTCGCTCACGCCGATCGGCTTCACCGGCAGCGCGATCGCTGTCAACGCCGCGAATCCGATCAAGAGCCTCACGAAGGACCAGATCGCGAAGATCTACACCGGCCAGATCACCGACTGGTCCGAGGTCGGCGGGGACGCCGGTCCGATCAAAGCGTTCGTCCGCGAGGCCGCAAGCTCCACCCGGACCACGGTCGAGTCCTACATCTTCGACTCGGCGACTCCGAACTACGCCAGCAACGTCCAGGAGATCTTCGAGTCGGTCGACACGATCAAGGCCCTCGGTGCGTTCAAGGGTTCGATCGGCACGACGACGCTGTCCGGCAAGAATCTCAAGCTCACCACGATCAAGTTCATCGCCGTGGATGGCGTTGAGCCGACGCTCGCCAACCTGAACACCGGGGCGTGGAAGATGTCGAAGGGCAGCTACATGACCACCAACGGCGATCCGGCGAAGGTCAAGCCCGCGATCAAGGCGCTCGTGGAGTTCCTGAAGAGCCCCGAGGGCCAGAAGATCATCTCGGGCGAGTAAGCGCGAAAACGAGTTAGGCAGAAACGAGACTGATGCTCAGGCGGATCGCGCCTCCGAGCCTGCTGCGCGTCCTCGTGCTTCGCACGGCGACCGTCAGCATCTTTGCGGCGCTCGTGATCGTGTTCGTCGCCCAGTACGTGTCGAACAGCCTCGTCCAGTCACGATTCCAGGATGAGGCCGGCGTCATCGCGAACACCGCGACGTCGGCCATCGAAGCGCGCGTCGTGACCGCGACCCGCGGCGCGCGCTTCGTGGCCGGCCTGCCCACAACGAAACGCCTCGGCATCCCGCTGCAGACCGCACGCGACCCCAGCGACGTCGCGGCCATGCAGTCCTTCCTCATCTTTGCGAAGGCGAGCATCGGCGCGGACATCCTGAGCTACGCCGATGCGAACGGTCGGGTCATCACCGGTGGCCAGGACATCGCGCCGGACGAGAAGCTCGGCCCCGACCTCCTGGCGCGTGCCAACGCGAGCCCGGAGCAGGCCTACGTGCTGTACGACGAGCCCGCGGGCGTGACGGTGCGCGCGCTGTCGATCGTCCGGGACGAGCAGGACAGCAGCACGATCCTCGGCTACGTCATGGTCGGCACCGTCCTTGACGAGAGCTTCCTCCAGGAGATCCAAGCGAGCTCCGACGCGCAGCTCGCGATCCTGTGGCGCGGCGAGGCGCGCGCGGCGACGATCGGGATCGGCACCGACGAGGTCGCCCAGTTCCCGACCAGCAGCGATGTGGACAATTCGCCGCAGGACCTGATCGAGAAGACGATCAGCGTCGATGGCGCGAACTACTTCGGCATCTTCTCGCTGGAGCGCACGCACACCGCGAACGCCGACCCGCTCCTGCTCGGGGTGCTCGTCGCGGCCGCGCCGGTCGAAGACGCCCAGCGGTCGCTGTTCATCATCCTCGGCGGGCTGCTCATCGGCGTGATCGCCGCGGTCGTCCTCCTGTCGTACCGCTCCGCCCGCACGATCACCTCGCCGCTCGAGCATCTGGCGGACGCCGCGCAGAAGATCGAAGCCGGCGACCTTGGGGTCCGGATCGAGGCGCGCTCGCCGTACGAGGTGGGCACCCTCGAGCGCGCGTTCGACACCATGGCGCGGTCGCTGCAGGAGCGGGATCGGGCGCAGCAGGAGTACCTGGACGAGGTACGGACCGTGAACGCGGTCTCCGACGCGGTCGTCGGCGTCACCGACCGCGAGCGCATCTTCGCGGAATCGCTGAGCCGGCTCGTCGCGCTCGTGAAGGCGGACGCCGCGGCCATCGTGCTGCGCGAAGGAGCGAGCCACGAGCTCGTCCCGGCGAGCACCTCGGGCGTCGACCTGGAGACCGCCCGGACGATCGCGTCGGACGTCCTCGGCGCGAAGACCGGCGACCCGGACGTCGTCCAACGGAGCGAGATCCCGTTCGGCCCGCTTCGGAGCGCCGCACACGTGCCGCTCTCGACCCGTGGGGTCATCACGGGCCTCCTGTCCGTCTACTTCGCCGGCGAGGCGGAGATCACCGAGTCCGAGGCACGGACGCTCCGCACGGTCGCACGGCTCGTATCGGTCGCGAAGGAGAACGCCGACCTCGTCGGCGAGCTCCGCGACAACAACTTCGCGCTCGAGCGCGCCAACCGTCTGAAGAGCGAGTTCCTCGCGAACGTGTCGCACGAGCTCCGGACGCCGATGAACGCGATCATCGGGTACTCGAAGCTCATGCTCGACGGGCTCGACGGGGAGCTCAACTCGCAGCAGGAAGCCGACCTCCAACGGGTGACGACGGCCGCCGACAACCTGCTCAGCCTGATCAATGGCCTCCTCGACCTGTCGAAGATCGAGGCCGGCCGGATGGAGATCAACGTCGAGGAGATCGATGTCCGGCCGATCGTCGAGGATGTGGTCGCGCTCGTGCGACCGCAATCCGACGCGAAGGAGATCGAGGTGCACGCGAACATCCCGGCCGATCTGCCGACGATCCTCGCGGATCGCGCGCGCTTCCGCCAGGTGCTCGTGAACCTCATGTCGAACGCGGTGAAGTTCACCGATCAGGGCGCCGTCACCGTCTCGGCGAGCAGCGCGGACGGGTGGGTGACGTTGTCCATCGCCGACACCGGCATCGGCATCAGCGCGGACGCGCAGGCCTATATCTTCGACGAGTTCAGGCAGGCCGACGCCTCGACGACGCGCCGGTACGGCGGTACGGGCCTCGGGCTGGCGATCAGCAAACGGCTCGTCGCGCTCCACGGCGGGCGCATCTGGGTCGAGAGCGGTCCCACCGGCGGCAGCATCTTCTGCTTCACGATGCCGGTCCACGTGCGCGCGGCAGTGACCGTCGCGGGGGGCAGCTGATGGCCCGCATCCTGATCATCGAGGACGAGGCGAACAACCTCGATGTCGCCCGCCGCATCGTCCAGGGCGCGGGGCACGAGGCCCTCACCGCGATCGATGGTCAGGCCGGTCTCGAGCTGGCTCGCCGTGAGCGCCCGGACGCGGTCCTGGTGGACCTTCTGCTCCCGAAGCTGGACGGCTGGGCCGTTACGCGCGCGATCCGCGAAGAGTCATGGGCGAAGAAGACGCCGATCATCGCGGTGTCCGCGCTCGCGATGCAGGCGGACCGCGAGCGCGCGCGCGAGTCCGGATGCGACGACTTCGTCACGAAGCCGTACGCGCCCGCCGAGCTGCGCGCCGTCCTCCGCCGCTACTTCGCCGACGGCTCGACGCCGAAGGCCGCCACGCGGCCGGCGGAAGCTGCCGAGCCCGGCGCCATCGCGCCTTCGGAGCGGCTCGGCCGCGTGCTGGTCGTCGACGACGAGGCCGCCAACGTCGAGCTGATCGTCCGCCGGCTCACCGGCAACGGCTATGAGACGTTGACCGCCGGCAACGGGCACGATGCGATCGCCATCGCCACGAAGGAACAGCCTGACCTGATCCTGATGGACGTCATGATGCCGGGCCTCGATGGGTGGCAGGCGACCAGGCTGCTCAAGGGCGACCCGAAGACCGTGAACATCCCGGTCGTCTTCGTCACCGCGCGCGACCGTCCGGAGGATGTCGCCGCGGGTTTCGAGGCCGGCGGAATGATGTACGTCAACAAGCCCGTCGAGCCGGTCGAGCTGTTCGCCCGGGTCCGGAACGCGATCTACATGAAGCGGCTGCAGGACGACCTGCGCAAAAAGAACGAGGATCTCCAACGCCTCGAGGGCTCCCGCCAGGAGCTCATCGGGATGCTCGGCCATGACATCCGCAATCTCGCGAACAGCGTCGTCGCGTTCCTCCAGCTCGCGCGCATGGGTGAGCTCACGCCGGACCGGCCGGAGTTCGCGCAGCTCCTGGGTCTCTCCGAGGCGAACATCGCCGAGGTCCTGCGGATGGTCAACGCGCTCCTCGACGTCTACAAGATGGAAGAGGGTCGCCTCGAGGCCGTCGCGGGGGTCAACAAGCTCGGGGACGTCGTGAAGCGGAGCTTCGCGCAGCTCATTCCCGAAGCGATGGCCAAGGGCATCTCGCTCGTCGACCGGATCCCCGAAGGCACGACCGTGTTCATCGATGCCGGGCTCATCGTCCGCGTGCTCACCAACCTGATCTCGAACGCGATCAAACACACGCCGGGCGGGGGCAGCGTGACCATCGCCGCCGAGCCGTCGTCCGCCGACAGCATCGTCGTGCGCGTCGCGGACACCGGCCCCGGGATCCCCGAGGCCGATGCGACGCACGTGTTCGACCGCTTCTACCAGACGGACAGCGGACGAAGCCGCGGCGGCACCGGCCTCGGTCTCGCGTTCTGCAAGCTCGCGGTGGAGCTGCACGGTGGGAAGATCGGCGTCGCGAACGGCGGCCAGCCGGGCGCGGTCATCGAGTTCACCATCCCGGCCGCGTCGCGCATTCCGATGGCCGAAGTGGTGCCGGCATGAGGTGGCTCAGCGGCCTCTTCCCGGTGAAGCGCGAGGAGCGGGGGATCGTGTTCCTCCTCTACGCGCTGCTGTCGGTCACCGTGATCGCCAACTGGGTCGGCAAGGTCGGCTCGAACTCGATCTTCATCAAGAACGTCGGCGTGAAGTACCTGCCGATCGCGTACGTGCTCGCCCCGGTCGTCCTGCTCGTCGCGTCGACCCTGATCTTCTCCCTCGTCGGCAAGATGCGGCGGCGGGATCTGTTCATCTGGTACGTCGGCGTCGTGACCGTGCTGTCGATCGCGGCGCAGGTCCTCCTGCCGATCACGGGCACCGACTACTGGTTCACCTACGTCCTCGCTCAGGTCGTCAAGGACACCGTCTACCTGATCTTCTGGGTCTATGCGGGCAATCTGTTCGACAGCGAGCAGAGCAAGCGCATCTTCCCGCTCTTCGCGGGCTCGCTCCTCGTCGGCAAGGTCGTGGGCGGCGTCCTGACGGCCGCGCTGACACCGCTGATCCACTCGGACTCCTTCATGGCGGTCGAGGCCATCGGCTTCGCGCTCGCGTTCGCGATCCTCCTTGCCTTCCGCCACCACCTGCCCGAGGGCGAGGGCGAGGTCGTCGTCGAGAAGGCCCAGCCGAAGACCATCGGGCAGCGCCTGGCCGGCTCGCTGAATGGCTACAAGCTGGTCTCGCGCGACAAGCTGCTGCGCCCGTTCGGCATCAACATCTTCTTCTGGTATTTCCTCATGCAGATCGCGAACTACCTGTTCGCCGCGGGCCTCGACACGGCGACCAAAGCCGGAACGCTGCAGCAGTCGCAGGACGATTACACGCTGCTCTACGCGTCGGTCTACACCGGGGGCTCGCTCGTCGCGCTCGGGATCCAGACGTTCTTCACCGGCAGCCTCATCCGCCGGTTCGGCGTCTCGGTCGTGATCTTCGCATTCCCGCTCTGGTACCTCGTCACGTTCGGCCTGGGCACGTACTTCGGGCTCACCGCGGGGGCGGGGCTGATCATCGCGGTCGCGCTGCAGGCCGCCGAGCGGATCATCATCCCGGCCGTGCACCTGCCGGCGACGCAGATCATCTACAACCAGGTCGCCGCGAGCGCGCGGCCTCGCGCCCGGGCGTTCTTCTCCGGGGGCCTGAACGCCATCGCCGAGATCGGCGCGGCGCTGGTCCTCGTCGCCGGCGCCATCAACGCGGGCCCCCAGGTCGTCCTTGGATTCGGCACCGTCTGCTCCGCGGCCTTCGTCGCGAACACGGCGGTCCTCCGGCGCGCGTTCGGCCGGCGGATCGCCGCGAATCTCCGCTCCGAGGATCCCGAGCTGCGCCGCAACGCGTCCCAGATGCTGCACGGCGAGGGCCGAGCCGTCCCGACGAGCGACCTGCAGGGGCTGCTCGGCGAGGGCAGCGCGGACATCGAAGCCCGCGTGCAGCACGCGCTCGTGCGGCGCGGCAAGCTGCGTGTCGCGAGGGGGAATCCGGAGTGAACGATGAGCTGCAGGTCGACACCGTGGCGCAGCCGGAGAGCGCGCCGCGTCACGAGGACCGCTTCATCGCGAGCGAGGAGCTCGCGCGGCTCGCCATGCGCACGGCTGGCTCGCACCTGCAGCTCGCCCGGGACGACCGCCCATACCAGTGGTCGACGACCGCGTACTGCGACACGTACGACTGGCAGATCTTCCGCGCCGCCGAGGCCGGGCACGCCCTTAGGCTGCGCTTTCGCGAGTATCACCGCACGCGGCCGGACGAGGCGTTCACGAGCGCCCGGCTGTGGCTCGAGCTCAAGGAAGACACCGTGGACATGTCGCGCAAGGAGCGTTTCGAGATCGCCGGCGACCTCGTGCCGGCGTTCCTGCGCGGCGAGACCGACCTCACCGACGGCACGAGCGGCCTCGGCCAGAAGGCGTCGGAGCTCGTGCAGGCGGGCGTCCGGCCGGTCGTCGTGACGCAGTACAACCGCCTGGCCTACGCCGCGCCGGAGGACCGGATCCGCATCACCGCGGACCACAACCTCATCTACCTCGCCGTACCGTGGACCACGAACGACGACGCCGCCATCCCGGTCCGGATCGGCCCGATCCTCGAGCGCGAGACCGATGTGGTCATCGAGATGAAGTGGTTCGGCGAGCTGCCCGCGTGGGCCCAGGAGCTGCACGGGTACCTCCGGCAGCGGGCTCCCGCCGACCGGCCGTCGAAGTTCGTCGTCGCGATGCGACATCTCCTTGGGGAGGCGAAGTCTTGACCGTCATGCAGATCGAGACCAACGTCGTGGTCGTCGAGGACGACCCCGCGTCGGCCGATGTCCTCCAGCGGCGCCTCCAGGCGAACGGAATGCGGGTATCGGTCGGCCGCACCGGCGGTGACGGGCTCGCCCTCATCCGCGAGCTGCATCCGGATCTCGTGCTCCTCGATGTCGGCCTGCCCGACACCGACGGCTACGACGTGTGCCTCCAGGTGAAGAGCGACAGCGCCACGGCCGACATCCCGGTCATCTTCCTGTCGGCGCGCGGCGACGTCTTCGACAAGGTCCGTGGGCTCTCCTGCGGCGCCTCCGACTATCTCACGAAGCCGTTCCACCCCGCCGAGCTCCTCGCGCGCGTCGACGCCGTGCTCAGCCAATCGCGCCGGATCCGCGGTCCGCGGCTGAGCAAGCCGGCGGAGGTCGCGCGCGCCGGCCGCCCGACCGCGATCATCGCCCTCGGCGATCCCGCTCGGCGCGAGCGCGCGGAGCTCATCCTCGGGCCGAAGTTCGAGATCATCGCCGCGGGCGCCGAGGGTCGCGCCGTCGACCTGCTCGTCGTCGACGCGGATGCGAGCGTCGCGACCCAGATGGGCAACGACGGCCCCGCGGTCCTCCGGATCGCGCCGGCGGGCGCCCCGGCGAACCCTGACACGATCGTCCTGAACGACGAGCTCGCGCGCATCGCCGATCTGGCGGTCCGCGAGCGCGAGCTCGGGCGCGACGTCGATGCGGCCGCCGACGCGCTCATCTCCCTCGCGATGGCGTTCGAGTCGCACGATCGCTCGACCGCCGGACACAGCGAGCGCGTGGCCAGCAGGGCGGTCGCCATCGCGAAGGCCCTCGGCCTCGACGCCGCGGCCTGCCAGACCATCCGCGTCGGGGCCCTGCTCCGCGACATCGGCAACACGAAGCTGCCGCTCGGCCTGGTCCGCAGCCGGAGCGAGCTCACGCCCGCGGAGCGGACCCAGATCGAGCGGCACCCCGCGCTCGGGCAGGAGCTGCTCTCGCCCTTCCGTCCGTTGGCCCGCCTCCTCCCGATCGTGCGCTCGCACCACGAGCATCTCGACGGCAGCGGCTACCCCGACGGCCTCAAGGCCCCCCAGATCCCGCTCGAGGTGCGCATCGTCGCGGTCGCCGACCGCTATGAGGCCTTGCGGATCGCCCGTCCAGACCGTTCGGCGATGTCCGCCGACGCGGCGGTGCAGATCCTTCAGCAGTCCGTCCAGCGCGGCGAGCTCGACGCGGCGGTCGTCGCGGCGCTCGCAAGCGGTGTGCGCGGTCGCGATCGAGGGGAGGCAACCGGATCATGAACGAAGGACCGAAAACGCAGACGAGGGTGCTCATCGTGGACGATGAGCGGCTGTTCGCGGAGCTGCTGCGGGTGGCGCTCCGGAGCGCGGACGGGATCGAGGTGGTCGATGTGGTGCACGACGTGCAGACGGCCGTCCGCCGCATGACCGAGCTGCGACCCGACGTGGTGCTCGCCGACTATCACCTCCCCGACGGCACCGGCGCCGACATCGCGCGCACGGTCCGGGCCACGCTGCCCGACACGTCGGTCCTCATCCTCACCGGCGACCCGTCGGCCTCGATCCTCTCGGACGTCGCGCGGTCTGGCGCGGTCGGCCATCTGACGAAGGACCGCTCGTTCGACGTGGTCGTCGAGGGCGTCCGGTCCGCCGCGCTCGGAGAGATCCTGTTCGCGCCGAGCGAGCTGCAGCGGCTCCTCCTCGAGCGGGAGTCGCGCCCGCGGCCCCTCGAGCCGCTCACCGCGCGCGAGCTCGAGGTGCTCCAGCTCCTCGCCGAAGGCGCCTCGACGACCCAGGCCTCGGAGCAGCTCGGCATCTCGAGCGCGACGCTCCGAGCCCACGTCCAGGCGATCCTCAGGAAGCTCGGCGCCCACTCCCGCCTGGAGGCGGTCGCGGAAGCTGCCCGTTTGGGGGTGATCACGCTCGACGCGTGGTCGCGCGACAAGGCCGCCGCCCGTCCAAAAGAGCCGGTCTGAGCTTCCCCCGCCGGGGGGTCACGACCCCTCTAAAGTTCGGTCATCGTTCCGGCTATGGCCACAATGAAAGGTGCGTACGACATGGCGAAGCTGCTCATCGCTGACGACCTCGTTCCGATCCGCCAGATGGTTCGGATCACCCTGTCGACGCAAGGCTGGACCATCCTCGAGGCCGAGAACGGCCAGAAGGCCCTCGAGATGGCACGCGCCGAGCACCCTGACCTCATGCTCCTCGACGTGGACATGGGCGCCGGACCGAACGGGTTCGACGTCTGCCGCGAGCTGAAGTCGTCGCCTGACACGAAGAACATCCCGATCGTGATGCTCACCGCGCACGACAGTGAGAGCGACCGCGCGGTCGGCTTCGCGGCCGGCGCGGCGCAGTACCTCACCAAGCCGTTCGGTCCGCTCGAGCTCATCGACACGATCCGCACGATCCTCACGCCGGCGTCGTAACGAGCTCTCGTTGGACGGCGAGCGCCAGACCGCGCTGCACACCGGCCTAGACCGGAACGTCGAGCTCGTCGAGCTCGGCCCCACGCTCGCGGACGCATCCGAAGCGCAGACGAAGTCCCCGGAGGTCTTCCGCCTGCTCCTGCAGCAGGCGATCCGCGTGTCGGAGCTGGGGAACGGGCAGGCCCTGCGCATGGCCCAGGACTTCGCGTCGGTGTACGCGCGCGAGCAGCGCCTCGCGAAGGACTTCGACGCGAAGCTCGGCGAGCTGGCACTCCTCGAGCGTCAGGCGACGCGGTACGCCGAGGATCTCGCGACGCTCCTGCGCCTCGAGCGCGAGCGCCGCCGCGAGCTCGAGCGGTCGCTCGTTGCGGAGCAGAACGCCAATCTCGAGATGCGCCGCACCGGCCTTCAGGGCGTGAGCCACATCCTGATGGCCGTCTCGCTCAAGGACCTGACCACCGGGCAGCATCTCCAGCGCGTCCGTAAGTATGTGGAAGCGATCGCCGCGCAGCTCGGCCTGCCGCCGGCGACGATCGAGGAGTTCGGCTACTCGAGCGTGCTCCATGACGTCGGGAAGATCCAGACGCCCGACGACATCCTCGGCGCGCCGCACGAGCTGTCGGTCGACCAGTACGACGTCATGAAGCAGCACTGCATCGATGGCGAGGCGATGCTCGGCGACGCGAAGTTCTTCGCCACCGGGCGCCTCGTCGCGCGCGAGCACCACGAGCGCTGGGATGGCACCGGCTATCCGGACGGCAAGGCGGGTGAGGACATCTCGATCGCGGCGCGCATCGTCGCCGTCGCCGACGTGTACGACGCGCTCACCTCGAAGCGTCCGTACAAAGAAGCCTGGAGCCCCGAGCGCGGGCTCTCCGCGATCGAAGCGGAGTCGGGCAAGCACTTCGACCCACGCGTCGTCGCCGCGTTCGTGAGCCTGTACCGCGAGGGCGCGATCGAGCGGATCCGCGTCGAGGTCGGGGAGCAGGCCTAGCTTCCGTTCGGATACCTTCGGGGGCGGTGGGCGGACCCAAAGAATGCTGAGACCCGGTCCGTGGTCGGCGCTCGCCGCCGCGGTCGTCCTGCTCGCGGGAGGGTGCGCGGCTCCCCTCGCGGGGTCGGGGGCCACGGCCGCAGCCGGCGGGGCCGGCGGTCACGCGGCCGGTCCGGCCACCGAAGACCAGGCCCCGTCGTTCACGATCGAGATCGTGGCCGCGACGTACGGCAAGCTGATCACCACGACGCTCCCGGGGGCGACCTGCCGGGCGCGGGCCACGCTGCCGTCAGGCGACCTCGTCCTGGCCGGAGACTTCGTGGTCGACCAACACGCGGATGCCGATGGCCAGACGATCTGGATCTACCAGACGCCGGTCGCCGGCTCGGGGTCCGGCACCGGCCGGTACGCGATCACCTGCGCGAGCGGCGGGCGAACGGTCAGCGCGAGCGCCGACTTCGACGTCCACTGATCCCGTGATCCCGCCGCCCGGCTCGTAGACTGTCGGGGTGGGAGCGCTCGAGCCGTGGCACCTCATCGTCATCTTGGGCATCGCGTTGATCGTGTTCGGGCCGGGGAAGATCGGCGAGCTCGGTGGCACCCTCGGCAAAGCGGTCCGCGATTTCCGTGACGTGAGCGAGGGAAAGACCCCGATCGCGTCGCCCGAGAGCTGCGTGAACTGCCGGGCGGCGATCCCCGCCGGCGCAAAATTCTGTCCGGGGTGCGGCCTTCCCGCGCCCACGGTCGCGATCGGGCATCGCGACTGACGCGAGCTCGTCGACCGAGCTACCGTCCGATGTTGCTCTTCGCGGTCTCGTAGAGGGAACGGACCATCGGCGCGGCGGGATGGAACTCACCGACGTCGAGGTACACGGTCCACACGTCGACCGCGCCCTGCCAGTCCTGCTTTTGGTACAGCAGCAGGCCCTTCAGGAACAGGCCGTCGGGATCCTTCGGACGCAGCTGCAGCACGCGGTCGACCGCGACCATCGCCGCGTCGGGCTGACCGGCCTGCGTGAGGATGAGGGCGAGCCCGTTCAGCGCCGGGACGCTGTTCGCGTCGATCGTGAGCACCGCTCGGTAGGTCGTGACCGCGTCGTTCACCCGGCCGTCCTGGCGGTACGCGTCCGCGAGCGTGAGGAGCGTCGGCACGTCGTTCGGTGAGGCCTTCGCGCGGGCCTCGAGCTCCGCGGTCGACGGCGCCCCGGCCGGGATGGTGCCGGTGATCGGCTCGCCCGGCGCCCGGTCGCCGGCCGACTGCGGCAGGCTCTGGGACGCGAGCGCCGCGGCGATCCCGATGATCAGCGCCGCGATGCCGATCGTGCGGATCGGCGCGCGGCCGGGCGCGGTGGCGGGCTCGGCCACGAATGCGCTCCGCTCGAGCACGCCGCGGAGCCGGGCCGCGTCGGCCCGATCGATCGTCCCGGCCGCCTCGGCGAACTGCAGGTCGCGCAGCGACGAGACCGCGCGCGCCACGTCGTCACCGGCCGCGGCCGGCTCCGCGGGCCAGGCCTGATGGCGCGGCGCGAGCCACGGCCAGAGCGCGGCGAGCGCGCCGGCGGCGATGGCCAGCCCGAAGATGAGCGCGGTCACTCGGGCTCGCTCGCGACGAGCTCGCGCAGCTGTTCACGCTCATCGGCCGTGAGCTCGTTCGCGACGGTCGCGGGCGCGCGGGCCCGGCCCCAGGCGAGCCACGTGCCGATCGCCACGGCGGCCACCGGCGCGAGCCAGATGAGCCCGCTCGCCGAAAGGAGCGGCGGCGAGAGCAGGATCCAGTCGCCGTAGCTCTGCCGGAACTCCGCTCGGATCTCGTCGTCGGTCCTCCCCTCGGCCACCCGCTGCGCGACGAGCGCGCGCATCGAGCGCGCGGTCTCCGACGGCGAGTCCTGCACCGAGAGCCCCTGGCAGACCGGGCAACGCAGCTCCGCCGAGATCCGGTCCACGCGCTCCGCGGCGGTCAGCGGCCCGGTCCGCGCGCTCCACGCGACCGCGAGCCCGACCGCGACGAGCGCGGCCACGATGAGCCAGCGCGTGCGGGTCACGGCTTCGGGCTCCGCAGCGTCTCGATGCCGTTCATGAGGGTCAGCGCATCGATCGGTCCGATGTGGCGGCCCGCGATGATCCCGTCCGCGCCGATGAAGTACGTCTCGGGCGGCCCGAAGACGCCGTAGCTCAGGGCCATCTGCCCGTTCTCGTCCAGCGCCGACGTCCAGGTGTTCCCGAGGCGCGCCGTGTACGCGCGCGCCGCGTCCGTCGAATCCTGGAACACGATGCCGAGCAGCACGACGTCGGTCCCGCGGTAGCGCTCCCACACCTCGGTGAGCGCCGGGTTCTCCTCCTTGCACGGGACGCACCACGACGCCCAGAAGTTGAGGACCACGATCTTGCCCTTGTATTGCTCGAGGGAGACGGGCGTGCCGTCGGCCAGCGAGGGCAGGACGAACGCCGGCGCCGGCTTGCCCACCGTGCCGGTCTTGATGTCGTGCGGGTCACGCCGGAACGCGAGCGTCAGGACGAGTGCCAGGCCGAGGATGAGCGCGACCGCGGCGTACCGCGCGACGCGCGTCACTCCGCGCCCACCGCGTCGGCGACCACACCCGGGAGGACCACCGGACGGCGCTTCGGCGGCGGCCAGGCCGCGAGCAGCGCGCCGAAGCCGACGACCGCGCCGCCGGCCCAGAGCCACGACACGAGCGGGATCACGCGCACGCGGATCGTCGCCCAGGCCTCGCCCTGCCCGTCGTATGCGGCGAGGATCGTGTAGATGTCGTTGCGCGAGCCGGCGGCGATGCCCGGAGAGCCGATGAGCTGCGCGCTGTTCGGGTATTGGACGAGCCCCGGATGCAGCTGCTCGGACGCGCCATTGCCGGTGATCACGAGGTCCGCGACGGTCGTCGTGCGTTGGGGCTCGGCGATGTCGCGGAGCCCGGTCATGACGATGTGATAGCCGGCGACGTCCATCGCGCCGCCCGGCGCCAGCGTGCGCTCCAGTTCGACCGTGCGGGCCTGGCTCGTCGCGATCGCCACGACGACGATCACGATCCCGAGGTGCACGACGTAGCCGCCGTAGCGGCGCCCGTTCCGGCGGAAGAGCGCGAGGAACGCGGTCAGCGGTGGCTCGCCGTGCAGCGTCCGCCGCGCCCGCACGCCGCGCGCGAGCTCCTGCACGACGGTCGCGGTCACGAAGGCCGCGAGCGCGTACGTGAGTACCGGCGCGACGCCGGTCAGCCCGGAGACGACCGCGACGCCCGCGCCGGCGGCCGCGGCGATGAGCGGCGCGGTGAATTGCCGCTCGAGCGTCGCCCGCGACGCGCCGTGCCAGGGCAGCTGCGGGCCGATGCCCATGAGGAACAGCAATGCGAGCCCGATCGGCACCTCGATCCGGTCGAAGTACGGGCCGCCGATCGAGAGCTGCGCGCCGCTCGCGGCCTCGGCGATGAGCGGGTAGAGCGTCCCGAGGAGGATCGTGAGCGTCGCGGCGACGAAGAGGACGTTCTGGAACAGGAAGATCGCCTCGCGCGAGAGCGGCGCGCCGATCGATCCGCGGTCCGCGAGGTCATCGAGCCGGTAGAGCAGGAGGCCGAAGCCGAGGACGAGGATCGCCACGAAGTACCCGAGGAGCAGCGGCCCGATCGCCGATTGCGTGAACGAGTGGACCGAGTTCACCACGCCGCTCCGCGTGAGGAACGTGCCGAGGATCGTGAGCGAGAAGGTCGCGATGACCAGCGCGATGTTCCAGGTCCGCAGCAATCGCCGCTTTTCCTCCACCATCACCGAATGGAGATAGGCCGTCGCGGTGAGCCAGGGCATGATCGCCGCGTTCTCCACCGGGTCCCAGGCCCAATAGCCGCCCCAACCGAGCACGGCGTAGCTCCACCACGCGCCGGCGATGATGCCGACGCCCAGGAGGGCCCACGAGGCGAGCGCCGCCTTGCGCGTTTCGGTGAGCCAGCGATCGTTCGTCTCGCCCAGGATGAGCGCCGCGATCGCGTACGCGAACGGCACGCTCGTGAGCACGTAGCCCAGGTAGAGCAGCGGCGGGTGGAGCGCCATGAGCGGATGGTTCTGGAGGAGCGCGTTGGGCCCGTTGCCGTCTAGGGGGACCGCGTCCGCGGCGATCCGGGTGAACGGATCCGCGGCGGCCGTCGTCACGAGCGCCAGGAAGAACGACAGCATCGCGAAGAGCACGGCGAGCGCGACCGTCGCGAGGCGGGGGAGCGACCGCGTCCCGCGGACGGCGACGTACACGACCGCGCCGGCGAGGATGAGCGTCCAGAGGAGGATCGATCCGGCGAGCGCGGCCCAGAGCGAGATCGCGCTGTAGAACAGCGGGGTCTCGAGGGCGTTGTTCTCGGCCACGTAGACGAGGCTGAAGTCGTGGCTGACGAGCGCGCCGACCATGGCGAGGTCCGCGATCGCCACGAGCAGGAACGCGCCGATGGCGACGGCCCGCGCGCTCGAGAGCGCCCGCGCATCGCGCTTCCAGGCGGCGTACGCGGCGGACCCGAAGCCCCAGAGCGCGAGCGCCAGCGCCGCGCGGAGCGCGCCCGCGCCGATGTCCCCCCAGCCGAGCGCGATCACGGCGCGGGTGTCTGGTGCGCGGGCACAGCGGATCCGGTGGGCGCGGTGTAGACCTCGTCGTGCTTCGCGATGACCTGGGTCGCGTGGAACGTCCCGTCCGCGCTGAAGCTGCCCTCGACGACCGCGCCGGCGCCCTCGCGCAGCAGGCCGGGCGGCGCGCCGGTGCCGATCACCCGCACCGTCGAGACGCCGTCGCCGATCGTGAACCGCAGATCGCGGGTGACCGGGTCGTAGATGAGCGTCCCGCGGAGGATCTGGCCCCCGAGCCGCGCGGCCTGGCCCGCCGGGATCCCGCGCTGGCTCGCCTCCGTCGGCGTGAGGTAGTACACCGCGGCGCTCTGGAGGGTCTGCGTTGCCACGTAGCCGATGACGACGGCGGTCGCGAGGGCGGCGATGATCAGCACGCGGCGCCCGCTGATCCGGCTAGTGGCGCTCACTCACCGCCACGCCTGCGGTACCTGAGGGACGCGATGTACAGCCCGAGCGCGCCGAAGCAGATGACGTAGGCGGCCGCGATGAACGAGAGGTTGTCGATGTTCATCCGCGGACCTCGAGGATCCGTGCCTGCCGCCGTTGCTCGATCTCGACGCGTGCGCTCATGAGGAACCCGTACAGGAACGTGAAGGCGATGGTCATCGCGATGAGCGCGGCCAGCATCGAGGGGTCCAGCGTCGGCTGGAGGTCCGGCCGCAGCACGCTGGGCAGCTGATGCAGCGCATTCATCCAGGTGACCGAGAGGTGCACGATCGGGACGTCCACCACGAGCACGATGCCGAGGATCGCGGAGCGGGTCGCGCGCCGCTCGAGATCGCTCGAGAGGTTGCGGAGCAACAGGTAGCCGACGTACATCGCGAACATGACCGCGGTGGTGATCACCCGGGGCTCCCAGCTCCACCAGACGCCCCAGGTCGGGCGGGCCCAGATGGAGCCGAGGACGAGGGTCAGGCCGGTGAAGAGGACGCCGATCTCCGCCGACGCCACGGCGATCGCGTCGAAGACCAGCCGCTTCGTCCAGAGGTACGCGACGCTCGCGATGAACACCACGACGAAGGCCAGATAGGCGAGCCAGGCGTTGGCCACGTGGACGTACAGGATGCGTACGACGTTCCCCATCGCCGCGTCCGAGGGCGACCAGATGAGCGCCATCCAGAGCGCCACGAACAGCGCGACGACGCTCGCCGCGCCCAGGAGTGGACGCGCGCGCAGGGCGGAGGTGGTCTTCGCGGCCGTGTTGATCATTCGAGTGCTGCAGGAACGATGGTAAAGCCCAAGACCCAATACACCAGCGCGAACGCCACGAGCAATCCGCACCAGCCGAGCGCGGCCACGGTGTTCCCGTCCGCGGCGGCCGCGGCACCGTAGGTCGCCGCGACGAGATGGGGCACGAGCATCGGGAGCGCGAGGATCGGGACCAGCGCGCCACGCGCCCGGAGCCGGAGGGCGAGCACGACCGTGAGGACGATGATCGGCGGCAGCGCGACGACGCCGGCCAGGACGACGAGGCCCAGGAACAGCGGCGCCCCGACGGTGATCGGCAACAGCACGAGCTCGAGCGCGCCGCCGACGACCGCCACGAGCGCGAGGATCGCGGTGAGCGCCATGGCCTTGCCCGCGTACAGGGCGTCACGGCCGCCGGGCAACGCCAGGACCGCGTCGATCGCGTCGTCCTCGAGCTCGCGCTCGAACGACCGGCTCGCGATGAGGATCGCGGCGAAGGCGATCGCGATCCAGTAGAGGGCGGCCGCGGTCGCCGGGTCGCTCGCGGCGAGCGGTCCGATCGTGAGGCTCTCGACGAAGATGAGGACCGCGATGAAGGTCGCCGCCCCGATGAGCCCTTCGGGTTGGCCGCGCTCCGCGCGTGCCTCGCGCGCGACGACGAGGCGGATGCGCCGCAGTGTCATCCGAGGTGCAGCACGTGGTTCGCGCCGGCGTCGAGCTCGAAGCGGCCGTGCGTCGCGATGACGATGCCGCGCCGCTCGCCGGCGAGCCCGCGGATCGCGCGCAGCAGGTGCGTGGCCGCGGCGTCGTCGATCTCGGCGAACGGCTCGTCGAGGAGGATGAGGT
>DATCOD010000079.1:0-2400 GCA_036564905.1 Candidatus Limnocylindria bacterium
GCATCGTGGGCGCCGCCTATCCCGAGAAGCATCTTGAGGCTCCGGATCCCGAGACGGATCTCCGCCACCTGAAGGCGAAAGTCCAGCTCGGGGCGCAGGTCCTGATCACGCAGCTGTTCTTCGAGCCGCAGACGTACTTCGCGTTCGTCGAGCGCGCGCGCGCCGCGGGCATCACGGTGCCGATCGTCCCGGGGATCATGCCGGTCACCAACGTGTCGCAGCTCGAGCGGTTCACGAGCATGTGCGGCGCGACGATCCCCGCCTCGCTGCGCGACCTGCTCGCCGGGGTGCGCGACGATGAGGCCGCGGTCACGGCGATCGGGATCGAGTGGGCCCGCGATCAGTGCCGGGCGCTCCTCGAGGGCGGCGCGCCCGGCCTGCATTTCTACACGCTCAACCGGTCCCACTCGACGCAGGAGATCGTGGGGCTGCTGCGTGACGAAGGGCGCGTGTAGCGCGCCGGCCGGCCGGAATGCCTAGCGGAGCTCGGCCAGCCGATCCACGAACTGCCGGGCCAAGGCGAACGACGAGGTGGCCGCGGGCGATGGCGCGTTGCGGACGTTCAGGAGAGTGCCGCTGACGTCGTACGCGAAGTCGTCGACGAGGCGGCCGTCCTCATCCAGCGCTTGCGCGCGCACGCCGGACGGCCCGGGTCGCAGGTCCGCGCCGCGCAGCTCGGGGACGTACCGCCGGAGCGCGCCGAGGAACGCCGGCCGCCAGTAGTCGCGCGCGAGCTCGGCGAGACCGGTCCGCCAGTGCGTGGCCGCGAGCCGCTGAAAGCCCCGATACCCGATCGACGCGGCCAGGTCCCTGACGTTCACGTCCGTGCGCCGGTAGCCCTCGCGGGCGAAGGCGAGCACCGCGTTCGGACCGAGCCAGACCGCGCCGTCGATGCGACGCGTGAAGTGGACGCCGAGGAACGGAAAGCGGGGATCCGGCACCGGATAGACGAGCCCGCGGATCAGCGATCGCCGCTCGGGACGAAGGACGTAGTAGTCGCCTCGGAACGGGACGATCCGCGGCGGCGCCGGACGTCCGGCGAGATCGGCGATGTGGTCGGAATGGAGTCCGGCGCAGGCGATCGCCGCCCGCGCGTCGACGGTGCCGCCGGGCACGCGCAGGCGTATGCCGAACGGCGTGTGCTCGACCGCGGTGACCCGGACGCCGAGCTCGAGGCGGACGCCGGCGGCGCGGATCTCATCGGCGAGCCTGCCCGCGACAGCGGCGAAGTCCACGATGCCGGCCGACGGGACCCAGAGCGCCCGCAGGCCGCGGACCGCCGGCTCGATCTCCCGGATCTGGCGGTCATCGAGCACCTCGATGCCCGCGACGCCGTTCGCGGCACCCCGCGCTCGCAATCCCTCCAGCGGGGCCAGCTCGGCCTCCTCGGCGGCGACCACGATCTTGCCGCACACGTCGAACGGGATCTCGTGCTCGCGCAGGTAGTCGAGCAGGAGCGCTCGGCCCTGCACGCAGAGGCGGGCCTTCGCCGATCCCGCCGCGTAATAGAGACCGGAGTGGATCACGCCGCTGTTGTGGCCCGTCTGATGGCGGGCCGGGAGCGACTCTTTCTCCAGCACGACCACGCGCAGCGCGGGTTCGCGCCGGACGAGCTCGCGAGCCGTCGCCAGCCCGAGAATGCCGGCCCCGATGACCGCGACGTCAGCCGTCAGGCGCAGGGCCGGCGTCGTCACGACGCCGACGTCCGCGGTCGACGGCGGATCGCCCCCAGCCCGACGAGCCCGAGCGCGACCGCGCACCAGACGACGAGCGTCAGTGGGGTCGAGCCATCCGGCCGGACGAGCGAAGGGAAGAGCAGCCCCGGGTCGATGCCCCAGTGCAGGGACATATACGCCCAGAGCCGCCCGGGGTCGCCGGTGCGCTGCACGTCGGCCGCGAGGTCGTAGCCGAGGTCGGGTTGGACGGTGTACAGCGCGGTCACGAACGCTGAGGGGATCGCGAGCAGCGCGACGACCGCCCACCCGATCCGGCCCCAGGCCGAGATGAGCGCCTCGATCCCGAGCGCGGCCAGCACCGCGATCAGCGGCAGCGGCGCCAGGAGGTAGCGCGAGCTCGGCATCTCGTCGGCCCACCAGTACGCGATGTCCGAGATGTACGCAAGGAGCAGAGCGCCGGCGATGACGAGCACCGCGACCTCGGCGGCATGCCCGCGCCGGGCTCGGCGCCACAGCGGCACCGCGCCCGCGAACGCGAGCAGGTAGAGCGGCACGTGGCTCACGAGCCCGAACGTCCGGTCGAACAGCAGGCCGGCGGCGCCGATCTGCGGGCCCGCGCCAAGGACCGTCTGCTGGTCGCGGACGAGGAAGTACCCAGCGCTCGGCATGAAGTAGCAGCGACCGGAGCCGTCGGCGAACGGGAACATCCGGCAGTCCACGTATG
>DATCOD010000080.1:0-2865 GCA_036564905.1 Candidatus Limnocylindria bacterium
CCGAACATCCGCTGCTGGAGGACCTCTGAGAAGCCGATGATCGCGTTCAGCGGCGTGCGCAGCTCGTGGGACATGTTCGCCAGGAACTCGCTCTTGTGCCGGTTCGCGACCTCGAGCTGCGCGGACTTCTGCTGGATCTCCTTGAACAGCCGGACGTTCTCGATCGCGATCGCGGCCTGGCGTGCGAACGACTCGACCAGCTCGATCTCACGCTCGCTGAACGGCCGGACCTCGATGCGGACGAGGATGATCACCCCCAGCACCTGATCCCCACGGAGCAACGGCACGCCGAGCGCGGTGCGCGCACCGATGGCGGCGACGGCCATCGAATCCGTGACGCCCGGGTCGCTCGTGATGTCGGCGACGTGGACGGTACGGCGTTCACGGTACGTCCGGCCGAGGATGGAGCGGGCGTCGATCAGCGCCTGCATCGACAGGGGAGTGGTGAGCCGGTCGGCGTTCGCCGGCCGTCGGGCCGCCGCAGTGCGCGACGTCCCATCGGGATCGAACTGCCGGATCCAGCCGTACTCGGCCTTGCAGAGCGCGAGTGACTTGTCC
Organism: Candidatus Limnocylindria bacterium; assembly: GCA_036564905.1. Lineage (GTDB taxonomy): Bacteria > Chloroflexota > Limnocylindria > P2-11E > P2-11E > UBA4735. The sequence goes on from DATCOD010000080.1 coordinate 559, forward strand.
AGCACCATCTGGAACACTGGCTGCAGGTCGAATGCGCTCTCGCTCATCGCGGCAAGCAGCTCGGCGGTCGCGGTCTGGCGCTCGAGCGCCTCTTTGGTCTCGTTGAATAGGCGCACGTTCTCCATCGCGATGGCGGCCTGATCCGCGAACGTCCGGACGAGCTGGATCTCGCGATCGCTGAACGGACGCATGGCGATGCGGCCGATCGACAGGACGCCGACCAGCTCGCCCTGGCTGAGCAAGGGCACTGCTAGTCGGGTCAGCGTGTTGGTCTTGATGAGCCTGGGCTCGAGTGCGGCGTTCGGAACGTGGACGATCTCGAGCGACCGGGCAGCGCGCGCGACGACGCTCTCGGCCGTGAGGGGGATGCGTCCGCTCGTTTCAGCAAGGCCGATGATGCGGCCCTTGTCACTCATGATGCTGACCATCTCGTCGCCTTCGCGCCTGTAGAGATAGCACCCATCCGCATCGCAGAGCTCTGTCGTGCGACGCAGGATGGTCATCAGCACCGTGTCGAGGTCGAAGGCCGACTGGCTGATGCTCTTGAGGACCTCGGAGATCGCCGTCTGCTGGCCGAGCGCCTCCTGCGTCTCCATGAACATGCGCACGTTGGCGAGCGCGATCGCAGCCTGACCCGCGAACGTCTCGACCAGCTCGACCTGACGGTCGCTGAACGCGACCGGCTCACGGCGGCGCAGCACGATCACGCCGAGGGGCTTCCCGTCACGTACCAGCGGCGCGGCCAGGACCGCCTTGTGCGCTCCCCGGATCGCGGCCGCGCGACTATCGGCGTACTCGTCGGGAGCGGTCGAGGCGTCCTCGAGCTGGATCGTGCGGACTTCCAGGATCGCGCGCCCGGCCACCCATGTTCGCTCGAGGGTGACCGACGGCGGGAGAGCGATCGGTCCGAAGTGCGCCGACGTCACGGCGCGGTCGCCTTCCACCAGCAGCACCGACGCATCCTCGGCCATCGCGAAGCGGGCCGCGCTCGAAGCGATCGCATCGAGCACCGGCTGGATATCGGTGACCGATCCCGAGATCACGCGCAGGATGTCGCCGATCGCGGTCTGCCGCTCGAGCGCCTCGCCGGTCTCCTTGAACAGCCGGACGTTCTCGATCGCGATCGCGGCCTGATCGGCGAACGTCTGCACGAGCTCGATCTGCCGATCGGTGAACGGGATGGGCTCCCGCCGCCGAAGCACCACCGCGCCGAGCGCGGTGTCCTTGACGAGCAAGGGCGCCGCGAGGACGGCCCGCTGCCCGGTCCCGCCATCGCGCTGCGAGTTCTCGCCGCTCTGGGGGTACTCGTCGTCAGTCGTGACGTTGGCCGAGTGCATGGTGCCTCGGTCGATGATCGCGCGTCCGGTCACCGAGCGGCGGTCCAAGGGCGTGGCGCTCGGCATGGTGAGCGGTCCGTAGTGAGCGAATGGCACGATGACGTCCCCGCGCACGAGCAGGACGGACGCATCCTCAGCCGCCGCGAATCTCGCCGCGCTGGAAGCGATCGCTTCGAGCACCGGCTGGATGTCCGTCGGCGATGACGAGATCACTTTGAGGATGTCGCTCACGGCGGTCTGCCGCTCCAGCGCCTCCTTCGTCTCGTTGAACAACCGGACGTTCTGGATCGCGATCACCGCCTGATCCGCGAATACCTTGACGAGCTCGACCTGCTTGTCACTGAACGGCCGGACTTCCCCCCGCCGCAGCAGCAGCGCGCCGATGCCGCGGCCATCCCGGATCAGGGGTGCAGCCATCGACGTGCGTTCATTGAGCACGAGCGCCTGGGCTTGACCCACCGGGTACTCATCGCCGGCCGCCTGGAGATCGGCGACCTGGATGGTCCGCGCCTCCACGATCGCCCGGCCGCTCACCGTGGCCCGGTCGACGGCCCAGGGCGCGACCTTCGTGTCGAGCGGGCCGACATGGGCCTGGACCTGGAGCAGCCCGTCCTCGTCTTGGAGGATCACCGACACGTTCTCCGACGCGCAGAACCGGGCAGCGCTCTCGGCGATCGCGTCGAGAACGGGTGCGATGTCGTCGGGCGAGGCGGCGATCACGCGGAGGATGCCTGCCAACGCGGTCTGCCGCTCGAGCGACTCGGACGTCTCGCCGAACAGGCGGGCGTTCTCGATCGCGATGACCGCCTGGCTCGCCAAGCTCTCGACGAGCGTGATCTGCTCGGCCGAGAACGGCCGGGGCTCCGTACGCCAGAGCGCGATCACGCCGATCGCGCGGTCGCCGCTGATCAACGGCACGGCGAGCAGCACGCGGAAGCCGCCGAGGCGCTTCGCGTCCGTGTACGTATAG
>DATCOD010000081.1:0-2370 GCA_036564905.1 Candidatus Limnocylindria bacterium
CCGAACATCCGCTGCTGGAGGACCTCTGAGAAGCCGATGATCGCGTTCAGCGGCGTGCGCAGCTCGTGGGACATGTTCGCCAGGAACTCGCTCTTGTGCCGGTTCGCGACCTCGAGCTGCGCGGACTTCTGCTGGATCTCCATGAACAGGCGGACGTTCTCGATCGCGATCGCGGCCTGGCGAGCGAACGACTCGACGAGCTCGATCTCGCGTGCCTCGAACGGGCGTACTTCGATCCGGACGAGGATGATCACGCCCAGCACTTCATCGCCCCGCAGCAGCGGGACGCCCAAGCCGGTGTGGGCGCCGATGGCGGCTATCGCCAGCGAATCCGAGACCGTCGGGTCGGAGGCGACGTCAGCGACGTGGACCGTTCGGCGCTCCCGGTACACCCGTCCCAACAGGGAAGCGGTCGTCGCGATATCGCTGCGCTCGACAATGGGCAGGCCGGCCGGCAGGTCAGGTCGTTTGCTCCCGACGTGGCGGGACGTGCCGTCGGGATCGAACTGGCGGATCCAGCCGTACTCCGCCTTGCACAGTGAAAGCGACTTCTCGAGCACCATCTCGAAGACCGGCTGCAGGTCGAACGCGCTCTGGCTCATCGCGGCGAGCAGCTCGCTCGTCGCGGTCTGCCGCTCGAGCGCCTCCTGGGTCTCCTTGAACAGGCGGGTGTTCGCGAGAGCAATGACCGCCTGGTCGGCGAACGTCTGGACAAGCTCGATCTGCCGTTCCGAGAACGGCCGCGGCTCGCGGCGACGAAGAACGATCGCGCCGAGCGCGATCCCTTCCCGAAGCAGTGGAGCGCTCAGCACAGCCCGCTGTCCGTCCTCGCGGAACGAGATCTCTTTGCTGCGCGGGAACTCGTCGGTGGCCCGGACATCGGGTACGTGCACGATCGTCCGATCCAGGATCGCGCGACCGGTGACGGACCCTCGATCGATCGGGATGGAGCCGGCCATGTCGATCGGTCCAACGTGACTCGATGAGACGGCCGATCCGTCGCGGACGATCAGTACCGATACGTCCTCAGCGCCCGCGAACCGCGCGGCGCTGTCCGCGATCGCGTCCAACACCGGCTGGATGTCCGTAGGCGACGCCGAAATGACCCGCAGGATGTCGCCGATCGCCGTCTGCCGCTCGAGCGCTTCCCCGGTCTCCTTGAACAGTCGGACGTTCTCGATCGCGATCGCGGCCTGGCCGGCGAACGTCTGAACGAGCTCGATCTGCCGATCGGTGAATGGGATGGGCTCTCGCCGCCGAAGCACGACCGCGCCGAGGGCGGTGTCCTTGACGAGCAAGGGCGCCGCGAGGACCGCCCGCTGGCCGGTCCCCCCGTCGCGCTGCGAATTCTCCCTGCTCTGCGGGTACTCGTCGTCCGCGGTGACGTTGGCCGAATGCACCGTGCCTCGGTCGAGGATCGCGCGTCCGGTGACCGAAAGGCGGTCCAACGGCGTTGCGCTCGGCACCGCGAGCGGCCCGTAGTGGGCGGATGGCACGAGGACGTCGCCGCGCACGAGCAGGACGGATGCGTCCTCGGCGGCCGCGAATCTCGCCGCACTGGAAGCGATCGCTTCGAGCACGGGCTGGATGTCCGTCGGCGAGGACGAGATCACTTTGAGGATGTCGCTCACGGCGGTCTGCCGCTCGAGCGCCTCCCTCGTCTCGTTGAACAGCCGGACGTTCTGGATCGCGATCACCGCCTGATCCGCGAACACCTTGACGAGCTCGACCTGCTTGTCGCTGAACGGCCGGACTTCCCCTCGCCGCAGCAGCAGCGCGCCGATGCTGCGGCCATCCCGGATCAGGGGTGCGGCCATCGACGTGCGTTCATTGAGCACGAGTGCTTGGGCTTGACCCACCGGGTACTCATCGCCGGCCGCCTGGAGATCGGCGACCTGGACGGTCCGCGCCTCCATGATCGCGCGGCCGCTCACCGTGGCTCGGTCGACGGCCCAGGGCGCGACCTTCGTGTCGAGCGGGCCGACATGGGCCTGGACCTGGAGTAGCCCGTCCTCGCCTTGGAGGATCACCGACACGTTCTCCGACGCGCAGAACCGGGCAGCGCTCTCGGCGATCGCGTCGAGAACGGGTGCGATGTCGTCGGGCGAGGCGGCGATCACGCGGAGAATGCCAGCCAACGCGGTCTGCCGCTCGAGCGACTCGGACGTCTCGCCGAATAGGCGGGCGTTCTCGATCGCGATGACCGCCTGACTCGCCAAGCTCTCGACCAGCGTGATCTGCTCGGCCGAGAACGGCCGGGGCTCCGTACGCCAGAGCGCGATCACGCCGATCGCGCGGTCGCCGCTGATCAACGGCACGGCGAGCAGCACGCGGAAGCCGCCGAGGCGCTTCGCGTCCGTGTACGTATAG
>DATCOD010000082.1:0-14088 GCA_036564905.1 Candidatus Limnocylindria bacterium
GAGGCGCGCTGCGATGCCGGCGCCGACGCGCTCGTGCGCGAGCTTCCCGATCTCACCCGCGCCGATGACGAGCACGGTCGCGGTCGCGGGGTCGGGCGCGTCCGCGAGGGCCGCGTCGACCGCGAGGGAGCCGAGCGTGCGCTGCACCGAACCGAGCGGCGTGGTCCGGCGGAGCTCTCGGCCGAGCTCGAGGGCGCGACGAGCGGCCAGCGCGACCGCGGGATGCAGGCCATGCGCTCGGGCGGCATCGAAGGCGCGCCGCAGCTGGCCGAGGATCTGCGCTTCGCCCCGGATCGCCGAGTCGAGCCCGCAGGTCACGCGCAGCAGGTGCCGCGCGGCCTCACGGCCGGTGCGCAGGTGTCCCGCCGCCGGGAGGTCGGTGCCGAGCCGCGCGGCGAGCGCGTCGCGATCAGTCGGGCCCGCGATCAGCACCTCGGCGCGGTGGCAGGTGAGGAGGAGCAGGACGTCGGGGCCGCCGACCGGGGCCAGCGCCTGCGCGAAGTGCTCGCGGACGCCAAGGTCGGCATCGCGCTGATTCAGCGAGAACAGCGCGATGTCGGATCCGGCCACCCATGGACCGTACGTGTCCCAGGCACCGCGACAAACGTGCGGGCCGAGGTTTGCCGAAGTTTCCGGCGTTACGCCTAGGAGCGACGGACGCTACTGCGTCAGCTCGATGTCCAGCTGCACGAAGCGGCCGTCAGCCCGCCGGTCGCCGGCCCGCCATCGCAATGGCCGGCCGAACAGCGGCCCGGCGAAGGTGAACGAGTGGTACTCGCCGTTCTCACCCGCGGGATCGATCCCGGTCGCGCCGATCTCGAGGACGAATCGCTCGTCGATCACGCGGCCGAGCCACTCCGTTCCGAGCTTTCCGAGCTCAACACAGGTAAGCACCGCCCGGCTGCCGCTCGCGACGAACTCCGCGACGAGCGCGGCCGGCGACTCGCCCCAGATCGGCTCGACGTGCAGGAGGCCCGCGGCCCGGACCCGCTCCTCGTACCACGCGCGCACGTCGGCCAGGTGGATGTCGCCGAACACGACGCCCCGGAAGCCCTCCGCGCGCAGCCCGTCGAGCATCCCGCGGAACGCGGGCTCGTAGCCCTCCCAGGCGACGCCGTACTGCCGCAGCTCGATGCCGATCGCGTCGGCCTGCGCCTGGATCAGCTCGCGTCGCGTCGCGTGGAACCGCACGCGATCCGACGCGGGGTCATAGATGTTCAGCAGCCGCGTGACCGCGATGCCCTGCGCCCGCGCGCGGATGAGCGCGAGCGCGCTGTCCTTGCCGCCCGACCACATGAGCGCGTACCGCTCAGCGGACCCCGAACTCGATGGCGACGGCACCGTCGCGGACCTCCTTGACGCAGAGTCCCGGGAGGCAGCCGCGCGCGGCGCACTCGCTCGTGCACAGGTGCGTCCGCGCGCAGTCGAGGCACAGCACGAGCCCGCCGCAGACCTCGCAGGTCGCGTGATGCCGCGGATCGATCGCGTGGCCGCACTCAGCCACGAACGCCCGTCTCCTCGGCGGCGCGCCACAGGCCCGACCAGATCGCGCGCCGCTCGGCGTCGGTCGGCGCCCGGCCGGCGAGCTCACGGAATGTGACGACCCCCTTCGCGGCGAGCGCGCCCCAGGCCTTCGGTCGCCGCGCGGCGGTATCGCGCACGAGCGCTGATTCGCGCTCGACGGTCCGCGCGACGGCGCGTTCGATCACGGGGCTAGCCTACGAGCGTGCGGATCGTCTCACTCGTCCCGGCCGGCACGGAGATCGCCTGCGCGCTCGGCGCCGGCGACGAGCTCGTGGCGGTCACCCACGATTGCGATCACCCGCCGTCCGTTCGCGGCCTGCCGCGGATCACGCGCTCGACGATCGCTCCCGGGAGCGACAGCTTCGCGATCGACGCCCAGGTCCGCGCCGCGGTCGAGCGGGGCGAGAGCACCTTCCATCTGGATGTGGCCGCGCTCGCGGCGGCGCGGCCCGACGTGCTGCTCGGCCAGACGCTCTGCGCGGTCTGCGCCGTCACCGTCGCGGAGCTCCCCACGACGCTCGATCCCGCGCCCGACGTCGTCCCGCTGGACGGCCACTCCCTCGACGGCATCTTCGCCGATATCGCGCGCGTCGGCGACGCGCTCGGCCGGCGCGATGCCGCGACCACGCTCGTCGCGGCGCTCCGCGCGCGCATCGCGCGGGTCGAGGAGCAGGTCGCGGGCGCGACCCGGCCGACCGTGGTCTGCCTGGAATGGCTCGCGCCGCTGTTCAACGCGGGACACTGGGTCCCCGAGCAGGTCGCGATCGCCGGCGGCCTGGATCTGCTCGGCCGGCCGCTCGTCCCATCGATCGACGTTCCGTGGGAGGACCTCGTCGCCGCGGATCCCGAGTTCCTGTTCCTGCTGCCCTGCGGCTTCGATGCCGATCGAGCGGTCCTCGAGTCAGCGGTCGTGACCACCCGGCCGGAGTGGCCGCGGCTGCGCGCGGTGCGGAACGGCACCACGTATGCGCTCGATGGGAACGCCTACTTCAGCCGGCCCGGGCCGCGCGTCGTCGACGGGATCGAGCTGCTCGCGTCGCTGCTGCATCCCGGGCGCGTGCCGGCGCCGCCGGGCACGCGATCGATCCGGCTCGCTACTCCGCGCGCTTCGTCTTCGATCGCATGACCTCGGCCATCGACGGCGCGCCGCCGGGCCGGACCACGATCCGCACGGCGTCGCCGGCGCCGATCTCGCCCTCCTCCACGATCCGGAGGTAGGCACCCGGCCGGCCACCGTCGATGAACTCGGCGATGAATCCCGGCCGGTCCATCCGCGCCTCGAGCTTGTAGCAGGGGAGCCGGGGCTGGGTCACCTCGAGGAGCGTCGTCCCGATCCGCAAGCGCTCGCCGACGCGCGCGCCCGTCAGGTCGAGCCCCTCGGTCGTGAGGTTCTCGCCGAACGTGCCCGACGCGAGCGGCTGACCGAGCCGCTCGGCCCACCAGTCCATGTCCTCGCGCGCGTACGCGTACACGGCCTTGCGATCGCCGCCGTGGACGCGCCGGTCGGACTGGTCGTCGCCGGCGAGGTTCACGCCACGGACCGGCACGCGGCCGGCGACCGGATCCTTCCAGATGCTCGTGCGGACGAGCCTGTCGCCGACCTGGATCTCGCGCGGCCGTCCCACGTTCACCGATACGATGTGTCCGTCCTGCATAGGGTTCGAGCGTAGACGGACCGTCGAACACGGGCCCGCGCGCACCTATGCTCTTCGCGATGCGTCAAGCGCTGAGCCGGGTCACGATCGTCGTCACGTGCTGCGTGGTGCTCGTCAATTGCGGCGGATCCGCGACGCGACCAGCGGCACAGACGACGTCAGTGCCGACGGCATCGGCGCTTCCGAACGCGCTGAGCTACCTGCGGCCGATCGATGGAGTCACGTACGCGCCGATGGCTCCGGAGACGGAGGCTCGCGTCGTCTCCGGCTTCGGGGACGCGGCGATCAGCTACGCCGTTCGAGACGTCGCAATACGGGGCATCGCCGCGAAGTTGCGCATCGTGGTCCTGTGGATGACGGAGAAGTACGCCGCGACCAAACCGTTGAACGACCTCACGGGATTGGGTGGTCCCGGCTCCCGACCGGAGACGAAGATGATCGGCGGACTCACCACGTTCCTGCACACCGACGTGAGCCCCAACATTCTCGCCTGGCAGCAAGGGCCGATCCTCGCGCTCATCTATGGATATGAACAGGACCGGCCAGCGATGGAATCGCTGGCCGGCTCGTTGATCACCTCGACTCGATAGGTCGATCGGATGCTGATCAAGAAGCACGACGCGGCGATCTCGGAGGACGAGTGGAAGACCTTCCTCGCCGCACGTGACTTCGGCGAGCTGATCGCGAGCGGACGCGGCCGGGACGTACCGGTCGTCGTGCCGACGCACTTCATCTACGACGGCGAGCGGACGATCCGCCTGCACCTGGCGGTCCCGAATCCGGTCTGGGAGGCGCTCGCCGAGAACCCGATCGCGCTCGTGTCGGTGTACGGCGACTACGCGTACATCCCGACCCAGTGGAACGCGAACCCCGGCGCGCCGGTCGAATACGGCGTGCCGACTTCCTATTACGCCGCGGTCCAGGCCGTCGTCCGCACCCGGCCGGTCGACGATCCCGACGAGCTCGCCGGGATCCTCCGCGCGCAGCTCGCGCACTTCCAGCCCGAGGGCGGCCACGCGCCGGTCGAGCCGGACAACGCATATGGGAAGCAGTTCGGTGGCATCCGTGGCATCGTCTGCGCGATCGAGGAGGTCCGCGCGAAGTTCAAATACGGCGGGAACAAGACCGTGGAGCACCGCCTGCGCATCGCCGCGCAGCTCGGCGCGCGCGGTGGCGTGTACGACGAGGCCGCGCGCGCGCAGCTGCTCCGGCGGACGAAACGCCCCTCGTAGCGACGACGTGAGAGCTCTCGCCGCAGCCGTCTTCGCCGGCGTGCTCGTCGTCGGCTGCTCGCCGCAACCGCAGGGTCTGGACTGCGGAGACCCGACCACACTGGTGCCGCATCCGAACCAGGCGGACTTCACGGGCGCACCGCTCGGTCCGCTACTCGTCCGCAACTTCCGCGAGGGTGAGACGACCGCGATCATCGACGTCTACAGCCCGGGCTACGCGACGAAGGTCGTTATCGTCGCTGCGCGTTCCTTCGATACGCCACTCACGCTTCGCGGCTGGCGTTGCTCGGACCGCACGCCACTCCGTTTCGCCTGGGCCTATCCCTTCGCGACGAACTCGACCCCGGCACCGTCCGCGGTGTTCGCGGCGGCAGGCGAAGAAGCACCCGTCATTCAGCCGATGACGATCCCAGCAAGCGGTGTGTACAGTCCAGCCGCACCGGCGTATTTCCTCTTCGCGTCGTCGGGGAAATGGCTGCTCGAAGTGCGCGATGGGAACGCGGTCATCGGTCAGGCCGTGCTCCTGGTGCGCTGATCGGATCGCCCGCCGTGACGGTCGTCGTGACCGCGTCCGTCGTCGATCCGCTAGCGAATTCGCGCGAATTCGGCCTGAAGATCGCATTCCTATACTCGGCTCGACGCCGGAGCTTCCCCGACGCCGAACGGAGCGGGAGGAACTCATGAACTCGAGCCTCATCTCCTGGATCGAGAAGGCGAAACGGTACGCAGCAGAACCCGACCGGGTCCAATTCCACGCACTGGAGGTGTCCTTCCGCGGCGACAACGGAACCCACACGATCCACCTCACCGGAGATGAGTGGTCGTGCGAATGCGATCACTTCAAGGTGCACGGCCTCTGCGCCCACGTCATGACCCTGCAGCGTCTCTTCGCGGCGAACGTGTCCGACAACGCGCGCTTCACGCAAGAGCGAGTCCCCGCGCCCGCGTAGACTGTCCCTCGCACAACTGAATACGCGGTCCACCAGCGAAGCCGGTGCGATTCCGGCAGGGTCCCGCCACCGTAACGGCCGAACAGCCGAACTCGGGTCGCCTGGTGCTCCGCTCGCGGCCGACACACCTTCGCGAGAAAGGGTGAGCCTGAAATGATCCGACGCTTCGCGCTGCTCTTCGCGCTTCTCTTCGCCGTCAGCTGCACCACGTCCACGACGACGAGCATCGCTTCACCATCAGCCACGCCCACGGCGATCGCTTCCGTCGCCGCGTTCCCGGCGAGCATCACCGACTTCCAGGGCCGTTCGGTCGCGATCTCCAAACGCCCCGAGCGGATCGTGTCCATCGGTCCGTCCAACACCGAATTCCTGTTCGCTCTCGGCGCGGGCGACCGCGTCGTCGGCGACGACGACTTCTCCGATCAGCCCGCGGCTGCCGCGACCAAGGAGCATGTCGGCGGGGTGAAGGTCAACCTCGAGAAGGTCGTGTCGCTGAAGCCGGACCTCATCATCACGGTGAAGTTCTCGGACGGGACGATCGAGGCGCTGTCGCAGACCAGCGCGGCCGTGCTGGTCATCGACCCGCAGGGCGCGGCCGACGTCGCCCGCTCCGCGACGCTCATCGGCAAGGCCATCGGCGCTGATGGCGCGAAGCTCGCGGCCGACATCCAGGCGCAGCTCGACGCCGTGAAGGCGAAGACCGACACCGCGCCGAAGCTGAAGGTGTTCCACGAGGAGGACGCGTCGGATCCGGCGAAGATCTACACCGTCGGCCCGGGCTCCTTCATCGACGACCTGATCAAGATCGCCGGTGGCACGAACGTCTTCGCGAGCGCGAAGACCGCGTACCCGACCGTCTCCGGCGAGGAGATCGTGCGGACCGATCCCGACGTCATCATCCTGGGCGACGCGCTCTACGGGACGACGATCGACTCCGTCGCGACCCGTCCCGGGTGGGCCGCGCTCAGCGCGGTGAAGAACAAACGCGTCTATGCGGGCCTGAGTCTGTTCAGCCGCCCCGGTCCCCGGCTCGGCGAGGCCGCGCTCGAATACGCGAAGCTGGTGCATCCCGAGCTCTTCAAGTGACCCGTGCCGCGCCGGCGATCGCGATCCTCGCGGCGGCGCTCCCGTTGAGCATCGCCGCGGGGATCCTCGTCGGCGCGGTGCCCCTGGCGCCGGGTGACGTGCTCGGTGCGCTGTTCGGCGGCGGTGATCCGGTCACCGGCGTCATCATCCGCGACCTCCGGCTGCCGCGCGTGCTCGCGGCCGCGCTCGTCGGCGGCGCGCTCGGGGTCGCCGGCACGCTCCTCCAGGGCCTGTTCCGCAATCCGCTCGCCGACCCGTACGTGACCGGCACGTCCGCCGGTGCCGCGCTCGGGGCCGTCGGTGTCATCGCCCTCGGGAGCGACATCGCCGCGACGGTCGTGCCGCTCGCCGCCTTCGCCGGCGCGCTCGCGAGCGCGCTCCTCGTGTGGCAGCTCGCGCGGCTCGGCGGACGGACGACCGTGCTCACCGTCTTGCTCGCCGGCATCATCCTCACGTCGTTCGCGAGCGCGATCGTCACGCTCCTGCTGTTCGCGAGCGATCGCCTCTCGCTCCGCCTCCGCGCGGTGCTCGACATCCTGAGCGGCGGCGTCGCGGTGCGCTCCACGAGCGAGCTCTTCGTCGCGGCGATCGTCGTCGCGATCGGGCTCGCCATCGCGATCGTCCTCGGCCGGCGCATCGACGCGTTCGTCTTCGGCGAGGAGACCGCCGCGACGCTCGGGGTCGATCCGGAACGCACGACGATCGCGGTCATCGGCGCCGCGGCGCTGCTCACGGGCGCGGCCGTCGCGCTCGCCGGGCTCGTCGGGTTCGTCGGCCTCGTCGTGCCGCACGCGCTCCGGCCGATCGTCGGCGCGACCCATCGGACGCTGGCGATCGCGAGCTTCCTCGGTGGTGGCTGCGCGCTCGTGCTCGCGGATCTCGGCGCGCGCAGCGTCTTCTCGCCGGCGGAGCTTCCGGTCGGCGTCGTCACCGGTCTGCTCGGCGCGCCGTTCTTCCTGGTGTTGCTCGTGCGCGCGCGCCGCCGCGAGGTCGCGTGACCGCGCTCGTCGCGAGATCGCTCGCCGCGGGCTACGGCCCACGGGCAGTGCTGCGCGAGGTCGACCTCACGCTCGAGCCCGGCCGGCTCATCGCGCTGGCCGGCCCGAACGGGGCGGGGAAGTCGACGCTGTTGCGCGCGCTCGCGGGCCTCGTCCGGCCGACCGCCGGCGCGGTGACGCTCGATGGCGTGGACATCGCGACCCTCTCGCGCGCCGCGCTCGCCGCGCGCGTCGCGGTCGTCCCGCAGACCTTCGACACGCTGTTCCCGTTCACGGTCCGCGAGATCGTCGCGCTCGGACGCACCGCGCGGCTTGGGCTGTTCGCCAGACCGTCACCGGCCGATGCCGCGGCGGTCGAGCGCGCGATCGTGGAGCAGGATCTCGGCGCGCTCGTGGACCGCCGGCTCGATGCGCTCTCCGGCGGCGAGCGCCAGCGTGTCGTGCTCGCGATGGCCTTGGCGCAGGAAGCCGACGTCCTGCTGCTCGATGAGCCGACCGCGCATCTTGACCCGGCGCATCAGATCGGGATCATTCGGCGCGTCACCTTGCTTGCCCGCTCGCGTGGCGTCGTGGTGCTCGCGGTGCTCCACGACCTCAATCTCGCGGCACTCGCCGATCGCGTCGTCGTCCTCGATGCCGGCAGGATCGTCGCCGACGGGGTCCCGGCGAGCGCGCTCGCGGCGGACGTCGTGGCTCGCGTGTTCGGCACGGGGCTCGCGGTCGCGGAGGTGAATGGACGGACGGTCATCCTGCCCGGCTGAGGCCGGCCGGCGCGCATTGACCGGCGACAAGTGCGACACCTAGCATCATCACAACGGACCGCTGACCGACGTTGTCCGAGTGGGCGGCACCGGCGCGAGGAGAGGGCAGGACGAGGGTGTTCCGCAAGGCGTGCATCGCCGCGCTCGCGGTCGCCCTGCTCTGGGCACCCGGATCCGGGCGCGCCACGCAGGCGGTCGAGCTCGAGCCCGGAACGGCCGCGCCGCCGGTCATCGAGCCCGCGCCCGCGATCCCACAGGCGGCCTGCACCGACACGGTCGCGCCCGGCGTCGCGCCGGTCGCCGCGACGACCGGCCTCGCCGGCGCGCACGCGGCGCTCTATGCGCGCACCGGACTCCCGACGCTCTGCCCGGGCAGCTCGGCCACCGTCACGATCGCGTTCCTGAATACCGGCTCTCTCGGCTGGTACGGGAACGCGGCGCTCGGCACCTGGGGCCCCGAGCCGGGTCAGGATCGCGCGACCGCGCTCGGCGGCGACGGCACCGGCGGATCGCCGGCCACGGGCTGGGCGCGTTCGAACCGTCCGGCCATCCAGTCCACGCCGTACGTCGGTCCCGGCCAGGTGATGTGGTTCCAGTTCACCGTGCAGGCGCCCGCGACACCGGGTGCGTTCAAGCTCGGACTGCGTCCGCTCCTCGAAGGGCAGCTGTGGCTCGAGGATCCGGGGCTCACCTTCTACGTCCTCGTGAAGGCGGACGACGACCACCTCCCGCCGGATCCGTACGCCACGCCCGCGCCACCGGCCGAGGTCGCGCGCACCTACGTGCCGGCCACGCTCGCCGACGGCTCGCGCTCCATCCGCGTCTCGTCGCTCATGTACCACTACGTGAGCCCGCTGCCCCTGACCGACCCGAACATGGCGCTGCGCAAGGACCTCACCGTCAGTCCGGCGGACTTCGAGGGGATGCTCCGGTACCTGCGCGACAACAGCTATCACACCATCACCGCGAAGGATCTCTGGTCGTCGCTCGATCAGGACGCGGCGCTCCCGCCGAAGCCGGTGATGCTCACCTTCGACGACGGCTACGCCGACGCGTACACCGTGGTGCTCCCACTGCTCGAGCAGTACGGCATGACCGGCGTGTTCTTCGTCACCGTGAATCTCGTCGACAAGCCCGGCTACATCAGCCGCGCGCAGGTGCGGGCGCTCGCGGACGCGGGCATGGACGTCGAATCACACGCGATGGATCACGTCAGCATGATCAGACCGCTCAACGAGCAGATCTATCAAATGTGCCGTGCGCGCGACTTCCTCGACGCGTGGACCGGCACCGACGTCCGCCACTTCGCGTATCCGTCCGGCGACTACAACGACCTGTCCAGCACCGCCCTGGCGACGTGCGGGTACCAGTCCGCGTACAAGAAGGCCGGCGGCTCGCTGCAGAGCACGAGCTCGCCGTACCTCCTGCAGCGCTCGCGCGTCCACGGCCAGCAGGGCGTCGCGGCGCTCGTTTTCGCGCTCGGGCAATAGCGCTAGGCGGGCAGCTCCACCGGCGCGCTCCAGCCCCAGTCCCACTTCGCGAGGACATCGAGCAGCTCGTGGCTCGTGAGGTCGAGCGCGATCGGGGTGACGCTGATCTTCCCGTCGCGGAGTGCGGCGACGTCCGTTCCCGGCTCCGCGTCGTCGGCGATCGCCGGGCCGCCGACCCAGTAGTACGGGTTGCCGTATGGGTCGAGCCGCTCGACGAGCTGGTCGCGATAGTTCCGTTTCCCGAGCCGCGTCACCTCGACGCCGGCGATCCGCTCCCGTGGCAGGTGCGGCACGTTCACGTTCAGGAGCGCGTCGTGGATGAACCCCTTCTCGAGGATGTTCTTCGCCAGCAGCGCGACGAACTCGCTCGCGATCGTGAAGTCGATGTTCGCGCCGAACGCGCCGATCGAGACCGCGATGGACGGGATGTTCGACAGAAGCCCCTCCATCGCCGCGGCCACGGTGCCGGAGTACGTGATGTCGTCGCCCAGGTTCGCGCCGCGGTTGATGCCGCTCACGATGAGATCCGGCTTCTGCTTCAAGAACCCGAGGACCGCCAGGCGCACGCAGTCCGTCGGCGATCCGTCGGTCATGAACGCGGCCTGGCCGGTGCGGAGGCGCGTTGGACGGCAGCGCAGCGGACGGAAGAGCGTGATGCTGTGGGAGGCGCCGCTCCAGTTCCGCTCCGGCGCGATGATGTCGACGTCGCCAAGCGCCGCGAGGGCGTCGACGAGCGGGCCGAGGGCGTCGCTCTCGATGCCGTCGTCGTTCGTGACGAGGATGTGCTTCGGCTCCACGCTCACTCCGCGGCCTCGATCGGGGCGTCCTCCATGAGCGCCGCGGCCTCGGTGCGCCGCCGCCGACCGGAGTTCACCTCGACCGCGTAGCGGATGAACGTGTTGATGACCCCGGCCACCGGCACGCCCAGGAGCACGCCCCAGAACCCGGCGATCTTCGAGCCGAGGAGCAGCGAGAAGAACACGAAGATCGGGTGGATGCCGATGCTCTTGGACATGATCCGCGGGCTCACGACATTGAGCATCACCTGCTGCAGCAGGATGGAGAGGATCGCGACCGGCAGGAGCGTGCCGGGTGCGCCGAGGAGCGTGATGACGAGCACCGGCACGAGCGCGAGGATCGGTCCGAAGAACGGGATGACGACGAACAGGCCGCTGGACACCGCGAGCACGCTCGAGAACGGCACACTGAACGCGACCAGGATGAGCAGCGTCGCGAGGCCGTAGATCACGCCGAGGATGAGCGAGCCGCGGATGAACCCGCCGAAGCTGCGGTCGGTGCTCATGCGCAGGAGCTCGGCCTCGCTGCGGAGCGCCTCGGACAGCATGCCGGTGAACGTGTTCCAGAGGGCGTCGCCGTCCAGGAGCATGAGGAACGCGATGATGAGGACGAGCAGGAGGTCGAACACGATCGTCGCGGTCGCCGACACGACGCCGAGCGCGTCCGACGCGTACGTCGAGGCCAGCTCGGCGAGCCGGCCCGGCAGCGCCTCGTACAGCGGCACGACGTTCACCGGGATGCCGATCCGGTCGAGGTTCGTCTGGAACTCCTTCGCGGCCTGGTCGGCACTCGCGGCAAGCTCCGGTCCGCGCGCGGCGAGCGCCGCGAGCTGGTCCGCGAGGCGCGGCACGAGGAACGCACCGGCCGCTCCGAGGAGGACGAAGATCGCCGCGTAGACGACGAGCACTGCGCCGAGCCGGTTGAGGCGCGTGCGCCGGTCGATCCGGTCCACGAGCGGCGCGAGGACATACGAGAACGCCCACGCGAAGCCGAAGATCACGATGACGTCCGCGATCCGGCCGAGCGCGACCCAGAGGATCGCGAACACCTGGAGCCCGAGGTAAAGGGCGAGCAGGACGCCGAGGACGCGGAGCAGCTGTCGCTCGCGCGCGCTGAGCTTCACGTCGCGAATGCTACGCGTGCGCGTACTAGCATCCGTGGATGCCTCAACGTCCGCCGCTCATCGAGCGCTATCGCGCGCATCTGCCGGTCACGCCGAACACGCCTCGGCTGACGCTCGGCGAAGGTGACACGCCGCTCGTCCGCGCGCCCGCGGTCGAGCGCGAGACGGGCATCGCCGAGGTCTGGCTGAAGGTCGAGGGCGCGAACCCGACCGGGTCGTTCAAGGATCGGGGCATGGTCGTCGCGGTGGCGAAGGCGATGGAGGACGGCGCCACGGCCGTGCTCTGCGCCTCGACCGGCAACACGGCGGCCTCGGCGGCGGCGTACGCCGCGCGCGCCGGGCTGCGCTGCGCCGTCGTGCTGCCCGCCGGGCACGTCGCGCTCGGCAAGCTGTCGCAGGCGATCGCGTTCGGGGCGCGGGTCGTCGCGGTGCGCGGGAGCTTCGACGACGCCCTCGGCATCGCGCGCGGGCTCGCGACGAGCGGCGAGGCGACGCTCGTGAACAGCGTGAATCCGTATCGCATCGAGGGCCAGAAGACCGCCGCGTTCGAGATCTGCGAGACGCTCGGCGACGCTCCCGAGTGGCTCTGCATCCCCGTCGGCAACGCCGGCAACATCACCGCCTACTGGAAGGGCTTCTCCGAGGCGCGCGATGCCAAGATGTCCAAGCGCCGGCCGCAGATGCACGGCTTCCAGGCGGCGGGCGCCGCGCCGATCGTGACCGGCGAGGTCGTCCGCGATCCGCAGACGATCGCGACGGCGATCCGCATCGGGAACCCCGCGTCGTGGAACGGCGCGGTGCGCGCGCGCGATGAGTCCGGCGGCTCGATCACCGCGGTCACCGACGACGAGATCGTCGACGCGTACCGGTTCCTCGCGCGCTCCGAGGGCGTCTTCTGCGAGCCGGCGAGCGCCGCCGCGCTCGCGGGCCTGCGCAAGCTCGCACGGGTGGGGACGAAACCGAGCCAGGTCGTCCTGGTCCTCACCGGTAATGGGATGAAGGACCCCGACCGCGCGATCGCGCTCGCGCCACCGATCACGGAGGTCGACGCCGACCTCGACGCGGTCCGCCGCGCCATCAGCGCGCAATGAGCGACCTCCGCGTCCGCGTCCCCGCGACGAGCGCGAATCTCGGGCCCGGCTTCGACGCGTTCGGCGTGGCGCTCCCATTGCTCGCCGAGTTCGACGTGCGCCCTGCCCGCGCATGGAGCGTCACCGTCGAGGGGAACGGTGCGAACGACGTGCCGAGCGGTGAGGACAACCTGTTCGTCGTCGCCGCGCGCGCCGCGGCGAAGAGCCTCGGTCACAACCTCGGCCCGCAGCACGTCACCCAGCGCTCGGCGATCCCCGGCGGCCGTGGGCTCGGCGCGAGCGCGGCCGCGATCGTCGGCGGCATCGTCGCCGTGAACGCCCTGGCCGGCGAGCCGCTCGGCCGGCGCGCGCTCCTGCGCATCGCGAGCGAGGTCGAGGGCCATGCCGACAACGTCGCGGCCGCGCTCTACGGCGCGTTCACCATCGCGCTGCCCTCGGCCGACGGTCCGATCGCCGTGCGGTTCGCGTTCCCGAGCGCCTGGCGGGCCTGCCTCTTCGTGCCGGCGGCGACCCTGCTGACCGAGCAGTCGCGCGCCGTCCTCCCGAACGAGGTCTCGCGGAGCGACGCGGTCTTCAATCTCGCGCACGCGTCCGCGCTGCTCGCGGCGATCCTCAAGTCCGACGGCGCGCTCCTGTCGATCGCGATGCACGACCGGCTCCATCAATCGGCGCGGATGAAGCTCGTGCCGGCGCTCGAGGAGATCGTCGCCGCTGCCCGCGACGCCGGCGCCTTCGGGGCGGCGCTGTCCGGCGCGGGGCCGAGCGTCATCGCGTTCGCGCCGACGCGGTTCGCGCCGCGGGTGACCGCGGCGATGGAGGAGGCCGCGACCCTGGCCGGCGCGCCGGGCCGTGGCCGCGTCGTTCGGGTGCGCGCCGCCGGCGCGCAGGTCGTGCGGAACCAGTGACGCCCGGGCGTCGTCACCGTTAAGGTGAAGGTGACCCGCCTCGCCGCGCTCCTGCTGGTCCTGGTGCTCGGGTCGTGCGGCTCGACCGCCGGCACGCCCGCGCCGGTCGTGACGTCTTCTCCCGTCCCGACCGCGTCGCCGTCGCCCAGCCGAGCGCCCGTCGTGTCGGCGAAGGGCGCGA
Organism: Candidatus Limnocylindria bacterium; assembly: GCA_036564905.1. GTDB lineage: Bacteria > Chloroflexota > Limnocylindria > P2-11E > P2-11E > UBA4735. The sequence goes on from DATCOD010000082.1 coordinate 13,795, forward strand.
TCACGCTGAAGACGCCGACGGTGAACGCGATGCTCACCTCGCCGGTGACGATCAGCGGCGACGCGAGCGTGTTCGAGGCCGCGCTCCAGTGGCGGATCAGCGATACCGGTGGCCGCGTCATCGCGGAGGGCATCACGACCGCGAGCCTGGGCGCACCCGGCCGCGGCACCTACTCGGTGAGCGTCCCGTACACCGTGTCGACGCCGACGCTCGCGTTCGTCGAGGTGTACTCGCGCAGCCCGAAGGACGGGAATATCGACGAGCTCGTCCGGATCCCGGTGACGCTCCGCTAGC
>DATCOD010000083.1:0-50680 GCA_036564905.1 Candidatus Limnocylindria bacterium
CCCGCTCCGCGCTCATGCGGCAGGAGAGCCGCGGCGGCCACACCCGCGACGACTTCCCGAAGACCGATCCCGAATGGGGGAAGAAGAACGTCGTGACCCGCAAGCGCAACGGCCAGCTCGAGCTCACCCCCGAGCCGCTGCCGCAGATCCCCGAGGAGCTGCGTCAGCTCGTGCTGGCGGAGGAAAAGAAGTGAGGAACGAGCGGCTCAGCCGCGAGGACCGAACTCCACCAGCCTTGAGCTATCTCCTGGGCGATAGCCCAGAGATCGAGCAGGAGAAGAAACCGGCATGAAGCAGGACCTGCTGCCCGGCGCGAAGAACGAGGGGGACGTGACCCTTCGGGTCTGGCGCGGAACGAAGGAGGGCGGCCGGTACGAGCCGTACACCGTGCCGGCCGACGAGGGCATGGTGGTCCTCGACGTCATCCACAAGATCCAGGCGCTTCGAGCGCCCGATCTCGCCGTGCGCTGGAACTGCAAGGCCGGCAAGTGCGGCTCGTGCAGCGCCGAGATCAACGGGAAAGCGCGCCTCATGTGCATGACCCGGATGAACACGTTCACCCCGGGCGAGGAGATCACGGTCTCGCCGATGAAGACGTTCCCGATCATCAAGGACCTCGTGACGGACGTCTCGTACAACTACGAGAAGGCGAAGGAGATCCCCGCGTTCAAGCCGAAGCCGAAGGAGGCCGACGGAACGCGCCGGATGTTCCAGGAGGACATCGATCGGGTCCAGGAGTTCCACAAGTGCATCGAGTGCTTCCTGTGCCAGGACACGTGTCACGTCATCCGCGATCACGAGGAGAACAAGAAGGCGTTCTCCGGTCCACGATTCTTCGTCCGGCTCGCGGCGCTCGAGATGCATCCGCTGGACGCGAACGACCGGCTCGAGCTCATCCGCATGAAGGCCGGCCTCGGGTTCTGCAACATCACGAAATGCTGCACCGAGGTCTGTCCTGAGGACATCCACATCACCGACAACGCGATCATCCCGCTGAAGGAGCGGTTGGTGACCGAGTTCTACGACCCGCTGGCGTGGGTCAAGCGCCGGATCATGGGGCCCAAGCCCTAGCGGTGGATCGGCGCCGCGCCTTCGTCGTCGCGGCGGGCTCGGTCCTGCTGTTCGCGTTCCTCCTGCTGGTCGTGCAGCCAGGCATCGAGCGGGGTGGCGCTCAGGAGGTATTGGTCATCGCCGCGATCTTCGGGGTCATCCTCCTGCTCGAGCGGTACCTTCGTTCGCGGTAGCTGATCCCGCCTAGACAAGGCGTCCCGCCGACCCCCTGATAGCCTCACCCCTCGACGATGACTGGCATCCGGAACAGCTCCACGACGACGGGTCTGGTCCTCGCGACGGCGCTGATCTCGATCCCCTTCCTCGCGCTCGGCGTGGTCGGACTCGTGCTGATGCCGGTCCAGCTGTGGCTCGTCGGCGGGCTGTATGCGGCGACGGTCGTCCTGGCCGCGCGGCCCATCAAGATCCACCCCGACGCCGACCTCAGCCCGTCCGACGTGGCGATCGTCGCCGGCATCGTCTTCCTGCCACCGGGAGCGGTGGCCATCGTCGCGGCGGTCGCCCGGCTGACCAGCGACCTCATCGGGCGCAAGCGTCGCGAGCAGATCATCCGCAACGCGGCCGCGATCGCGGTGTCGAGCGGCCTTGCCTCGGTCGTCTACGCGGTCGTCTGGCGTGCGCTCGCGCCCCAGATGGACGTGCCGGCGTCGATCCCCGCCGCGGTCCTCGCGGTGCTCGTCCTCGTCGCCGCGGACCTCGCCCAGCTGTATCTCCTGATCGTCGCGCTGCGCGGCGCGATCCTCGACCAGGGCTGGCGCTGGTTCGTCCGGACCGGACGGGCCCAGCTGCTTTGGAGCCTGGCCGCGGTGATCACCATCGAGATCATCCTCATCCAGCCGTGGTTCCTGGTTGCCGGCATCCCGTTGTTCGTCTTCGGCTATCTCGACATCCGCGCGCGGTTCGTCGCCGAGCGACGGGCACGTCTGCTCGCCACGCTCGTCGAGGTCGGCCACGCCGTCGGGATGTCGCTCGACACGACGGAGGTCTTCCGCGCCGTGTATGCCCAGGTCCGGACCGTCCTCGAGTCCGACGCGTTCTTCGTCGCGATCGTCGATCGTGCGCGCGCGCTCGTGTCCTACCGGTTCCTCATCGACGGGAACACCGAGCTGCCCGGCGAGGACAGACCCCTGGCCGGTACGCTCGCCGGACTCGTGCTCGAGCGCGATCAGCCGATCCTCATCCACGACACGGAACGCGACATGGCGAAGCTCGGCCTGGTCCGCAGCGCGTGGGGGACGATCAACGAGCGCTCGATCCTGGTGGCGCCGATGCGGATCCAGGGGGTCGTGGTCGGTGCGCTCTCCGTCCAGAGCGTCAAGCCGAACGCGTACGACCAGGGCGACCTCGAGCTGCTCGTCGCCATCGCGAACGAGGCGGCCGTCGCGATCGAGCGCGCCGACCTGTACGCGCGCGCCAGCGGCCTCTCGAAGCGTCTGGTGGATCTCCATCGCACCGGCATCGAGATCAACAGCCAGCGCCGGATGGGCGATGTCATCCGTCTGTTGTCCCGCGCGTTCGTCGACTCGATCGGCGCCTCCGCGGCGGCCGTGTATCTCGACACGGGCGGCGAGAGCCTCGAGTTCGCGGGCAACACGACCGGACGGCGCCCCGCCGATCACCTCGCCCTGTCGAAGGCGAATACCGGGGTCCTGAGCGCCCTCGAGTCCGGCAAACCGCTCGAGATCGCGGACGCCGAGCAGGCACCCGACCGGGTCCGGTCTGAGATGCGCGAGTGGGGCCACCGCGCGCTCTTCGTGCAGCCCCTGCGCGCCGCGTCCGAGTCCGTCGGCGCGCTCCTGGTGACCTGGAAGGACCCGCATCGGTTCACGGACGACGAGCGAGAGCTCATCGGCGTGCTCGCGGGCATGGGCGCGACGGCCATCCGGTCGATGCGGCTGTACCTGAAGCTCGACGACGCGTACCTCTCCACCGTCTCGAAGCTCACCGCGATGATCGAGGCCCGGGACGGCTATCACGAGGACCACCAACGGCGCATCGCCGCCGATGCGGTCGCGCTCGGGGAGCGCCGTGGCCTGAATGACGAGGCCCTGCGTGACCTCCGGTACGCCTCGCTGTTCCACTCGCTCGGCAAGATCGGCGTGCCGGCGACGATCCTCGCGAAGAGCGGGCCGCTCACGCCGGAGGAGCGGAAGATCGTGCAGGAGCATCCGCTCCTGGGCGCGCGCATCCTCGAGTCCATCGAGTTCCTGCGGACCGTGGTGCCGATCGTCCGCCACGCGAACGAGCGCTGGGACGGGACGGGCTATCCGGACGGGCTGCGGGGGGAAGCGATCCCCCTGTCCGCGCGGATCCTGGCGGTCGCGATGGGCTACGAAGCGATGCTGGCCGATCGCCCGTACCGCCGCGCGCTCCACCCGGAGGCCGCGGTCGCGGAGCTGCGCACGCTCGCGGGTCTCTGGTACGACCCGAAGATCGTCGATGAGTTCGTCGCGATGATCGAGGCGCGTGGCGCGGTCGCGGCCGCCGAGGTCGAGGTCGGCGCGGGGCGAGAGCTCGCGATCCTCGCGGAGATCACGCCCGAGTTCCACACCCTTCTCGACATGCAGCAGCTGCTCGCGCGGATCCTCGCGATCCTCGAGCGGCACATGCCCGGCTCGGCGTTCACCATCATGCTGCGCGAGGCGACCACCGGCGACCTCGTGGTGCGTTCCGCCGCCGGGTCGCGCACGGATCTCGCTGGACCGAATCGCATCGAGAACGGCCGCGGCCTTTCCGGGTGGGTGGTCGAGCACGGCGAGTCGCAGATCGTCGACGACGTGCGGAGCGATCCGCGCTACCTCGGCGACCCGAGCGTTCGCTCCGAGATGGTCGTCCCGCTGGTGTCGTCCGGCCGGACGATCGGTGTGCTCGTCGTCTCGCACCCGTCGGTCGGCGTATTCGGACAGCGCGACCTCACGCTCCTCCAGGCCGTCGCCGCGCAGATCGCCGCCGCGATCGACGTCGCCGAGCTGCACGAACGCCTGAAGCGAGCGGCGAACACCGATGCGCTCACCGGTATCCACAACTACGGGTACTTCTACGACCGCCTCGAGGAGGAGGTGGCGCGGGCGGAACGGCACGCCACGCCGCTCGCGGTCGCGTACTTCGACATCGACGGCCTGAAACGCGTGAACGACACGTTCGGCCACCTGGCGGGCGACGCGGTACTGCGCACGCTCGGTGCGATCATCGGCCGCCGGGTCCGGACCGAGGACATTCCCGCTCGCTACGGTGGCGACGAATTCGCGATCGTCATGCCCGAGACGCCGCGCGACGAGGCCGAGCGCGTGGTCGGACGGCTCATGGATGAGCTCGACCGCTCCGAGGTCGAGCTGTCGAACGGCGGCAAGATCCGGATGCCGGCGCGATCGTGGGGTATCGCGTGCTACCCCCTCGATGGCCAGACCGCGAAGGCGCTCGTCGAGAACGCCGATACCCGGGCCTATGCCCGCAAGCGCACGCGGTCCGACGTCGCCCCCTGATGGACCACGCGGATCACGTCGCGCTCATCCGCGACGCGGTCGTGCCCGGCGAGACCTGGCTCGAGCTCGGGTCCGGCACGGGAGCGTTCACCCTCGCGCTCGCCGAGCTGCTCGCGACCCGCGGCACCATCCACTCCGTCGACTCCGACCGGGGCGCCCTCTCGGCGCAGGCCCAGGCGGTCCACGCGCGGTTCGGCGCCGTGCGCCTCGACCAACGCGGCGCGGACTTCACCCGGCCGCTCGGCTTCAGCGGCATGGATGGCGTGCTGATGGCGAATGCGCTCCATTTCGTGAAGGACAAGGCGCCGGTCCTCGCCCTGGTCCGCTCGTACCTCAGGCCCGGCGGGAAGTTCGTGCTCGTCGAGTACGACTCGGATCGCGGCAACCTGTGGGTCCCGTATCCGATCAGCTACACGACCTGGCTCGCGGTCGCTCCGGGCGCCGGGTTCACCGCGGCCCGGCTGCTCGGCCGCGTGCCGAGCCGGTTCCTGAACGCGATCTACGCGAGCATCGGGCTCGGGTGATGTAGAACAGGCCGATCGCGGAGGAGGAAACCGTATGGCCATGGATCTGGACCACGCGAAGCGTCACCAGCCCCGACTCGTCCTCAGCTCAAACGTCCACGGCTCGGTCCACGGCGCGGGCGTCGCGGGCCGGTTCAACACCTGGCTCGCGGTGCGGATCACCAAGACCGTCGGCTCGATGTGGATCGCCTATGCGTTCGCGGCGATCGCGCTGATCTCCCTTCCGGCGGCACTCGCCTCGGGCGAGGTCATCGTGATCGTCAGCTGGGTCGCGCAGACGTTCCTCCAGCTGGTCCTGCTGCCGATCATCATCGTCGGTCAGAACGTCATCCAGGCCGCCAATGACGCGCGCGCGGAAGCCGACCACGAGACCCTGAGCGCCGTGCACCGGCTGACGGTCGAGGTCCATGCGATCAACGAGGCCCAGACCACGATCCTGGGTCAGCTCCAGAGCGCCGTGCGGACCGGACGATGAGCCGTCAGACCGGGCCATCCGTATCAGGGATGGAGGGTCTGAGATGAAGAAAGTGCTTGCCGGCCTGCTCGCCGCGCTGCTCCTCACCGGTGCCTGCGGTGGAGCAGGTGGCTCGAACGATGGGTCCGCCGTTCCGGCGGTCCACTACTAGCCGAGCAGGTCCTTCACGATGTCGCGCTCCTTCTCGAGCTCGGCGATCGTCGCGTCGATCTTGGACTTCGCGAACGCGTCCAGTCGAACGCCCTGGACGATCTCGTACCCGCCGTCGCCCTTGGAGCGGAGCGGGAACGACGAGACGATGCCGCGCGCGACGCCATAGCTACCGTCGGACACGACCGCCGCGCTGAACCACCCGCCCCCCGGCGTCTTGGTGACGAGACTCTTCACGTGGTCGACGATCGCCTGCGCCGCTGAGAACGCGCTCGATGCGCCTCGGGCGGCGATGACGGCGGCACCGCGCTGCTGGATCGCCGGGATGAACTCCGTCTCGAGCCACGCGCGGTCCACGACCTGATCCGCCGGCTGTCCGCCGACCGTCGCGTTGGTGAAGTCCGGATACAACGTCGCGCTGTGATTGCCCCAGATCGCGAGGCGGCTGATGTCCTTCGTCCGGATCTGCGCCCGTGCCGCCAGCAGCGCGGTCGCGCGGTTCTGGTCGAGGCGGGTGAGCGCGGACCAGCGTTCGGCCGGAACGATGTCGCCGGCCGCGTGCCGCGCGATGAGGCAGTTCGTGTTGCACGGATTGCCGATGACGACCGCCCGCACGTTCTTGGAGCCGTACTGCGCGATCGCCTTGCCCTCGTCGACGAAGATCGGTCCGTTCTTCCGAATGAGATCGCCGCGCTCCATGCCCGGACCGCGCGGCACGCTGCCCACGAGGAGCACCCAGTCGGCGTCCTTGTGGCTCTCCGCGCGATCGCTGCTCGCGTTGACCTGGGCCAGCAGCGGGTACGCGCCGTCCTGGAGCTCCATGACGACGCCCTTCGCCTTCTCGATGACCGGAGGGATGTCCGAGAGGCGGAGGTCGACCTCCGTATCCGGGCCGAACATCTCCCCGGCGGCGATGCGGGGAAGCAGCGCGTATGCGACCTGACCGGTCGCGCCGGTGACCACGACTCTGACGATGCTGCTCATGCGAGTGCTCCTTCTATACGGACTTGGTCGCGTCCGCGCCGCCGTAGACGGCCTCGGCCTCGATCTCCACCTGGATGCGGGGATCGATGAAGTTCACCTGGACGATCGTCGAGGCCGGACGGATGTCGCGGAAGAAGTCGCCGTGCACGATCGCGACGCTCTCGATCGAGGCGGCATCAGCGACGTAGACCCGGGTCATGATCGTGTCCTCGATCCGGCCGCCAAGGTCCTCGATCGCGGCCTTGACGATCTGGAGCGCCCGCTGCATCTGATCCACGATCGTGCCCTGGACCGGGTTCCCATCCTCGTCGAGTCCGGCGGTGCCGGCGACGCGGATGAGGTTGCCGTGCCGCACCGCCCGCGAGTACCCGAACTGGAACTCGTACGTCGTCTTCGTGCTGTGCAGGTACCGGTCCGGATTCTTGGGGTCCCGCTCAGGCACGGACCCCGTCCAGCTGCTTGATCACCGCGTCCGCGAATTCCTTCGTGCCGACGGCGGTCGGGTCGTCGCGGTCCGGCTTGAGGTCGTAGGTGACGTCCTTCCCGATCGCTACGACGGCGGCGACCGCGCGCTCGAGGCGGTCGCCGGCTTCCCGCTCGCCGATATGCCGGAGCATGAGCGCACCGGCGAGCATGAGCGCCATCGGGTTCACCTTGTTCTGGCCGGCGTACTTCGGCGCCGAGCCGTGGATCGCCTCGAAGACCGCGACGCCGTTCTCCCCGATGTTCGCGCCCGGCGCGACGCCGAGGCCGCCCACGAGCCCGGCGACGAGGTCGCTCACGATGTCCCCATAGAGGTTCGGGAGGAGGAGCACGTCGTACAGCTCGGGCTTCTGGACGAGCTGCATGCACATGTTGTCGACGATGCGGTCCTCGAACTCGATGTTCGGATACTCCCGCGCCACCTCGCCGGCCACGCGGAGGAACAGCCCGTCGGTGAACTTCATGACGTTCGCCTTGTGGACCGCGGTGACCTTCTTTCGGCCGTTCGCCTTCGCATACTCGAACGCGAATTTGGCGATGCGGCGGCTGCCCATCTCCGAGATGTACTTGATCGAGATCGCGGCATCCTCACGGATCTTCGTCTTCCCGACCCGCTCGATGGTCTCGCGGACCGTGCGGAGCTCCTCGGTCCCGATGTCGAACTCGATGCCCGCGTACAGGTCCTCGATGTTCTCGCGGACCACGACGAGGTCGACGTGGCCCATCGGGGTCCGCACGCCCGGGTACGTCTTCGCCGGCCGGAGGTTCGCGTAGAGGTCGAACTCCTTCCGAAGCGCCACGTTGACCGACCGGAAGCCCTTGCCGAGCTCGGTCGTGAGCGGTCCCTTGAGACCGACCTTGTTGCGGCGGAGGGACGCGAGGGCCTCGGGCGGGAACGGCGTGCCGTACTTCGCGATCGCGGGGACGCCGATCTCCTGGCGGTCCCACGTGATCCGCACGCCGGTCGCCTCGATCGCGCGGCGCGTGGCCTCGACGATCTCGGGGCCCGTGCCGTCGCCTGGGATGAGGGTGAGCGTATGGGTCGTCATCAGGTCGGTCGTCTGGCGGCTTCCTTGGCGGTCTTCACCGGCTCGTTGCCGGCGATAGGGAGATTGTGACTCTCCGAGGGCGATCCCTGCTCGATGGCCCCGCTCACGACGACGCCGGCCGAGAGCGTGTCGCCGCCCTGGCGCAGCTCGGCCAGCAATCCACCGGCCAGGAGCGTGGTCGCCTCGCTCGGGAGGAAGCTCGCGCTGAGGGGGATCTCGATGCCCCGGTCCGTGCGCGCGATGACGATCGAGTCGTCCGTGTGTGACTCGAGCGCGTCGCGCAGGCCGTCGATCGTGAGGACGTCGCCCTGTTCGATCTTCGCGAGGTCCGATTCGTTCTTGAAGGTGAGTGGCGGGATCCCCTGCGAGATGAGGTTGCGCCGGTGGATGCGCGCGAATGACTGCGCGATCACGGCGCGGATCCCGAGCGCCTTCGGCGCAAGGGCCGCGTGCTCGCGGCTCGAGCCCTGACCGTAGTTCTGGCCGGCGACGATGAAGCCGCCGCCCTTCTCGCGCGCGCGCTGCGGGAACTTCCGGTCAAAGCGCTGGAACGTGAATTCGGCGATCGCGTTCACGTTCGAGCGAAGGGCCATCACGACCGCGCCGTCCGGCGAGAGGTCGCCGGTCGACACGTTGTCGCCGAGCTTGATGATCACTTCGCCGGCCAGGCGCTCCGGGAGCCGTGACTGCGGGGGAGGAGCCTGGATGTTCGGCCCCTTGATGACGTGGACCTTCCGGGCCTCGTCCGGCGGCGGTGGGACCAGGATGTTCGAGTCGTCGACGCCCGGGTCCATCGCCGGGAACGTGAACGTGGGCTCGTCGCCGAGATCGCGCGGGTCGGTGATCACGCCGCGGAGCGCGGTCGCGGCCGCGGTGGTCGGACTGCACAGGTACACCTGGTCGTTGTCGGTCCCGCTGCGGCCCGGGAAGTTCCGGTTGAACGTGCGTACCGAGACGCTCCCCGTGGGCGGCGCCTGGCCCATGCCGACACAGGGCCCGCAGGCGGGCTCGAGCATCCGCGCGCCGCTCGCGATCATCGACTGGAACGCGCCGCTGTCGGCGAGCGCGTCGACGATCTGCTTCGAGCCGGGGGTCACGGTCATGAAGACCTCGGGATGCGCGGTCTTCCCGTTCATGACCGCGGCGACGATCGCGAGGTCCGAGTAACCCGAGTTCACGCTCGACCCGACGCAGACCTGTTGCACCTTGATGCCGGCCACCTCGCGCACCGGCACCACGTTGCCGGGACTCGACGGCTTGGCGATGAGCGGCTCGAGCAGGGCGAGGTCGATGACCTCCCGCTCCTCGTAGGTCGAGCCGGCATCCGCGGCCAGCTCGACGAAGTCGGCTGGGCGCTTCTGCTCGGTGAGCCATTCCTTCGTCCGGCGATCGCTCGGGAAGATGCCGGTGGTCGCGCCGAGCTCCGCGATCATGTTGCAGATCGTCCCGCGTTGGGGGACCGAGAGCGTCTCGACGCCGGGGCCGGTGAACTCGAAGATCCGCCCGACGCCGCCCTTCACGTCACGGCGACGCAGGAGCTCGAGGATGATGTCCTTGGCCTGGATCCATGGCCCGAGCTTGTTCTCGAGCCGGACCTCGACGACCTTCGGCATCGCCATCGTGAAGCCATGACCCGCGAGCGCGACCGCGACATCGAGGCCGCCCGCGCCGATGGCGATCATCGAGACGCACCCGGCCATCACGGTGTGGCTGTCGGCGCCGAGGAGCAGCTGGCCGGGCTTCGCGAACCGCTCCATGTGGAGGTAGTGACAAATTCCTGTTCCCGGCCGCGAGAAGTGGATCCCATGCCGCTGCGCGAACGAGCGCAGGAACAGGTGATCGTCCGGGTTCTTGAAGTCGATGGCCAGGATGTTGTGGTCGACGTACACGATCGCGAACGGGATCTTGATCCGGTCGATCCCGAGCTCCTCGAGCTGGAGGAAGCCCATCGTCCCGGTCGTGTCCTGCAGGAGGCCCTGGTCCACTCTGAGGGAGATCTCAGTACCGCTCTTCAACTCGCCCGCGGTGAGATGGCTCTGGATGATCTTCTGGGTCAGGTTCAGCGCGGCCATCTCGGGTGCCTCCCCTCGTCGTCCGGGCTCATCGTAGGCGCGGGATCGGTATATAGGCCAGTCCTATTGACTTGCCATCACCATAAAAATCTTCTATATCTGATCGATGGAGCTGGGCCAAGTCGAAGTGTTCGTCGAGGCGAATCGCCGCGGATCGATCAGCCGCGCCGCCGACGAGCTCGGCCTCACCCAGCCGACCTGCACGGCCCGCCTGCACGGTCTCGAGCGCGAGCTCGGGGCCCGGCTGCTGGTGCGGGGACGGCGCGGCGTGTCGCTCACGCCGGCGGGGCGGCGCTTCCTGCCCCGCGCCATCGCCGCCATGGACTCGCTGCGCCGCGGCGCGACCGAAGCCAAGGCCGGGAGCGAGGCCCGCGGCGGCCTCCTGGCCATCGGGCTCGCATCCGACCTTGCGCTCTACCTCGCGCCGCGTGCGCTCGCGCGGTTCGCGGCGCGGCACCCCCAGGTCGAGACCCTCGTGCGGAGCGGCCACTCGCGATTCGTCGCCGATCTCCTCCGCTCCGAGGAGGTCGAGCTCGCGCTCGTGAGCCAGCTCGTGCTGTTGCCGGATCTGGCGGCACGATCGCTGTTCACCGAGTCGGTGCCGGTGGTGGTCGCGCCGGCGCACCGGCTCGCGCGGCGGAGCGCCGTCAAGATCGACGAGCTCGCCCGCTCGGGGCTCGTCGTCCGCGACCCCGCCGCGTTCCTCCACACGATGACGATGGCCTTCTTCGCCGCGGGCGACACGGCGCCGCGCATCCTCATGGAGCTGGACAACACCGAGGCCTGCAAGCGGGTCGTGCTGTCCGGCCTCGGCGCGGCGCTGCTGCCCGAGATGGCGATCCGGACCGAGCTCGCGCGTGGCGACCTCGTGCAGCTGCGCGTGGAAGGGCACCCGCCACCGAAGCGCGCGATCCACGCGCTCACGCGACAGGGTGCGGAGCTCTCGGCCGCCGCGGTCGCCTTGCTACGGTTGATGAGCTGATGGACCTCTCGCCGGTCGTCGCGATCGTCCTCATCGACCTGGCGCTCTCCGGCGACAACGCCCTGCTCATCGGGATGGCCGCGCGGCGTCTCCCTCCCGAGCAGCGCCGCCGGGCGATCGTCCTCGGCGGCGGGCTCGCCGTCGCCCTGCGGATCGCGGCCGCGGCGATCGTCACGTTCCTGCTCGCGATCCCGTACCTGCAGCTCGCCGGTGGAATGGTCCTTGCCGTCATCGCGTACCGGCTCGTGCGCCCAGGGGGATCGGACGCCCACGCGACCGTCCAGCCTGCCGGGACGATGCGCGACGCGATCATGACCATCCTCGTCGCGGACGCCGCCATGAGCGTCGAGAACGTGCTCGGCGTGGGCGGCGCGGCCCACGGCGACATCCCGCTCCTCGCGTTCGGCCTCGCGCTGTCGATCCCGGTCGTGCTCTTCGGCAGCGGCATCATCGCGGGGGTCCTCGATCGCGCGCCGCGGCTCATCTGGCTCGGCGCGATCGCGCTCATCTGGACGAGCGCCGACATGATCCTCGGTGACCCGGCGGTCGATCCGCACCTGCCGGATCACATCGTCCTGAGCGCGGGCCTCGCGGTCCTCATCCTCGCGGCTGTGCAGGGTGCACTGCTCTTGCGCCGGCGCGCAGAGACGGGCTAGATTCCATCCGTGACCTCAGCAGTCGCGGCATGCGCTTCGATCCGAATGCGTAGCTGCGCCTGCGTCTGTCCCTAGGCGGCGAGACCGGAGCCCCGGCCCTCGGCGCCAGGCCCACGGAGCCACCGCTCCGCGCGACCGCAATAGAGAAAAGACAGAAATGAAGGTCTCCCGTGAACACTCCTACTCATTCGGCGCATCCGCTTCACCGCCTCGCCGTCCTCGTCGCCGTTGTTCTGCTCGCGGCATGCTCTAACGCGCCGGCCGCCGCGCCCGGGTCCTCCGCCGCGGCCGATCCCGCGCTCGCCGAGCTCCGGCTCGACTACGCGACGTACTCACCGCCGTCGCTGGTCCTGAAGAAGCAGGGCTGGGTCGAAGAGGCGTTCAAGGGCACGAGCGTGAAGTGGGTCTACTCCGCGGGCTCCAGCAATGCGCTCAATTTCCTGCAGGGCAATGCCGTGGATTTCGGCTCGACCGCCGGCTCGGCCGCGCTCCTCTCGCGCGCGAACGGCAATCCGATCAAGGCGATCTACATCTTCGAGCAGCCTGAGTGGACGGCGCTCGTCGTCGCGAAGGGCTCGACCGCCAAGAGCATCACCGACCTCGTGGGCAAGAAGATCGCGGCCCAGAAGGGGACCGATCCGTACTTCTTCCTCCTCCGCACGCTGAGCGCGGCCGGCCTGTCGCCGAGCGACATCCAGCTCGTGAACCTCCCGCATGCCGACGGCCGCACCGCGCTCGAACGCGGTCAGGTCGATGCGTGGGCCGGGCTCGACCCGCACATGGCCGCGAGCGAGCTGCAGGCCGGGAGCAAGCTCATCTACCGCAACCCGGACTTCAACACGTATGGCTTCCTCAATGGCCGCGAGGCGTTCGTGAAGCAGTACCCAACGGCCACGAAGACGCTCATCGGCCTCTACGAGCGCGCGAAGCAATGGATCGGCGACCATCCCGATGACGCGGCGGCGATCCTTGCCGAGGCGGCGCAGCTCGACATCGCCGTCGCCAAGCGCGAGCTGAATGACCGGATGAACTTCAAGACTTCGGGCGTCCCGGGCGACGCGCACATCGCGGTGCTTCGCGCCGTCGTCCCGATCATCACCGCGGACCAGCTCGCGAATCCGGGCGCGGACGTGGACCAGGCCGTGACGGACCTCATCGACGGCAGCTACGCGAAGGCGGTCATCAAATAGGACGCCGACTGGCACCCTGGATCCTGCCCGCGGCGATCGTCGCCCTCTGGTGGGGCTCGGTCGCCGCCGGGCTGTTCGCCGCGTATCAGCTGCCGCCGCCTCCGGTCGTCGGGGAGGCTGCGGCGGGCCTCTGGCGGCGCGGACTGCTCCAGACCGATGTGCTCGTCACCACCGGACGGGTCCTCCTCGGCTTCGCGATCGGAAGCGCGGCGGCCGTCGTGCTCGGCACGCTCACCGGGCTGTCGCGGCGCGCGTGCGAGGCGGTCGAGCCGACGCTGCAAGCGCTCCGCACCGTCCCGACGCTCGCGTGGGCGCCGCTCCTGCTGCTGTGGATGGGCATCGACGAGCCGCCCAAGCTCACGCTCGTCGCCATCGGCGCGTTCTTCCCGGTCTACGTGAACCTGGTGGCCGGGATCCGCAACGTGGATCGCAAGCTCATCGAGGTCGGCCGGATCTACGACCTGACGCCCCGCGCGATCGCGTGGCGCGTCGTCATCCCCGCGAGCCTCCCGAGCCTGCTGACCGGACTGCGCCTCGGCCTGTCGCAGGCCTGGCTGTTCGTCGTCGTGGCCGAGTTCTTCGGCGCGTCGGCCGGCCTGGGATTCCGGTTGACCGACAGCCAGCAGTCCTCGCGCGTCGATCTCATGTTCGTCGCGCTCATCTGCCTTGCGGTCCTCGGGAAGCTCTCCGACACGGTCCTCCGCGCCGTGGAGGACCGGACGCTGCGCTGGCGCGACACGCTCGCGACCGAGGTGGCCGCGTGAGCATGGCCCTCCGCCTCGACGGCATCACGAAGCGCTACGACGCCACGGCCGTCCTCGACGGCGTCGCCCTCGAGGTCGAGCCCTCCGAGATCGTCGCGCTCGTCGGCCCATCGGGCTGCGGGAAGAGCACGCTCCTCCGTCTGGTCTCCGGGTTGGATGCGCGGTTCGAGGGCCGGATCTCCGTGGGGGGTCGCGAGGTCCGCGGCCCTGACCGCGCCGTCGGAGTCGTGTTCCAGGAGCCGCGCCTGTTCCCCTGGCTGTCGCTCGCGGACAACGTGGCCTTCGGGCTTCCGGATCGCGGCTCGGAGCGCGCGCGGGCGCTCGTTCGCGAGACCCTCGCGGTCGTCGGCCTCACCGAATTCGCGCGCTCGCTCCCGAAGGAGCTCTCGGGTGGCATGGCCCAGCGGGCCGCGCTCGCCCGGGCGCTCGTGACCGAGCCGCAGGTGCTGCTGCTGGATGAGCCGTTCAGCTCGCTCGACGCGTTCACCCGGATGCGCCTCCAGGATCACCTGCTGGCGGCGTGGACGCGCTACCGGCCGACCCTGGTGCTGGTGACCCATGACCTCGACGAGGCCGTATACCTCGCTGATCGTGTCGTCCTGTTCAGCGATCGTCCCGCGCGCGTCGTGGATGTCCTCCGCGTCGCGCCTCGGCGTCCGCGTGACCGACGGGACCCCGATCTGCTCGGCCTGCGGGTGGCGCTCCTCGAAGCGCTGCACCTCGAGCGGAGCGAGCTGAGTGCGGCCGGATAGCGCGCGCGGCTCGGCCGGGACCATCCGGACGCGGTACGCCGACCTCGAGGCACCGCTGCCGTTGGACTCGGGTCGCACGCTCGCGCCGGTGCGCATCGCGTACGAGACGTACGGCACGCTCGCGCCCGCGCAGGACAACGTGATCCTGGTCTGCCATGCGCTCTCGGGGGACGCGCACGCGGCCGGCTGGAGCGACGATCCGGACGCGCCGACCACCGTCGACGGCGTCGGCGCCGCGGAGCGCGGGAAGCGCGGGCTCGGCTGGTGGGACGGGATGATCGGCCCGGGCAAGGCGTTCGACACGGACCGCTTCTTCGTGGTGTGCACCAACCTCATCGGCTCGTGCCGCGGATCGACCGGCCCAGGATCGATCGACCCGGCGACCGGCAAGCGGTATGGCGCGACGTTCCCGGTCATCACGGTCGGCGACATGGTCCGCGCGCAGCGGGCCTTCCTACGGCAGCTTGGGATCGAGCGGCTGCTCGCGGTGAGCGGCGCCTCGCTCGGCGGGATGCAGGCCCTCGAATGGGCGGTCGCGTATCCCGATGCGGTCCGCGCGATCGCGCCGATCGCGGCCACGGCCCGCCTCGGGACCCAGGGCGTCGCGTGGAACGCGATCGCCCGCACCGCGATCACCAGCGATCCCGATTGGCAGGGCGGCGCGTACTACGGCACCGGCCGAGCACCCGACGCGGGGATCAAGGTCGCGCGGATGGTCGGGCATATCACCTACCTCTCCGCCCAGGCGGTCGGCGAGAAGTTCGGGCGGCGGTTCCAACGCGGCGGCGACCTGCCGCTGTACGACATCGCCGAGCCGGACTTCGAGGTCGAGTCGTACCTCCGCTACCAGGCCGAGGCCTTCGCGGCGCGGTTCGACGCGAACGCGTATCTCTACATCTCACGCGCGCTCACGTACTTCGACCTCGCGCGTACGTACGGCCACGGGTCGCTCGAGCGCGCGCTCGCTGACCTTCGAGCGTCGACGCTCCTCCTGTCGTTCTCGTCGGACTGGCTCTACCCGCCGCGTGATTCGGAGGAGATCGCCTCCGCGCTCCGCGCGAACGGGAAGGCCGTCCGGCATGCCATCATCGACGCCGACTATGGCCACGACTCGTTCCTGCTGGAAGAAGCCGAGCTGACGGGCGAGATCAGCGCGTTCTTGGACGCGCTCGCCGGGGACCGGGTGGGGGAGAAGCGCGCATGAGCCAGGACGATCGCGGCAGCGGCGAGCAGGGCACCCGCGAGTTCGGGTTCGACACGCGCGCGATCCACGCCGGGCAGCGGCCCGATCCATACACCGGAGCGCGCGCGGTGCCGATCTTCCAGACGACGTCGTACGTGTTCGAGGATCCGGAGTCCGCCGCCGCGTACTTCAACCTGCAGGAGTACGGGAACACGTACTCGCGGATCATGAACCCGACGACCGCGGTGTTCGAGGAGCGCGTGGCCAGCCTCGAGGGCGGTGCCGGTGCCGTCGCGTTCGCGAGCGGGCTCGCGGCGCAGGCCGCCGCGCTGTTCACGATGCTCACGCCCGGCGATCACATCGTCTCCTCGAGCGCGCTGTATGGCGGCACGATCACGCAGCTGAAGCACCTGGCCCGCAAGCTCTCGATCTCAGTCACGTTCGTCGACCCCGACGACCTCGCCGGCTGGAGGAGCGCGCTCCAGCCGAACACGAAGGTCCTGTACGGCGAGACGATCGGCAACCCCGGCGGCAACGTCCTCGACATCGCCGGCATCGCCGACATCGCGCACGCTCATGGCGCGCCGCTGATGATCGACTCCACGTTCGCCACGCCGTACCTCTGCCGGCCGATCGAACACGGCGCGGACATCGTGGTGCACTCGGCGACCAAGTTCATCGGCGGGCACGGCACCAGCATCGGAGGCGTCGTCGTGGAGGCCGGCACGTTCGACTGGTCCAACGGGCGTTTCCCGGTGGTCGCCGATCCATCGCCGGCGTACCACGGCCTCGCGTTCCACGAGACGTTCGGGATGTACGGCTATCTCATGAAGCTCCGCGCCGAATCGCTCCGCGATCTCGGCGCCGCGCTGTCGCCGTTCAACGCCTTCCTGTTCCTCCTTGGTTTGGAGACCCTGCCGCTCCGCATGGCAAAGCACGTGGAGAATGCGGTCGGGGTCGCCAGATTCCTCGAGCGGCAGCCCGCCGTGGCCGGTGTGCGCTACCCAGGACTCGACTCGAGCCCGTACCGTGACCTCGTGAGGCGCTACCTGCCGCGCGGCGCGGGGTCGATCTTCGTGTTCGACCTCGTGGGTGGCCGCGAGGCGGGGCAGCGGTTCATCGAGCATCTGAACCTCTGGAGCCATCTCGCGAACGTCGGAGACGCGAAGAGCCTCGTGATCCACCCGGCGAGCACGACCCACCGGCAGCTGAACGACGAGGAGCTCGCCGCGGCCGGCGTCGGTCCGGGGACGATCCGGCTCTCGGTCGGGCTCGAGACGCTCGCGGATCTCACGGACGACCTCGCGGGCGGCCTCGCGGCGGCCGGCGCGTGACCGAGCCCGTTCGCTATCAGGACGCGCGGGTCATCCAGGCGACGCTGCGTTCGGCGCGGACGGTCGCGATCGTCGGCCTGTCGAAGGATCCGCTCCGCCCATCCAACTTCATCGGCTTCTACCTGAAGCGGCACGGCTACCGGATCGTGCCGGTGAATCCGCGCGAGCCGGAGATCCTGGGCGAGCGGTCATACCCGAGCCTGACCGACATCCCGTTCCCGGTCGATGTCGTGGACGTGTTCCGGCGGCCGGACGCCGTGCCGGACATCGCGCGTGATGCCGTCGCGATCGGCGCGAAGGCGCTCTGGCTGCAGTTCGGCGTGATCAGCCCCGACGGCGCGCGTATCGCGCAGGAGGGCGGGCTCGACGTCATCATGGACCGGTGCATGAAGGTGGAGCACGCCCGGCACCTCGGACGGATGCACTGGCTCGGCTTCAACACCGGACGCGTGACCGCGGTGCGTGAGCGCGTCGGTGGCTGAGCCCGCTGGGCACGTGATCGCGCTCGCCTGCGAGGGGCCGGACCGCCCCGGGATCCTGCACGCGATCACGAAAGTGATCCTCGCGCACGGCGGCAACATCACCGGGATCGATATCCCCGAGCGCGGCGCCCGCGCGCGCGTGCACGTCGAGGTCG
Source organism: Candidatus Limnocylindria bacterium (assembly GCA_036564905.1). GTDB lineage: Bacteria > Chloroflexota > Limnocylindria > P2-11E > P2-11E > UBA4735. Next base: position 17,789 of record DATCOD010000083.1, read on the forward strand.
ATCTCCCGCCGAGCACGACGGGCGAGAAGCTGGTCGCGGAGCTGCGCGGCCTCGACGTCCTCGATCAGGTCGAGCTCGTCCCATCGATGGCCGAGGTGTTCGGCAAGCGGATCATCGTGGTCGGTGGGGGCGCCCAGGTGGGGCAGGTCGCGCTCGGCGCGATCTCGGAGGCCGACCGCCACAACATCCGCGGCGAAAAGATCAGCATCGACACCATTCCAATAGTCGGCGAGAAGAACCTCGCCGCGGCGGTACGCGCGGTGGCCCGCCTGCCCCGCGCCGTCGCGCTCGTGCTCGCCGGCGCGCTCATGGGCGGCGAGATCACCGAGGCGGTCGAGGAGGTCCGCGCCCGCGGGATCCTCGTCATCAGCCTGAACATGGCCGGGTCGGTGCCGAAGGCGGCGGACCTCGTCGTGAGCGACCCGGTGCAGGCCGGGGTCATGGCGGTCATGGCGGTGGCCAAGACCGCGAGCTTCGACATCGCGCGGCAGCGGGGGCGCACCTACTAGAGTCGCCGGATGCCGGCAGAGCGCGGAGCGACGGTCGAGTTCCGCCTGGTCACGAAACGCTACGCGGACCAGGTCGCGGTCGACCAGCTCTCGCTGACGGTGCCGGCCGGCAAGATCTGCATCCTCGTCGGCCCGAGCGGCTCGGGGAAGACCACGTCGCTGAAGATGGTGAACCGGCTCATCGAGCCGACCTCCGGCGCGATCCTCATCGACGGCAACGACGTGACGCGGGAGGATCCGGTGCTGCTTCGCCGCCGGATCGGGTACGTGATCCAGCAGGTCGGGCTGTTCCCGCACCAGACCATCGCGGAGAACGTGGCGACCGTCCCGCGGCTGCTCGGATGGACCGGGGAGCGCATCGGCGCGCGGGTCACGGAGCTGCTCGCGCTCGTCGGGCTCGATCCGGGCCGGTACGCGAAGCGGTATCCGGCGCAGCTCTCGGGCGGCGAGCGCCAGCGGGCCGGCGTCGCGCGCGCCCTCGCGGCCGAGCCACCGGTGATGCTCATGGATGAGCCGTTCGGCGCAGTCGATCCGATCGTCCGCGATCGGCTGCAAGGCGAGCTGCTGCGGATCCAACGCGAGCTCGGGACGACCATTCTGTTCGTCACGCACGATGTCGACGAGGCGATCCGCCTGGGCGATCGCGTCGCGATCATGCGCGACGGACGGCTCGTGCAATACGCGCCGCCCGGCGAGCTCATCGCGCATCCCGCGGATGCCTTCGTGGCTGAGTTCGTCGGCGCGGACCGCGGCCTGAAGCGGCTCGAGGTCCTGACGGTCGGAGGCGCCGAGATCGATCCGAACGTGCCGCGGCAGCAGGTCGACGCGAGCGCGCCGATCCTGGCTCCGGGGATGACCCTCCGCCAGGCGCTCGCGCTGATGCTGCAGCACGACGCGCGGGTCGGCCTGGTCGCGGACGGCGACCGCTACCTCGGCGTCCTCGAGCTCGCGAAGATCGGCAAGCTGATCCGGAGCGACACGTGACCGAGGGCGAGCCGCTCATCCGCTGGGACTGGATCGCGGGCCACCTGGATGAGATCGGCCAGCGCTTCGTCGAGCACGTCGAGCTCACCGCCATCGCCGTCGGGGTCGGGTTCGTGATCGCGTTCGGGCTCGCGCTGCTCATCATCCGGCGGCCGCGGCTCGAGGGCCCGATCACGTTCGTGAGCGGGACGCTGTACACGATCCCGAGCCTGGCGCTGTTCGCGCTGCTCGTCCCGTACACCGGCCTCTCGATCGTCACCGCGGAGATCGGTCTGGTGAGCTACACGCTGCTCATCCTCATCCGCAACATCGTGCGCGGGATCCGTGACGTGCCCGCCGACGTCCGCGAGGCCGCGACCGGGATGGGCTACGCGCCGGGCGAGCGCCTCTGGCGGGTCGAGGTCCCGCTCGCGCTCGCGGTGATCATCGGCGGCGTGCGCGTCGCCACGATCAGCACGATCGGCCTCGTGACCGTGACCGCGCTCATCGGCCAGGGCGGGTTCGGGTTCCTCATCCTCATCGGCATCCAGCGCTTCTTCTCGACGGAGCTCATCGTCGGCGCCGTCTGCTCCGTCGCGCTCGCGATCGGAGCCGACGGCCTGCTCGTGCTCCTGCAGCGCCGGCTCACGCCGTGGGCCCGCGCGGCATGAGCCTGTTCGCCGACACGGTGCGGTGGTTCGCGGACGGGGCACACTACCGGGGCAGCGACGCGGTCCAGACCCGCGTCCTCGAGCACCTCGAGCTCTCGGCGCTCGCCATGCTCGTCGCGGCGGCGATCGCGCTCCCGATCGGCCTGTACCTCGGCCACACCGGCCGGCTCGGCTTCGTCGCGGTGAACGTCGCGAACATCGGGCGGGCCCTTCCGTCGCTCGCGCTCCTGGCGTTCGCGCTCCCGATCGCCTTCGCGCTCGGCCTGGGGCTCGGGTTCTGGCCCACGTTCATCTCGCTCGTGCCGCTCGCGGTCCCGCCGATGCTCACGAACGCGTACGTCGGCACCCGGGCCGTCGACCGGGACGTCATCGAATCGGCCCGCGGGATGGGGATCGGCGAATTCGGGATCCTCCGGCGGATCGAGGTCCCGCTGGCCCTGCCGCTCGTGCTCGCGGGCATGCGGACCTCGGCGGTGAACGTGGTGGCCACGGCGACGCTCGGGGCCCTGGTCGCGGGCGGGGGGCTGGGGCGGTACATCGTGGATGGGATGGCCCTGCAGGAATACGACCGCTTGTTCGCCGGGGCGCTCCTTGTCGCGGCGCTCGCCATCACGGTGGAAGTCGCCTTCGGCACACTTGAGCGCCGGGTCACCTCGCCGGGATTACGCGCCGAGACCGGTGCGTTCTAGCCGTATCCGCGCCAAAGGCGGGGATACTGTCAGCGTGGGCCGAGAGACTAAGCGCTGCGGCCCGGAAGGAGTCCCTCATGCGCGCGTCATTCCGCGTCGCGATCGCGCTTCTGGTCGCTGTCTTCGTCGCGAGCGCCTGCGGCGGCAGCAGCACCGGTGGAGCGAAACCGACCGTGAAGGTCGGCTCGACGAACTTCTACGAGCAGGGGATCCTCGGCGAGCTCTACGCCCAGATCCTCGAGAACAGCGGCTACACCGTCGAGCGCAAGTTCAATCTCGGGAACCGTGAGATCGTGCAGCCGGCCCTCGAGTCCGGCCAGATCGACGTCGACGCCGAGTACCTCGCGACGCTGTTGAGCTTCGTGGACAAGAGCGCGAAGGCGTCGACCGATCCGAAGCAGACCGCGAAGGATCTGCAAACTGCGCTTTCAGCGAAGAAGCTCACCGTCCTGGACTTCGCCGCGGCGACGGACCAGAACGGGTTCGTCGTGACGAAGGACACCGCCGCGAAGTACAACCTGAAGAAGCTCAGCGACCTGACGCCCCTCGCGGGCCAGCTCGTGCTCGGTGGGCCGCCGGAGTGCCCGAGCCCGACCCGGCCGTTCTGCATACCGGGGCTGAAGGCCACGTACGGGATCACGTTCAAGGACTTCAAGCCGCTCGACGCCGGCGGTTCGCTGACCGTCGCGGCGCTCGAGGGCAAGCAGATCGACGTCGGGCTGCTGTTCACGAGCGACCCGACGATCGTCGCGAAGAGCTTCGTGCTCCTCGAGGACGACAAGCACCTGCAGCTCTCGGACAACATCGCGCCGGTCGTGCGCGACGACCTGCTCGCGAAGGACGACGGCACGATCAAGAAGCTGCTCAACAGCATCAGCGCGAAGCTGTCACAGGACGAGTTGAACGGCATGAACAAGCAGGTCGCCGTGGACAAGACGGACCCGAAGGACGTCGCGAAGGCCTGGCTCAAGAAACAGGGCCTCATCAAATAGGCGGCTGGATCTCGCTCGGCGGCGCGCTCGCATCGGGCGCGGCCGTTGCGTCGTGGGGCGATGGCGGAGAGTGCGAGCTCTTCGCCATCCACGACGACGGCGAGCTTCGTGACCGGTACTGGGACGGAGCGCGCTGGCATGACTGGGAATCGCTCGGCACCGGGTTCACCGGCGAGCCGGCGGCCGCGGCTCGTGACGCGGATCGCATCGATATCCTCGCGTTCGGCATCGATGGCCGATTGCGCCATCGCTGGTGGGACGGCGTGCGCTGGGTCGAGTGGGAGGTCGTCGCCGACGCGCCGCGCGGTGACGCCGTGAGCTGCGCCTGGAGCAGTGGGCGGCTCGACGTCTTCGTCGCGACGCGCGGCGGCGGGCTCTGGTACCGCGCGCTGTGACCGGCACGACATTCGACTTCGTGGTCATCGGCGCGGGCGCCGCGGGCGAAGCGGCGACGCATCTCGCGCGAGGTCGCGGCGCGTCGGTCGCGATCATCGATCGCGACCTGTTCGGCGGGTCGTGCCCGTACTGGGCCTGCATGCCGTCCAAGACGCTGCTGCACGCGGCGGAGGTGAAGGCCCACGGCGGCGACTATCCGTGGACAGCGGCCTCGGACCGGCGCGACTACATGGTCAACCGGATCAAGACCGAGTACCCGAACGACGGCAGCCACGTCCATGCGCTCGAGAAGGCCGGCGCGACCGTGTTCCGCGGGACCGCGACGCTTGCCGGGCCGGGCAAGGTCGTGGTGACCCACGAGGACACGACCCACGAGCTCACCGCGAAAGAGGTCATCGTGGCCGTCGGCTCGGTCGGGAAGGTCCCGAAGCTCGAGGGACTCGAGCAGGCCGGCTACTGGACGAACGTCGAGGCGACGAGCATCCGCGAGCTGCCCAAGAGCGTCGTCATCCTCGGCGCGGGCCCGTCGGGCATCGAGATCGCCCAGTACCTCGCGCGGTACGGCGTGCGCACCGCGATCGTCGGCCGGGTCAACCCGACGGACCATCCGGAGAGCTCCGCGTTCCTGGCGGCGGTCTTGCGTCGCAGCGGGGTCGAGGTCCGCGAGACGGCCCGTGCGGCGCGCATCCGCCCGAAGGCGGGTCCCGGTGGCGAGCACGTCGTCGAGCTGTCGGACGGGACGAGCGTCCTTGGCGAGATCATCCAGCTCTCGGTCGGCCGTACCTCCGCCCGCGCGCTCTCGGCGCTCGGACTGGAGTCCATCGGCGTGCGCTACGACGGGGGTGACACGATCGTGGTCGACGACCGACTGCGCATCGCCGACCACGTCTACGCGATCGGCGATCCGATCGGACACGAGCTCTCGACGCATCTCGGTCACTACGAGGGCGAGCTGGCCGTCCGCATCGCGCTCGGCGACGACGTGAAGGTCGACTTCAGCGCGACGCCGCGCGTCGTCTACACGGATCCCGAGGCCGCGGCCGTCGGTCTTCGTCTCGACCAGGCGCAGGAGAAGGGCTTCGACGCGTTCGAAGAGCGGACCGGGTTCCCGAAGAGCACGAAGGGCTACATCGTCGAAGCCGACAGCGGCCATCTCACGATCGTCGTCGATCGCGAACGAAAGGTCCTCCTCGGCGCGTTCATCGCCGGACAGGGCGCCGGCGAGGCGATCCACGCCGCGGTCCTGCCGATCAAGCTCGGGACGCCGATCGACACGCTCGCCCAGACCATCCACGCCTTCCCGACGACGGCGCGCGTCCTCAGCGGCCTCTTCTCGGCGGCCGCGGCGAAGCTGCGCTGACGTGGACGAGCGCTACCTCGAGCTGCTCGACTACCGGCGGCGCGTGAACACCCTGTACGCGGAGGTGCGCGCGCTCCTTCCAGCCGATCCTGTCGCCGCGCACGGTCGGTGGCGCAGCGGCCGCGACCTGCTGTTCGGCACGCACCCGCAGTCCGCGCTGCCGGCGCATGAGCGCGCGAAGTTCACCGGGCTCGCGCACAAGGAGTACGACCCGGCGTTCGCGTTCAGCGCTCCGGTGCGGCCGCTGCCGCACGAGCGCTACGACGTTGGGACCAGCACCGGCGACGTCATCCCGTTCGTGCGCTTCGGCGCGGTCGACCTCCCGATCGGCTCGCTCGAAGTGTTCTGGCTGGACGCGTACGGTGGCGGCGTGTTCCTGCCGTTCCGCGACCTGACCTCGGGGCAGACGACCTACGGCGGTGGCCGGTACCTTCTCGACACCGCGAAGGGCGCGGATCTCGGCGGCGACGGGGACACGCTCCGGCTCGACTTCAACTTCGCGTACCACCCGAGCTGCCACTACGACCCGCAGTGGGTCTGCCCGCTCGCGCCGCCGTCCAACCGGCTTGCGGTCGCGATCGAGGCCGGGGAGCTCACCTATCCGGGCGCGTCCGCGCACGAGCTGCAGTGGTGCGCGCCATCCTGAACGAGCGGGGGGCGTGGTGACCAGAAGCCAGCGCTGGACGCTCATCGCGGCGATCCTCGGCTCGGGGATCGTGTTCCTCGACTCGACGGTCGTGAGCGTCGCGCTGCCGAAGATCGGGCGCGAGCTGCCGAGCGGGCTGTTCGGCGTCCTGGAAGGCCAGTCGTACGTCTACAACGGCTACCTCCTGACGGTGTCGGCGCTCCTGATCCTGGCCGGCGCGTTGAACGACTTCTTCGGCCGCAAGCGGATGTTCACCCTTGGGCTCGCAGGGTTCCTCGTCACCAGCCTGCTCTGCGGGTTCGCGCCGAACATGGAGCTGCTCGTCGTCTTCCGCATCCTGCAGGGCGTCGCCGGCGCGCTCCTGGTGCCGGGCTCGCTCGCGCTCATCAGCGTGACGTTCAGCGGCGAGGCGCAGGGCCGCGCGTTCGGACTGTGGGCCGCCGCGTCGGGGGCGACGACGATCCTCGGTCCGTTCGTGGGCGGGATCCTCATCGACTCGATCTCCTGGCGTGCCGCATTCCTGCTGAACGTGCCGCTGCTGATCGTCGCGCTCTGGGCGACCGTCGCGTATGTCTCCGAGAGCCGTGCCGCGGGCGCGACCGGGCGCCTCGACTGGCTTGGCGCGTTCGTCGTCGCGGTCGCCGTCGGCGGACTCTCGTTCGGCGCGATCTATGGACAGCAGCGCGAGTGGAAGGATCCGCTCGGGTTCGTCCTGCTCGGCGCCGGCGCCGTCGCGACGATCGCGCTCCCGATGCTCATGACCCGCCGGAGCGATCCGCTCATCCCGCCGGAGCTGTTCCGCTCGCGGAACTTCACCGTGACGAACCTCTCGACATTCCTGATCTACGGCGCGCTCTACGTGATGGGCTACTTCCTCGCGCTCTTCGTGCAGGGGACCATCGGGTTCACCGCCGCGGCCGCGGGCCTCGCGTTCTTGCCGCCAAGCGTGTTCCTGATCCTGCTCAGCTCGCGGTTCGGTGCGCTATCCGGGAAGTACGGGCCCAAGGCATTCATGGCGGTCGGTCCCGCCCTGATGAGCCTCGGGACGCTCTGGTACCTGCGCGTGCCGGCGACGACGAGCCCATGGGCGTTCGCCTTCGGTGAACCGGGGACCTACCTCCCTCCGGCGAGCTGGCTCGTGGACTTCCTGCCGGCGAGCCTCCTGTTCGGGTTCGGGCTGTCGGTCATGGTCGCGCCGCTCACGACCGCGCTCATGACCAGCGTGCCTGCGAAGAACTCAGGTCTGGCCTCGGCGATCAACAACGCGATCTCGCGCGTCGGGCCGCAGCTCGCCGGCGCGGTCATCTTCATCGCGATCACCACGAGCTTCTACGCCGGTCTCCATGCCCGCGTGCCGACCGCGAACGTGGACGATCCGACGTTCCGGAAGAACGTCGCGCCGTTGAACGTGAGCGATCCGTGTGGCAACAACGTGCCGTGTCCGGCATCGGTGGTCGCTCTCGTGGATGCGGAACGTGAAGCATCGACCGACGCGTTCCATCTGGCGATGCTCATCTCCGCGCTGCTGCTCGCCGCGGGAGCGATCACGAATGCGGTCGGCATCGTCAACCGACCGGCACCGTGGCCGGCCGACGCAGCGCGCGCCGCGGCGGCTTAGATCCCGAGCGGCGCCAGCGCGTCAGCGAGCTGCTTGCGGTGCTCCGCCGTCTCGAAATCCAACAGCGGGTTCGACGGCAGGAGATGCTCGGTGACCGTGTTGTTCCGGCGCACGTAGATCGCCGGGTAGAGGTCGCCCGCGGGATTCGCCTCGACCGCGGCGGCCACGCCGTCGGGTCCGCCGCTGTCGACGAAGAGCTGGAGCGGCAGGATGCCATCGTCGATGATCCCGCGCGCCGGGTCGGTGAGGATCGTCCGCGACAGGTACGACTTCTGGTGCCAGAGCTCGGGGGCGTGGGTCACCTCGGCGAGGAGATAGGGGAGCACCCGGTCCCGTTCCAGGCGCGGCCGCGCCGGATCGATGCCGAAGTGTCTCTGGGCGATGTGCCGTGCGAGGATCTGCGCGTTGTAGCGGTGACCGTGGACCGCGCCGGAGCTGCTCGGCATCCCGTGCTTCTTGAGGCCCGGCGCGCCCTGGGTCACGGTCCCGGCCATGTACGCGCCGGGCAGGCCGATGCTCTCGAACATCGGCGTGAGCGCCGGGATGTGCGTGCGGCCCGAGGTCTGCGCGCCGAGCGTCCGCAGGTCGCCGAGCGGGGGCGTGAACCCGGTCGTCGCGATGACGTCGTCGACCTCGAACACGAGCGCGCCGCCACCGTCGCTGCGCATCGTGCGGACGCGGAACCCGCCGGGCGTTCGGGTCACCTCCTCGATCGACGCGTTCACGAGGATGACCCCACCGCCGAGGATGTGGTCCTCGTACGGCTGCACGTAGCGCGCGCGCACCCCGACCAGTGACTTCGTGACCACCGAGAGCGCGACCGGGCGCGGCGAGCCGAGGACGATCTGCTTCGCCCAGGGGAGGAAGCCGTTCGCGAGCTCGAACGCCGAGACCTCCTTGCCGATGATGAAGATCCGCTTGCCGGCGTAGGTCTCGGGCGCGCGCGTGTCCGCGTAATGAGGCACCGCGTCGAGCCCCGGGATGTCGGGCTTCCACGGCTCCGCCATCCCGAACGCGAAGATCGGCACCCGGCAGCGGAACTCGCCGTCGGTCGTCTCGAGGACGAAGCCGTCGCCCTCGCGGCGTGTCCCGGTCCAGCGGCATCCGTAGCGGATCTCGAGACCGGCGTCGCGCGTGAACGTCGCGAGGCTCTGCTCCATCTCGGCCCGCGCCGGGAAATACGACGTGCCGTCCATCAGGCCGGGCTGGATCGCGCGCAGGCGGTCCTCGTCGCCGATGAGCGAGTTCCAGTCGTACCGCTCGTAGTAGCGCGAGCCGCGCTCCTCTGGCGCGTAGGGCTTCGTCCACGAGAGCAGCCGCTGGAAGAACGGCCACCGGCGGAACATGCCACCTGGTGCCGGGTCCGCGGAGATCACGGCATGGCGCACGCCGGCGCGGCCGAGCGAGTACGACAGCTGTAGCCCGCCCGGGCCGCTGCCGACGACGACGACCGGGTACTCGCCGGGCGGGTGCGCCGCGGTCACGTCCGCCAGGCCGTGGCCCTCTGGAGCTTGCGTGCTTCGGCCTTCAAGATCCGGTAGAGCACGGTCGGATGGGCGAGCATGAACGCCTCGAGCGCGGGGCCCGCGATGATCGCGCAGCGGAGGTCGTGCGCCGCGACGATGTCCGCGACCGGCGGCTCGCCGAGCAGGATCGAGATCTCGCCGAAGAAGTCGCCCCGCCCGAGCGTGCCGTAATCCTTGCCGTCGAGCCGGATCGACGCCTCGCCCTCGATGATGAGGTAGAAGGCGGACCCGCTGAGGCCCTGGCGGATGATCCGCTCGCCGTCGGCGAACCGCCGCTCGTCGACGTCGTGAGCGATCGAGTTCAGCTCCGCGGCACCGACATCCGCGAACAGGGCGATACCCGAGAGCGTGTCGATCAGATGGGCGGAGGCGCTCGCCATTCCCGTTCTGTCTAGGGCGCGCGCTCCCTCCTGGCAAGGCGGCACGCCGGGCCGGACAATCTGACCGTGGCAGCGGCGAGCGATCCCGGCCGGATGTGGGACCGTCGCTTCGCCGAGCAGGGCTGGCCGACCGAGCCGGATCCGCTGCTCGTCGAGCTGGTCACGACGCTGCCTCCCGGCCGGGCGCTCGACCTGGGGAGCGGACCGGGCCGCAACAGCCTGTGGCTGTCGGCCCGCGGCTGGCGGGTCACCGCGCTCGATGCGTCCGCGGTCGGTCTGGCGATGGCCAGGGAGCGCGCCGCCGGCCTCGGCCTCGCGCTCGAGACCGTCCAGGCGGATGTGCTGCGCTGGTCGCCGCCGGTCGCGGCGTTCGAGCTCGTCGTGGTCGCGAACCTCCATCCCGGCAGCGCGGAGCTGCCTGGCGTGCTCGCGCGCGCGGTCGACGCCCTCGTCGTCGGCGGTCACCTGTTCGTCGTCGGTCACGACCTCGCGGACCTCGGGCGGCACGGGCCGCCCGACCCGGACCGGCTGTTCACGGTGGACGCCCTCGCGGCCGCGCTACCGGGCCACGTCGCCGTTGAGCGCCTCGAGCGCCGGGAACGCCCGCCTGACGACAGCGCCGATCCCGGCGCCAGCGAGGTCGCCGTCCTCGCGTGGGGTCGCCGGACCGCGGCGGGACCGGCCGCCGCTCGGTAGCGCCGCACGCTGGCATGGCGGTAGGGTCCGGCGGACAATTCGCGGATGCGGAGCACCCCGTTGCCCAGCGGCACGCTGACCTTTCTGTTCACCGACATCGAGGGCTCGACGAAGCTGCTCAACGCGCTCGGGACCGACCGCTATCACGAGGTCCTCGAGGTGCACACGGAGACCCTCCGCCGCGCGTTCGGCAAGGGACACGAGGTCCGCATCGAGGGCGACGCGCTGTTCATGGTGTTCGCCACCGCGCAGGACGCGCTCGAGGCGGCGGCCGCCAGCCAGCGGCAGCTCGCGGCGGCGACGTTCCCGCACGGGGCCGTCGTCCGCGTGCGGATGGGGATGCATACCGGCGAGGGCACCCCGGCGAGCGAACGCGCGGGCGCCGACTACGTCGGGATCGACGTGCACCGCGCCGCGCGGATCGCGGCGATCGCGCACGGCGGTCAGGTGCTCACGTCGGGCGCGACGCGGATGCTCGCGGGCGATGACCTTCCGCCCGGCGTCACGCTCCGCGACCTCGGCGAGCATCGCCTCAAGGACCTCACCCAGCCCGAGCGGATCTTTCAGCTGCTCATCGAGGGCTGCCCGAGCGAGTTCCCCGCGCTCCGCACGTTGGATCGGACGCCGAACAACCTGCCGACGCAGCTCACCACGTTCATCGGCCGGGAGAAAGAGATCCGCGAGGGGCTGAAGCTGCTCGACCGTACGCGCCTGCTGACGCTGACCGGTCCGGGCGGCACGGGCAAGACGCGGCTGTCGCTCCAGCTCGCCGCCGAGGCGGCGGCCTCGTTCCCGGACGGCGCGTTCTGGATCCCGCTCGCGCCGATCAGCGACCCAGAGCTCGTCCCGTCGACGATCGCGCACTCGCTCGGGGTGCAGGTGAGCGGCAGCGAGCTACCGATCGATCGGGTCACCGAGCACCTGCACGGCAAGAGGCTGCTGCTCGTGCTCGACAACTTCGAGCAGATCCTGCCCGCCGCCGCGACGGTCTCGGCGCTGCTCGATGCCGCACCCGATCTCAAGGTGGTCGCGTCGAGCAGGGCGCCGCTCCGGATCTCCGGCGAGCAGGAGCTGCCGGTGCCGCCGCTCGAGCTGCCCGATCCCGAGCGGCTCCCGTCGATCGAGGTCCTCGCGCAGTCCGACGCGGTGCGGCTGTTCATCGAGCGTGCGCGCGCGGTGAAGCCCGACTTCATGGTCACAGCGGAGAACGCGGCGGCGGTCGCGGAGATCGTGTTCCATCTCGATGGTCTCCCGCTCGCCATCGAGCTCGCGGCCGCCCGGATCAAGCTGCTGACACCGCAGGCGATGCTGCCGCGGCTCAAGCAGGGCCTCGACCTGCTCGCGAGCGGCGCACGCGACCGGACCGACCGCCAGCGGACCCTCCGCGGCGCGATCGCCTGGAGCTACGACCTGCTCGACGACGGGATGAAGCGGCTCTTCGCGCGCTGTGCCGTGTTCGTGGGCGGCGCGCAGCTCGAGGAGCTCGAGGCGGTCTGCGGCCCGAGCGCGGAGATCGGCCGAGACGTCCTCGATGGCGTCAGCGAGCTCGTCGATCAGAGCCTGCTCCGGCAGACCGCCCTGGCGGCGCAACCGCGCTTCCGGATGCTCGTGACGATCCGCGACCACGCGCTCGAGCGGCTCGTGGAGCGCGGCGAGGAGCGCGACCTGCGCGCACGGTATCTCGCGGCCTACGTCGCGCTCGCCGAGCGGGCGCAGCCCGAGCTCCAGGGGAAAGAGCAGAAGCCGTGGCTCGACCGGATCGAGCTCGAGCACGACAACGTGCGCGCGGCGCTCGACTTCGCGATCTCCGAGGGCCGGGCGGACGACGCCGCCCGGATCGTCTTCGCGCTCTGGCGGTTCTGGCAGGTCCGTGGGTACCTGCGCGAAGGCCGGAGCTGGGCGGAGCGCGCCCTCGCGGTGCCGGGTGCGACGCCGCGGTGGCGGCTGCGGGCGCTCGAGGCGACCGGCGGACTCGCCTACTGGATGGGCGACCTCGGGATGCTCGAGATCTACGCCGCGGCCTTGGCCCTCGCGCGCGAGCTCGGCGATCCGAAGGAGATCGCGCTCGCCGCGTACAACCTGTCGTTCGCGTACACGATCCCGAACACCGACATGACCAAGGGTCGGGCGCTGTTGGAGGAGGCGATCGCGCTGTTCGGCGAGCTGGGCGACGGCGCGGCGCTCGGCCGGGCCTCGTTCGCGCTGACGAACGTCCTCGCGGGCGGGCCCGACCGGCCGCGGGCCGATCTCCTCGCCGCCCAGCGGACGATCGGTCTCGCGCTCGAGCAGCACCGCGCGCTGTCGAATCAGTTCGATCTCGCGTGGGATCTGCACATGGTCGGCCTGGTGGCCCTGAAGCTCGGCGAGCTCGACCGCGCGCGCGACGCGTGGATCGAAGCGACGAACGTCTTCAGCGCCGCGGGAGACACGAGCGCGATCGTCCTCATGCTCAGCGACTTCGCGGAGCTCGCGAAGGCCGCGGGCGACCTCGAGCGCCACGATGTCCTGGTCGGCGCGTGGGCCGCGCTCGCCAAGGAGACCGGCGTCGGCCTCACCGCGATCTTCGGCCAGACCGAGGCGCGCGCGCAGCCGGACACGATCCCGGCCGAGCGGCAGCCCGCCGTGCAGCATGGCGGCGAGATGAAGCTGGACGACGCGCTCGCCTACGCGTTCGCCACGGGGCCCACCGCCACCGCATGACGCCGAGGGATATCCTTGCGGTCGCCGCCGACCACGTATGGAGGGTCGAATGCTCGCCGTGAACCAACGCGCGCCGTCGAACACCCACCTGGTCTCGTGGGTCGATGAGATGGCCAAGATGTGCAAGCCAGACCGGGTCTATTGGTGCGATGGCTCGGAGGCCGAGGCGAAGTCACTGGTGGAAGAGGCGGTCGCCAACGGCTCGCTCCTTCCGCTGAACCCCGAGAAACGACCCGACTGCTACTACCACCGCTCGAACCCGAACGACGTCGCGCGCACCGAGGAGCTCACGTTCGTGTGCACGCCGGCGAAGGCCGAGGCCGGTCCGACCAACAACTGGATGGAGCCCGCCGACGCCTACCGGAAGCTCGCCGGCATCTTCGATGGGGCGATGAAGGGCCGGACGATGTACGTGGTGCCATACCTGATGGGCGCGCCGGACTCGCCGTTCGCGAAGATCGGCATCGAGCTGACCGACTCCGTGTATGTCGCGCTCAGCATGCGGATCATGGCCCGCATGGGGAAGGTCGCGCTCGACCGGCTCGGCGCCTCGGGTGAGTTCAACAAGGGGCTGCATTCGGTCGCCGACTGCGATCCAGAGCGACGGTTCATCTGCCACTTCCCGCAGGACAACACGATCTGGTCGGTCGGCTCCGGGTATGGCGGCAACGCCCTCCTCGGCAAGAAGTGTCTCGCGCTGCGTATCGCGAGCTACCTCGCGAAGAACGAGGGCTGGCTCGCGGAGCACATGCTCATCCTCGAGGCCGAGAGCCCCGAGGGCGAGACGCACTACGTCGCGGCCGCGTTCCCGAGCGCCTGCGGAAAGACCAACTTCGCGATGCTCGTTCCGCCGGAGGCCCTGGGCGGCTGGAAGATCCGCACCGTCGGAGACGACATCGCGTGGATGCGCGTGGGCGAGGATGGGCGGCTGTACGCGGTGAATCCGGAGTTCGGCTACTTCGGCGTCGCCCCAGGCACGAACTACCGCACGAACCCGAACGCGATGCGCACCGTCGAGCAGAACTCCTTCTTCACCAATGTCGCGCTGACGCCGGACCTGGACGTGTGGTGGGAGGGCATGGACGGCGAGGTCCCCGCGCAGCTCACGGATTGGCGCGGCCGGCCGTGGTCGAAGGGCTCGACGGAGAAGGCGGCACATCCGAACAGCCGGTTCACGGTCCAGATGGACAACAACCCGGCCGTCTCGCGCATGGCCCACGATCCGAAGGGGGTGCCGATCTCGGCCATCATCTTCGGCGGCCGCCGCTCATCCACGGTCCCCTTGGTGCTGCAGTCGTTCAACTGGACGCACGGCGTGTATCTCGGCGCGACGATGGGCTCGGAGACGACCGCGGCCGCGACCGGGAAGGTCGGCGTGGTGCGCCGCGATCCGATGGCCATGCTGCCGTTCTGCGGCTACGACATGGGCACGTACTTCGACCACTGGCTCAAGATGTCGGCGCGGATCCCCGACCCGCCGAAGGTGTTCATCGTGAACTGGTTCCGCAAGGACGCTGCGGGCGCGTTCATGTGGCCGGGGTACGGCGAGAACATGCGCGTCCTCGAGTGGATCATCGATCGCTGCAACGGCGCGGCCGGCGCCGTCGAGACCTCGGTCGGCTGGGCGCCTCGCGCGAGCGACATCGACCGCACCGGCCTCGACCTCACCCCCGACGGACTCGAGGCGGTGCTCGCGGTGGACCCGGGCGAGTGGGAGCAGGAGCTCGCGTCGCACGCCGAATGGTTCGCCAAGCTCGGCGCCACGGTCCCATCCGCGCTGGAGCTGCAGCGGAAGCTGCTCGTCGAATCGGTGGGGATCGCTTCCGGCGCGGCCCGGCGGGCTTAGCCCGGCGCCGTCGCTCGCGGGTGGCCGCCGGTGATGCGGGCCACGACGATGGCGAAGACGACGGCGACCGGGAGGGCGAGCGCGACGGTCACGAGCATGGGCAGGTGCGGGTCCGCGTCGTACAAGGAGCCCGCGGCGATCCCGCCGGCGCCGAACCCCGCCGCGTAGACGAGCTGGAACGACGCGTATCCGAGCGCCGCGCGGGCCGGCGGCACGACGCGCTCGAGGAGCGCCGCGAACACCGGGTTGGACGCGACGTTCGCCCCGGCGAGGACGAGGCCGATCGCGACGAAGATCCCGTTCGAGGCCAGGAGCGCCGCCATCGCGCAGCCGATCGTGAGCACGAGCGCGTTCGCGACGATCGCGGGCGCGGCGCCGAACCGGTCGGCAAGGCGGCCCGCGAGCGCGGAGAACACCGCCGAGCCGAGGCTGAGGAAGGCGATGTAGAGGCCGACGAGCTCCAGCGGCGCATCCGCGACCTCGCGCACGTACACCGGCAGGAGCGGCGTTGGCAGCACCGCGACGAACGCGCCGATCGGCGCGAGGGCGAGCAGCACCCAGAACGCGCGCGGAAACTTCACCGCGTCCCGGAGGTGCGCGCCGCGTCCCGCGCCCAGGCGGAGGGTCGTCGCCGTCGAGAGGCCGAAGAAGGCCGCCCCGACGAGGATCGCCGCGCGCATCCCGAAGTGCGCGGCGAGCGTCCCCGACAACGGCGACGCGACGATGAAGCCGACGAAGAACGCGCCGTACACCGCCCCCATCGCCCGGCCGAGCACGGCGCGCGACGCGCTCGCGGCGACGTGCGCGCTCATCACCGGCAGCGCGGCGGTCCCGGCCCAGTAGAGGATCGAGCTCGCGACGCTCCATTCCCAGTGATCGAGGAGCACGAGCGAGAACGCGCCGAGCGTCCCGCAGATGCCGCTCGCGACGATGACCAGCCGGCGTCCGCGGCGGTCGGCGATCAGGCCGGCCGGGAGCACCAGGAGCCCGCCGACGATGTTTCCGACGCCGAAGACGAGGCCGATCTGGCCGGGATCGGCGCCGAGCGTCTGCAGGTACAGGGGCTGGAGCGGGCCGACGAGCCCGAAGCCGAGACCCCAGAGGACCTGGACGACGACGAGAAGGCGGACCTCGCGAGGGAGGCTCAGGCCTTCCCCTTCACCACGCCCTGCGTGCGGCGCTCCTCGAACTCGGCGCGGGCGCGCTCGAGCAGCGCCGCGTCCGTGAGGACGTCGATCGCCACGAGCGCCAGGGCCTTCGCGGCGAAGAGCGCGCTCTCGTGGGCCGCGGGCGTCGCCACGGCGTCGCGGAACGCGGTCGAGTGCCCGGGCGTGCCCTCAGCGGCGACGCCGATGTACGGGTGGATCGACGGAAGGATCTGGCTCACGTTGCCCATATCGGTCGAGCCCATACGCTCGTCGTCCACCGTCGTCTGCACCGACTGGCCCAGCGCGCGCATGTGCGCGGCCCACCGGTCGGCGAGCGGCTGCGACGGGACCATGTTCTCGTACCCCGAGTTCTCGTGGACCGTGACCTTCAGCTTCGTGCCCGTCGCGGCCGCGGCACCCTCGGCGCACGCGATGAACCGCTTCAGCACCTCCTGCTGGTAGCGGCGGTCGAGCGCGCGGACGCTGAACTTCGCCATCGCGTACTCGGGGATGATGTTCGCCGCGCTCCCGCCGTTCGTGATGATCCCGTGGACGCGCGCCTCCGGGCGGAGCTGCTGGCGCATCGCGTTCACGTTGTTGAAGGTCTGGATCACCCCGTCGAGGGCGTTGATGCCCTTGTCCGGCTGCGCCGCGGCGTGGGCGGCCTTGCCGTAGAACTCGACGTCGACCCGGTTCGAGGCGAGCGACGTGCGACCCGAGAGCGTGCGCGACGATGGGTGGCACATCATCGCGACGTCCACGTCGGCGAAGCCGCCCGCGCGAACGAGCGCGACCTTGCCGCCGCCGCCCTCCTCCGCCGGCGTGCCGACCGCGGCGACCCGTCCGGGTAGCTCGTCGATCACGGCGCGCACGCCGATCGCCGCGGCCGTCCCCATCATCGCGATGAGGTTGTGTCCACAGGCATGGCCGATGTCCGGGAGCGCGTCGTACTCCGTCAGGATCGCGACGGTCGGGCCCTTCGAATTGCCGGACGCGTCGCCGCGGTACGCGGTCTCCACGTCCCTGTATCCGCGCTGGACCGTGAATCCGTTCGCCTCCAGGAACACGGCAAGCTTCGCGGCCGACTTGTGCTCCTGGTATCCGATCTCGGGCTCGCCATGGAGCGAGAGCGACAGCGCGATCAGGTCCCCGCGTTTCGCGTCGATCGCGCGGACCGCTCGCTCGCCAAGCGCCTTCGGGTCGGTCATGGCGCGCGGTGCCCGTCGATGAGCGCGAGGATCACCGTATCGAGCGCGCGGTCGGCCTCCTCGAACAGCGCGGCCGCCTGTCGAGCTTCGAGCGAGCGCCGGCGCGCCACCGTCGCGATCTCGGCGAGGAACCGCGCCCGGAAGAACAGGAACGCCTGGGTCGCCTCGCCGAGCGAGAGGGCCCGGCGCTTCGCCTCGACGCCGTACTCGCGGCCGAGAGCCGCGGCCTGGTTCAGATACTGGTCGCGGCCGGGACGGCGCACCGCATCGAGGTAGCCGACCAGGAGATCGCTCATCCGCATCCCGCGCTCGCGGAACCACCGGAGCGACGCCTCGTCGAACCGTGCGTGCCAGTCCTGTTCGACCATGTCCGAGCGCACGCGCTTCAGGAACTCGGCGGCGATGCGATCCGGCGGCTCGCCCATCGCGGTGAGCGATTGGCGCGCGGGCTGCCGCGGACGCGGAAGCATCGCCTCGATCGACGAACGGAGGAAGCGGCGGTGTCCGCCCGGCGTCTTCAGGACATCGATCTTCCCGTTGTCCGCCCAGCGGCGGAGCGTGTCGGGATCGACGCCGAGGATGCGGCTGGCCTCGCCGAGGGTGAGCCAGAGGGCGCCGGTCACTGGACCTCCCGCACGGAAGATGGGTGAATGTAGGCAAGCCTAGCCCGCTCAGCCGCCGGGCGTCGGCTCCGACTCGGCGGCGGTCTCGACCGCGGCAGCCTCCTCGGGCGCGTCGCGGATGTCGTACTTCCGAAGCGGTCCCAGCGCGCTCACCGCGACCGACAGGAGGCCCAGTACACCGGCCGCGGCGAACGCCACGGAGGTCGAGTAGGTCGCCGCGATCGTGGAGAGGAACGCCGGTGATGCCGTGTTGCTGATGAGAATGAGCGTGCGGAACGCGCCGTTGACCCGCCCGCGCAGCGCGGCGGGCACCTCGCGCTGGCGCGGGATGAACGCGTAGACGATGTGCGCGCTCCAGGCGACCTGGCGGCCGGTCACGGCGAGCACGATCGTCTGCCAGCTGCGCGCGAACGCCGCCGCGCCGCTCGAGAAGGCGGCGATCGTCACGACGACGAGCATCGTGACCCCGAGCGGGCGGCCGCGGGCCAGGCGCGGTGCGAACGCCGAGCCGAAGATCTGGATCACCCCGGTGAACGAGAGGGCAAGGCCGATCGTGATCGCGTCCAGCTGGTACTGCTCGCGCAAGACGAACAGCAGCAGGGTATTCATGCCCTGGCTGCCGAGATTACTGATGAACATGAGGACGAACAACGCCCGCAGGACGGTGCTCCGCCAGATGAACGTGAAGCCCTCGCCGACCTCGGTCTTCAGATTCGCGACGGTCAGCGGCGCCACGGTGGCGGGATCGACATCGTGCAACGGCGGCATCCGCAAGAACACGCCGATCGACGGGAGGTACAGGAGGGCCGACAGCCAGAGCGCGTTCGCCGAGCCGTACGCGCTTCCGAACGCGAGCGCGCCGACCGCGAAGCCACCGAGGGTCGGTCCGACGATCCGGGCGACCCGATCCGCGGTGAGGTACGTCGCATTGGCCGTGGTCAGCTCGTCCGGCTCGACGAGCGCGGGCACGATGCTGAAGTCCGCGGTGATGCCCCAGATGACCTCGAGCGTCCCGAGCAGGAATGTGACGCCGTACAGCAGGCCGAGCGAGAAGAACCCGAGGTCGACCGACATGGGGATGAACGCGGTGAGGACCATGCTCAGGATGGTCGTGACGGTGAGGAGCCGGCGCTTGTCCGACCGGTCGATCAGGGCGCCGGCGAATGCGCCGAACAGCACATAGGGGATCGTCTCGATGACCCGGAGGGTGGCGGCCGCGCCGATGTCGTGGGTCAGGTCCAGGACCAGGAGCGGGAGCGCCAGCCGCATGACCTCGTCGCCGATCGAGCCCGAGGTGATCGTCGCGGTGAACAGCGCGAACCACTTGTGGCGTAGCGGGCCGGATCGCATGGTGGGACGATAGAGAGGAATGACGCGTGTCGTCTTCCTCTGTGGTCACAACTCCGCTCGGTCGCAGATGGCCGAGGGCTTTCTCCGCGCGCTCGGCGGCGATCGATTCGCCGCGGAGAGCGCGGGGACCGTCGCGAGCGAGCTTCATCCGCTCGCGGTCCGCGTGATGCGGGAGGCCGGGATCGATATCTCGGCGCAGCGCAGCAAATCGATCGATGAGCTCGCCGGGCCGTTCGACGTGTGCGTCACGGTCTGCGACGCGAACTGCCCGATCCCGCCGGGGGCGGGGCTGCAGCTTCGCTGGAAGTTCCCCGACCCGGTACTCGCGCGCGGGACCGAGGAGGAGCGCCTGGCGGCCTTCCGCGTGGTGCGGGACGGGATCGAGAAGCGTGTCCGTGCGCTCGTTGCGCGGCTGAACGCGAAGGCGTCCGGCGCGCCTGGCACGGCGTCTGCGTCGTGAGGTCGCGTTCGGCCGTCGCCGAACGACAAAGGAGGCCTTGCATGCCCGAGCTGGACCCGCACGCTCCGCTACCGCCGCGACCCGGTGAGCATCCGCCGCCGCAGCCCGAGCAGGGCACGCAGGGCGGTCAGCCGATCGACCAGCCCCTCCAGCCGCGGCCCGCGCCGCATCCGGAGACGCCGAAGACGATCTAGTTCAGGCCGCTCGCGTTGATCAGGCCCTGGAGCATCGCGAGGATCGCGATGCCGGCGATGATCGACGTGGCGACGAGCGCGGCGAGCCCGCCCAGGGTGAGCGCGATGGTCTGACGCGTGGCGACCCGCGGATCGAGGCGCTTCTCGAGGACGTTGTACGCGACCGCCGCGATCTGGATGGCCGAGCGGGCGAGGATGAACGCTCCGGCGGCGATGCCGGCGCCGACGACGAACCAGATGAGCAGCGCGGTCTCCATCGCTCGATGCTATGCGCTAGATTTTCGGGCGATGGCCGACCACGGAACGCCCCCGGCGCACAAGCCCGATCCGCAGTACCGGCAGCAGGACCACGTCGTCTTCGCGGCGCTCGCGCTGCCGATCTTCGCGGTCACGCTCGTGATCATCGCCCTCATCGTCACGTTCGGACAGAAATAGCCTCCGCCCCATTCAGGTGGGCTGGATATAGACCTTGTCCACGTAGCACCACATCCAGTCCTCGCCCGGCTCCATCGAGCGCATGATCGGATGGCCGGTCTTCTTCGCGTGCTTGCTCGCGTGCTGGTTGGGCGAGGAATCGCAGCAGCGGACCGCGCCGCAGCTCAGGCACATCCGGAGGTGGACCCAGGCATCGCCGAGCGCAAGGCACTCGGCGCAGCCGACGCCGTCGGGCACCACGGGCGTGAGCGCGTCCCGGTGCGTGCAGCGGACGGTCCGCGCATCGATGGTGGGCATCCGACGATCCTAGGCGGCGAGCCGCAGGCGGAAGCGCGCGCCGCCGCCGGGGGCCTGCTCGAGGATCACCGAGCCGCCGTGCTTCTCGGCGATGTCCTTCACGATCGAGAGTCCGAGGCCCGAGCCCGGGAGGTGGCGCGCGCTGCTGGCGCGCCAGAAGCGATCGAAGACATGCGGCGCGTCCTCGGGCGCCACGCCCGGACCATGATCACGGACGCTGATCTCACCATCGGTGACGCTCACCTCGACGATGCCTCCCGCGGGACTCCACTTGCCGGCGTTGTCCAGCAGATTGGTCACCGCCCGCGACACGCGCGAGCGGACACCGCGGATGGAGGCGGGACGGCTGGAGATCGTGAACAGGACGTTCGGGTAGCGGCCGCGCACTCCGGCGAGGGCGTCGGCGACGACCTCATCCAGGCGCACGTCCTCCACCGGGAGCGACGCCTCCTCGTCACGAGCGAGATCGATGAGATCGGCGACGAGGGTGGACATCCGCTCCATCTGCGCGACCAGATCGGTGAGCACCGTGTGTCGCTCCGACTCGTCGGTCGGATGCCCGCGGGCGAGGAGCTCGAGATTCGTGCGCAGGCTCGTGAGCGGCGTGCGCAGCTCGTGCGATGCGTCGGCGACGAGCTGACGCTGCTGCCGCAGCGATACCTCGAGCGCGCCGAGCATCTCGTTGAAGCTGGCGGCGAGCCGGCTCAGCTCGTCGGTGCCGCTCGCCGCGACCCGGCGGGAGAGATCGCGCGTCCGCGCGACCTCCTCGACCACGGACGTCAGGTGCTGGACCGGCGCGAGCGCCGCCCGCGCGACCAGCGTGCCGAGCGCGGCGGCGAGCAGCACGCCCGCGAGCGCGACCAGGCCGAGGCGGACACGGGTCGCGGCCAGCGCGCCCTCGATCGGATCGAGCGGGCCCCAGACCTCGATCGCGGTCCCGCGCTGCGCTCCGGGCGTCACCCACACGCGCAGGTGTGACCCCTCGAGGGTCGTCTCGAAGAAGTAGGCCGCGGCGGAGCCGCTCGCGACCGCGATCGAGTTGGGCGTCACGAGCGCGACGACCGGCTGCGCGTCCGAGCGGCTCACGGTGCCGGTGTTGCTGTTGACGATCTGCGCCGCGACGTCGGAGCGGCCGGACAGCGTGCCCTGCGGTCCGCCGGGGAACCGGCCCTCCGGGCTGCGGTCGCCGCTCGGAGACCGGACGGCGTTCGCGGCCTCGACGAGCGTGGTGTTGAACTGGCTGACGAGCTGGGTCTGCACGACGAAGTACATGAGCACGGCCGCGCCCACGACCGCGACGGCCACGGCGCCGGCCGCGAGCAGGGTGACGCGAAGCCGGAAGCTCATGCCCCGCGCATCACGTAGCCGACGCCGCGCACCGTGTGGATGATCCGCGGCTCACCCTCGGCCTCGAGCTTCCGGCGGAGGTACCCGACATACACGTCGAGCGAGTTGGACTCGGGTCCGAAGTCGTACCCCCAGACCTTGTCGAAGATCACGTCCCGGCTGAGTACCTTGCCCTGGCTCGCCATGAGCAGCTCGAGGAGCTGGTACTCGGTGCGCGACAGCGGGATCTCGCGCGCGCCACGCCGGCAGGTCATCGCGTCGCGGTCGATGATGAGATCGCCGAACCGAAGCTCCCCACCGGTCATGCCGTTCGTCGGGGCGCGACGCTCGAATGCGCGAAGGCGCGCGAGCAGCTCGTCGAGCGCGAAGGGCTTCACGAGGTAGTCATCAGCGCCGGCGTCGAGGCCTGAGACACGCTCGGTCACCGCGGCGCGCGCGGTCAACATCAAGATGGGAACGTGGTTGCCCGCCGCGCGGAGGCGGCGGCAGACCTCGAGCCCATCGAGCCCAGGGAGACCGAGGTCGAGGACCACCGCGTCGTACGGGACCGCCGTCGCCTGCTCCAACGCCCGGACCCCGTCCATGGCCAGCGCCGGCTCGTGTCCGGCGTGGCGGAGCGCCCGCTCCACCGCGCCCCGCACCGCGGGATCGTCCTCGACCAGGAGGACGTTCACGAGGTCGAGCATAGGAACGAACGCCTAAGAGGGGGCTAAGAACGCCCCCGCGGCCCTCCTTTCTTATGGCCCTTTCATGACCGGCCCGCTGCGCGGTGCGAACGTGGCTCTCGCAACGCCGCGACGGGCGTCGAAGGAGTGCAGCACATGAAGAACATCGAACGGGCCCTCATCGCGGCCGGCGTGGCGCTGGTCCTCTCGGGCGGCGTCGCGAGCGCGGGGATCCTCTGGTCCTCCGCGACCGCCGCGGCGGCCCAGCCGGCCGTCGGCGACAGCACCCTCGCGGCGCAGCTCGGCGCGGATCCCAGCTCCCTCACCGACAACGGTCCGAGGGGCGCCGATCTGATGACCGCCGCGGCGACGTACATCGGCATCCCCGCGGCGGACCTCCGGACGCAGCTGGCGGCGGGCAAGAGCCTGGCCGACATCGCGGTCGCCAACGGCAAGTCGCGTGACGGCCTCATCGCCGCCCTCGTCGCCGCCGAGCAGCAGGCGATCTCGACCTTCGTGGACCGGACCGGCACACCGCAGCCCGGCACCGGCCTCCGGCCGGGTGGGCCCGGCGTGCCCGGGATGCCTGGCGCGCGGGGCTTCGGCTTCGGCGTGCAGGGTGACCCGCTCGCCGCCGCCGCGACGTTCCTCGGCACGACGACCGCGGACCTGCGCACCAAGATGGAGAGCGGCCAGACCCTCGCTCAGATCGCGACGGCCGCGGGCAAGACCCGCGACGCGCTCATCCAGACCCTCGTCGCCGACGCGACCGCCAAGATCGAGGCCGCGAAGACCGCGGGCAAGCTCACCGCCGACCAGACGACGCAGCTCGAGAACGGTCTGACCGACCGCATCACGAAGCTCGTCGACGCCACCATGCCCGCGGGCCGCGGTCCGCGCCACTAGTCCGACCGACTCCCCACTCCCTCCTTGACCGACTGCGCCCGCCCCCGAGGCGGGCGCAGTGCGTTTCCGGCGCGGTGATTAGTGTTCGGGCGATGGGGCAGCGGCAGATCCGGCTCGCGGATCAGGTGGCGAACGGCACGATGTCGGAGGAGATCGCCCAGGTGCTGCGCGAGACCGCGCGGGACCACAAGAGCTTCATCGTGATGGCGGTGCCGCGCCTCGCCGGCAAGACCACGACGATGCGCGCGATGCTCGCCGAGCAGTCGAAGCCCGTCGTCGCGCTCGGTTACGACGGCGAGGCGGTCGATCCGCTGGTCGAGCGGGCCAAGGGCGGCTACCTCATCGTCCCGGAGATCAGCCGCGGCGCGTGGTCCGCGGGCTACGTCTGGGGCGATCCGGTCCGGCGCGCCTTCAACGGCATCACGCAGGGCACCGCGCTCGCGACCGCGCTGCACGCGCCCGATCCGACCGAGGCGTTCGCGATCATCTGCGGAGGCTGCGGCGTGCCCGACGCACACGCCGCCAGGATCTCGCTGGTCGTCTATCTGCGTTCGCTCGGCGAGTGGGAGAACCCGACCCGTCGGGTCGTCAGCACCGTGCACGAGATCCGCGGAGTGAAGAACGGCACGCCCGACGCGAAGCTGCTCTTCTGCTGGGATGAGCGGACGGACCGGTTCGAGCGCGGGTCCTGATGGCCGATCTGCGAGAGCACTTCGCGCGGAAGGCGACCGCCGTCGGAGCGGTCGTCAGCGCCGCGGCCGACGCCGCGGCCGCCCGCGCCGCCGCGGGCACGGACGATGGTGATCGTGTCGTCGAGGGGCTCTTCGCCGTCGCGGAGACCGGGTCGGTCGCGGTCGCCCTGCCGCGCGCCGAGCGTGGCGAGGCGCTGCTCGCGGACCGGCTGTGGCTGCTGGTCGCCGGGACCGAGGTCGTGGCGACGCTCGACGAAGCGATCGCGCGGATCGGCGCGCTCGTTCGCGACGGCCGGCCGTACGTGACCCTCATGACCGGCCCGAGCCGGACCGCCGACATCGAGCGCGCGCTGACGATCGGCGTGCACGGACCACGCGAGCTGCACGTGGTGCTCGTGGGGTGATCGCCCCGTTCGGCGAACGCTACAAGCGCGCGCTCGCCGACCCGCGGCTGCGGCGCAACCTCCTCGCGTTCCAGCGGGCGTGGCGGCTCACCCGCGACGCGGCGTTCGCGCGTCTGGATGGCGAGGCGCCGTCCCTCGGGGCCACCGGCACGTCCTTCGCGGAGGCGAAGGCGCGGCTCGTCGCGGCGAAGGACCGCGTGCTCGACGATCCAGCCGCCGCCCGCGCGCGCTTCGTGAGCGCGTTCACCGCCCGCGGTGGCGTCGTGCACGACGCGCCCACCGCGGACGACGCGCGCGCGATCGTGCTGCGGCTCCTCCGGGAGCGCGGGGTCACGCTATTCGCGAAGGGCAAGTCGATGGTGGCGGAGGAGGTGTTCCTCAATCACCACCTCGAGGCGGCCGGGATCCGCGTCGTCGAGACCGACCTTGGCGAGTGGATCATCCAGCTCGCCCACGAGACCCCGAGCCACATGGTCATGCCGGCGATCCACAAGAGCCGCGAGCAGGTCGCGACGCTCTTCGAGGCTGAGACGGGCCGTGCCGTCGACCCCGATGACATCGTCGGGATGGTCCAGCTCGCGCGCGCGGAGCTCCGGCGCGTGTTCCTCACGGCGGGTGCCGGCATGATCGGGGCGAACGCGCTCATCGCCGAGACCGGGACCGTCATGCTCGTGACGAACGAGGGGAACGGCGATCTCGTGAGCACGCTCCCGAAGACGCTGATCGTCATCGCCGGATGGGAGAAGCTCGTCCCGACCGTCGCCGACGTCGCGGCGCAGCTGCGGCTCCTCGCACGCAGCGCGACGGCGCAGGAGATCACGAGCTACACGAGCTTCATCACCGGCGTGGATGGCGATCGCGAGATCCATCTCGTGCTCGTGGACAACGGCCGGACGGCGCTGCGCGACGATCCTGGTCAGCGGGACATGCTGCGCTGCATCCGCTGCGCCGCCTGCGCCGACGTCTGCCCGTCGTACCAGGTGGTCGGCGGGCACGTATTCGGCTACATCTATTCAGGGCCCATCGGTCTGGTGAACACCGCCGCGCACCACGGGCTCGAGAACGCGGTCGGTCCCCAGAGCCTCTGCGTCAGCTGTAACGCGTGCGCGACGATCTGCCCGGTCGACATCCCGCTGCCGCAGCAGATCCTGCGCGTGCGCGCGAAGGTCGTGGAGCTGAACGGGCTGCCGCTCGCGAAGCGCATCGCGTTCGCGATCTGGTCCCGGCCGTGGCTCTTCGATGCGGTCATGCGTGCCGGATCCGTGCTCCAGCGTCCGTTCCGGCGCGGCGCGTGGCTCCGCGTCCCGCTGCCGCCCGCGCTCCGCTGGCGCAGCGTCCCCGCCCTCGCGGTGCGGCCGGCCCGCGACACCCTGCTCGGACGCACGTTCGAGGCGATCGACACCGGACCGTGGGCGAGCAGCCGGGCGCGCGGCCTCACCATCGCGTACTTCGTGCAGTGCATCACCGACCGGTTCGCCCCGGAGCAGGCTCGCGCGGCGATCGAGCTGCTGCGCGCGTGCGGGGCGCGCGTCGTCGTGCCGGCCGACCAGCACTGCTGCGGGCTTCCGCCGTTCGACGCCGGCGACCGCGTGACCGCCCGGCGCATGGCGAAGCACACGATCGCCGGCCTCGAGGCCGTCGAGGCCGACTGGATCGTGAGCGCGGGTGCCAGCTGCGCGATCGCGATCGCCCATGACTACGCCGAGCTTCTCGCCGGCGAGCCCGCCTGGGCGGCGCGGGCCGAACGGATCGCGTCCCGAACGCTCGACCTGCTGACCTTCCTCGACCGCGTCGCCGATCCGCCGGCCGTGCCGGCCCGGCCGGACGCTCCGAGCGTCACGGTGCACTCCTTCTGTCAGACGGCCAATGTCATGGGCTCGGGCGATGCCGGCCAGCGGCTGCTCGAGCGAGCCGGCATCCCGGTGCGGGAGCTCGCGGAACGCGGGGTGTGCTGCGGGTTCGGCGGCTCCACGTCGATCGATCATCCGGCGCTCGCCCAACAGATCGCCGGGCGCAAGCTCGAGAACGTGCGCGCGACGGGGGCGTCGGTGCTCGTCACGGACAACCCCGGGTGCCTCCTGCATCTGCGCGGGGCAGCGGACGTGGCGCACGACCGATTCGTCGTACGCCACGTCGCCGAGGTGCTGTGGGAGGGGGTCCGCCGCTAGTCGTTACGGCTGGGTCGGCCGCTGACCGGCGTTCTCCTGGGCCTCGCGCGCCGCGGACTCGGTGGCCTCGTGGGCCGGGTCCTCGTTCGACGTGAAGGTGCCCGGGGCCGCTGATGCGTCCGCCCGGACGTTCGTCGTGACACCGGCGTTCGACGCCGCGAAGACGCTGGTCGCGCTGAACATCGTGGCGCCGACGATCCCGCCGCCGAGCATGGACGCGGTGACCAGGCCCGCCAGGACCGCTCGCTTCAGATCGCCGTTCATGTCTCGCTCCTTTCAATTACCCGCCTACGGTGGGCAGCTTTCACTTTGGTGGGCGCCATCGGTCGGAACATGAGGATCGCGACAGAACGCGGTAAGAAAGCCCTCACCCGTGACGAATCCTCGATGCCCGAGTTGACCCGGTAGTGAGGATCGGGATCGCGGGACTACTGCTCGTCGCGTCTCTGATGTCGCTTGGCCGTCCGGCACACGCGGGCACGTGCGCCTCCTCGGTCGGTCCGGGCGTGCCGCCACCGGCCACGATCCCGGCCGGCATCCCGGGCTTCCACGCCGCGTGGTTCGGCCAGTCCGGCTACATGTCGCTCTGCCCCGGCGATCGCATGACCGCGACCGTCGCGTATTACAACTCCGGCTCGAGAGGCTGGGTCCTGGGCCGGCTCGGCGAGGTCGCATATCTCGGCACCGCGGACAGCGATCCGGGCCAGGACGCGGCGTCGATCGTCGGTGGCGACGGTGGCTTCGGATCGCCCGCGACGGGCTGGGCCCGGTACGACCGCCCCGCGGTGCAGCCAGCGCCGTACGTCGGGCCGGGCCAGGTCGCGTGGTTCCAGTTCGCGGTGCAGGCGCCCGCGACGCCCGGCACGTATCGCGTCGCGATCCGGCCGCTCGTGGAGGGCGCGCAGTGGATGGAGGACTACGGCGTCTTCTGGCAGGTCACGGTCCTCAACACCGATGGCAGCGCGCCTGCCGCGACGCCGGGCGATCCGCGCGGGATGTACTTCGCGGTCGGCGCGGGCGTCGACGCGCGTTCCATCGCCGACGTCCATGAAGGCATCGATCGCGCCGGTGCGTACCTCGCGCGCGCGGTCGGTGGCGATCGCTCGCGCGTCGCGACGACGCGCATCCGCCTCGGCGACGGGACGGATCAGTACTGCTGCCTCGCGCACCTCGACGGCATCGACATTGTGACGAGCAACAGCGAGTGGGTGAGTCCGCGCGCGGTCGCGGCGGACACCTGGACCGCGGACACGGAGCGGCGCGAGCTCGCCGCGCACGAGTACGTCCACGTCTGGCAGGGCGAGCTCGGCGGCAACGCGTGCATGCTCGGCCCACGCTGGCTCTCGGAAGGCATGGCCGAGTCGCTCGCGTACCGGGCGCTCGTCGCCGACGGGCTCATCCCCCAGGCGAACATGGATACGTTCACGAAACGCCAGCTCCGCACCGCGACGACCCAGCCCGCGCTCGCGCAGCTCGAGACGCTCTGGGACGACCGCGCGAACCCGTACAGCGTCGCGTACCTCGCGGTCGACCGGCTCCTCGCCGCGAACGGTCCGCTCCCGCTCCGCGCGTGGTGCGAGGCCGTCGGCCGTGGCATGGACTGGCGCGCCGCGTTCGCGCAGGCGTTCGGCGAATCGACCGACGCGTTCTACGCACGCTTCGAGACATACAAGGCGACGTACCTCCGGTGATGCCGCGCGGGCTCGCCCGATGGCTCGCGGTCCTGCTGGCCGCGCTCGCCTGCGCCACGCCGGCGAACGCGGCCGGGTCGATCGTCACCTCCGGCACGGCGCCGCTGGCCGCGGCGGGCGGCCAGCTCCGGGCGTACTGGGTCGATGCGTTCGGCGACGGCCTCTACACCCAGGCCCAGATCGACCAGCTCGTCACGGACGTGAAGGCCGCGAACCTGAACGCGATCGTCGCGCAGGTCGTCCGCCGGGGCGACTGCTTCTGCAACCGCTCGAGCCTGCCGCGCACCGCCGTCACCGGTGTTACGCCCGCGCCGTTCGACCCGCTCCAGTCGCTCATCGACGCGGCGCACGCGCAGGGCATCCAGGTGCACGCGTGGATCATCACGACCGGGGTCTGGCAAGGTCCGGCTGCGCCGACGGATCCGGCGCACGCGTACAACCAGCACGGGCCGTCGGCGATCGGTTCCGCGAACTGGATCGACTACCGCTCCGACGGAGCGAGCAACCTCACGAACGAGTACTTCCTCGACCCGGGCCACCCCGATGCGGCCGCCTACATCGTGAACATGGCGACCAGCATCGCGCGGAGCTACAACGTCGACGGCATCAACCTCGATCGCATCCGCTACCCCGACGGCAACTTCGGCACGAACGTCCCGTCGTGGGGCTACAACCCGACCGCGCTCGCGCGCTTCCAGACCGCGACGGGCCGGACCGACCGACCGGCCAACACCGACGCCGCATGGACCCAGTGGCGCCGCGATCAGGTCACGAACATCGTCCGCAAGATCTACCTCGAGACGTACGCGATCCGGCCGAGCATCCGGATCAGTGCCGACACGATCACGTACGGCGCGGGCCCGCAGAGCGTCGGCGGGTGGGACAAGACCCGCACGTACGCCGAGGTGCTCCAGGACTGGGTCGGCTGGCTGCGCGAAGGGATCCTCGACCTCAACATCGCGATGAACTACAAGCGCGACACCGACGCGAACCAGCGCACCTGGTATGCGCAGTGGTCCGACTTCGCGAAGGATTCGCAGTTCCGCCGTCAGAGCGCGATCGGGTCCGCCCTCTACCTCAACGACATCGCCTCGAGCGTCCGCCAGGTGCGGACCGCGGTCGCGCCGAGCACCGCCGGCGCGCCGTCTGGCGGCTGGGCCGGATATTCGTACCGCACGCCCGACGACCTGACGAACGCCGGCACGCGGTCGGGAGCGGCGAGCCGCACCGAGCTGCTCCGCGGGCTCACGCAGGTGAGCCCATACGACACCGTGACTCCGGCGGTGTTCTCGAGCCTCGTCACCGTGCCCGCGATGCCGTGGAAGGACCAGCCGTCGCTCGGCCAGCTCCGCGGGACCGCGACCGACTTGACCGGCGCGCCGATGACGCAGGCCACGGTCACGCTTTACGACGCGAGCAACAACCTCACCGCGCAGCGCACGACCGACGGCTCCGGCTGGTTCGGGTTCGTCGACCTCCTTCCGGGCACGTACCGCGCGACGATCGACTCGGCGCGCGCGGTCGCCTCGAGCGGTGCCGTCACCGTCGTCGCCGGCCAGGTCGCGAGCGTCGCACCGGCGCCGCTGGCCGCGCCTGCGCCGACGCCATGCGCGTCGAGCGTCGGCCCAGGCATCCCGCCGCCGGCGTCGCTGCCATCGGGCCAGCCCGGCTTTCACGCGTCGTGGTACGGGCAGTCCGGCTACCCGACCCTCTGCGCCGGCGAGCAATCGACCGCGACGGTCGCCTACTACAACGCCGGATCGAAGGGCTGGGTGCAGGGACGGATGGGCGAGGTCGCGTACCTGGGTACGTGGTCACCGGCGCCGGGTCAGGATCAACCGAGCCCGCTCGGTGGCGACGGACAGCTGGGCTCGCCGAACACCGCGTGGCCGCGCTACAACCGCGTCGCCATCCAGCCCGCGGACTACGTCGGCCCGAACCAGGTCGCGTGGTTCCAGTTCACGATCCAGGCACCGACCACGCCCGGGGCCTATCGCCTCTACATCCGGCCGCTCGTCGAGGGCGCGCAGTGGATGGAGGACTACGGCGTGTACTGGTATGTGACCGTCCGCTAGCGCCCGACGTCCCGGCGCTCCATCGACCGGAGCGCGAGCCCGGTCCCGACGATCCCGATCGCGATCAACGTGGCCGCGCCACCCCAGTCCACCGTCGTCATCGGCGTGCCATACAGCACGAAGAACGACGTGCGGCTCACCCAATCCGGCAGCTGGAACAGCGGCGCGAACTCCAGCGTGAAGTACGAGATCACGGCGACCGCGGCGACCAGCAGCACCGCCAGGCGCGGGCGCCAGCCGACGAGCGCGTGACCGACCGACCCGAAGGCGAACACGACCGGCAGCATGAGTGCCGTCGCGATGGCGAGCCGGTCTCCGGGCACGGGGATGTCGAAGACCCTCGCCGAGAGGTACACCCCGCCGCTGCTGACCGCGGCGACGACGCCGGCGGCGACGAGCAGCGCGGCGATGCGCTCGAGCACGATCCGGGTGCGCGAGGCGCCGGCCGCGAGCACCAGCTCGAGCCGGCCCTCAGCGTCATCCGCGGCCCATGCGTTGACCTGCGCGACGACGAAGATCGCGATGAGCAGCAGCGCCGTCGAGAACCAGACCACGCCGACGACGTCGGCGTATCCGCCGATGCCGGCGCGCTGGAGATAGATCTGCATCGCCGGGATGTCCTTGAACCCATCGACGATCGTGCGAGCGAGGGACGAGAGGAAGTAGGCGAGGATCGCCAGCGCGATCGCCCAGCCGAGGATCCAGCTCCGCTGCTGGTCGATCCCCGCGAGCACCGGGATCCGGAGGAGGGGATCGGCCGCCGGCCGCCACCGGGGGCGTCTGGGCGCGGCCCGTCCGCGAAGGAGCACGCCTCCGACGTCGCGGTGGCCGAACGTCCAGATCGCCAGCCCGACCAGCACGACCGCGACGGCGAGGCTCGCGATCGTCGCCGGAACGTCGACGGAGCCATCGGCCAGGAGCGGGGCGCTTCGGTCGAACAGATAGAAAGGAGAGATCCACTTCAGCGCGCCCGGATCGGCGCCCGCGCGGACCGATGAGTTGAGCGTGAATAGGGCGACGATGACGACTCCGCCCGCCGTCGACGCCACGCGGCGCGTGGTCACGAGCTGCGCGACGAGAAGGCCGGCCCCGAAGCCCCAGAGCATGAGGGCGAAGAGCGGGAGGATCTCCGCCGATACCGCCTGGAGCGGCACCGGATCGTTCGCGATGGCCGCCCCGATCCAGGTCGCGGCGAGCGTGACCACGATCGAGGCGGCGCCCGCGACGACGAACGCGGCGGCACGCGTCCCAAGCCAGCGCGCGCGCGACACACCGGCGGACAGCCACGTTTCGGTGAGGCCGTTCTCCTCGTCGCCGCGGCCGGCGCCGGTCGCCGCCAACAGCGCCCAGACCGCGTAGACGATCGCGACCGCGCTGAGGGCCCGCCAGGTGAGGTACCCGCCCATCGTGTCGAGCTGCACCGGGCGGGGCAGGAGATACGAGAGCTGCTGGCCGAGGATCTCCATCGAATGCGCGAACACGAGCCGTTCGGCGTGGGTCGCGCCGGCGACCGAGACATACGCGACCGCGTTGACGACCCCGGTGAAGCCACCGATCGCCGCGGTCGCGATGACCCCCGTGCGATGCGATCGCAGCGCGATCCGGAAGAGGATCATCGCTTCGCGCCCGGGTCCCCGCCGGAGTAGTAGCTGAGGAAGACCTCCTCGAGCGTCGGCTCCCGGCTCTCGAGCGTCGCGACGCGAGATCCGGCGATGGCCCCGAGCAGCTCGTCGAAGCTGCCGCGGTACAGCCCGGTCACCTGCCGTCCATCGATGACGAGCCCCTCGAAGCCGCGCAGCCCACGGAGCCGCTCCGCCGGAGGCGCGTCGGCGAACTCGATGCGCACGTGATGCGCGCGAATGCCCGCGAGCTCGTCGAGTGTCCCCACGGTCGCGAGCTGACCATCGCGAACGATGCCGACCCGGTCGCACAGATGCTCGACCTCGGACAGGACATGGGAGGAAATGAAGATCGTGGCGCCACGCGCCCGCGCGTCGTGGACGAGCCCGTAGAACTCCTGCTGATGGAGCGGGTCGAGGCCGCTCGTCGGCTCGTCGAGGATGAGGAGCGCGGGTCGCGGCGCGAAGGCGAGGAGCAGCGCGAGCTTCTGCTTGTTGCCGTGCGAGTACTCGCGGTACTTTCGCCCGAGGTCGAGATCCATCCGCTTCGCGATCGCCTCGACCTCCGGGTCCTCGAGGTCGCCCCGCAGGCCCGCGATGTACGCGACGATCTCCGAG
>DATCOD010000084.1:0-18971 GCA_036564905.1 Candidatus Limnocylindria bacterium
GAGCCGTCCGCCGCGATCGAGGAGCTGCCGCCAGGGGTACGCGCGCACCGCGCGCTCCGGGCCCCAGTAGCGGTCCACGAGATCGCGGTCGCTCGTCGCGTGGATCGGCTGCATCGACGCGATGACGTCCAGGGCGCCGAACCGGGCGATGTCCTCGAGCCGCAGCAACTGCAGGTGCTCGACGCGTTGCCGGAGCGCGGGATGCGCCGCGCGGGTCGGCTCGATCGCATCGAGCGCGATGCGGACCGCGCGATCGCCGATCGCGTGGATCGCGACCGCGATGCCGCCGGCCGCGGCCCGTACGACATCGGCATTCAGCCGGTCCGGCTCGATGGTCAGGAGGCCGCGGTCGGCGCTGCCCTCGTACGGCTCTTCCAGCGCGGCGGTCTGCGAGCCGAGCGCGCCGTCCGTGAAGATCTTCAGGTGCCCGGTGCGCACCCACTCGTCGCCCTGGCCGCTGCGAGACCCGCGCCCCAGCGCCGCATCGAGATCCGCGTGCGGGATGCCCATCGAGACGCGCAGCCGCAGCTCGCCTCGGTCGCGCCGCCGCCCGAACGCGGTGAACGCCGCGGCCTGCTCGAGGTCCTCGATCGCGGTGATCCCTCTCCGATGGGCCTCGTGCTGACCCCGTCCGATCGCCTGGAAACAGTCGTCGACGGACGGCGGCGGGACGACCCGATCGGCCAGCAGGTTGGCGTTCTCCTTGAGGATGCCTGTTGGCGCGCCGCGCGCGTCGCGTTCGATCGCGCCGCCCGCTGGCGCCGCCGTGCCCGCGCTGATGCCGGCGCGCCGCAGGGCCTCGCTGTTCAGCCAGCGCGCGTGTCCGTCGCGGCTGCGGAGCGCCGCGGGCCGGCCTCGAGTGACTCCGTCGAGCTCCGCGGCCGTCGGCCAGCGGCCCCAGCGGTTCTTGTCGAAGCGCCCGCCGAGGACCCACCCACCGGCCGGGAGGCCTTGGGCGTACTGCCCGATACGCGCGAGCGCCGCTTCGACGGACGGCTCGTCGCGCAGGTCGATCTGATCCATCTGGATCGCCCACCAGGTGAAGTGGACGTGCGAATCGTGCCAGCCCGCGGTCATGAGACCGCCCTTGAGGTCGACGCGCTCGGCCGCGGGGTGCGCTCGGCCGAGATCGGCGGCCCGGCCGACGGCGCGGACCACGCCGTCGACCGCGACCAACGCCTCCGCGCTGGTGCCGTCGCCGACGTGGACCCGGCCGCCATGGAACAGCAGCGCGCTCACGCGCGGCGGATGCTAGCTACCGCTCTCGATCGGCGCGCCGATGAGGCTTCCGTACTCGGTCCAGCTGCCGTCGTAGTTGCGAACACGCTCGTGCCCGAGCAGATACTTCAGGACGAACCAGGTGTGCGAGCTGCGCTCGCCGATGCGGCAGTACGCGATCGTCTCCCTGGATCCGTCCAGGCCCTTGTCGCCGTAGATCCGCTTCAGCTCGTCCGCCGCCTTGAACCGGCCGTCCTCGCCGACGGCGGCCGCCCACGGGACGTTCACCGCGCCCGTGATGTGGCCGCCGCGCTGCGCGCCCTCCTGCGGCAGGTTCTCCGGCGCGACGAGCTCGCCGGAGAACTCCTTCGGCGACCGGACGTCGACGAGCGCCTTGCCGCTCTTCTCGACGGTCTCCAGTACGTACTCGCGGAGCGCACGAAGCGATCGGTCGGGACCGCTCGCCGTGTACCGACCGGCCGGATAGGTCGGCACCGCGGTGGTCGTCGGCCGCCGCTCCGCGAGCCAGGTCACGCGGCCGCCATTCACGAGCCGGACATCCCGGTGCCCGTAGTACTTGAGGAGCCAGAAGAACCAGGCGGCGAACCAGTTGTTGTTGTCGCCGTATACCGCGATGGTCGTGTTCGTCACGACGCCGTGCCTCGAGAGCAGGGCCTCGAGCTGTGCTTTCGAGAGGAGATCGCGGACCGGGTGCTGCTGCAGGTCGGTCTTCCAATTCAGGCCGATCGCGCCAGGGACGTGGCCCTGCTCGTAGGCCGACGTGTCGACATCGACCTCGAAGACCCGGACATTCGGATCGGTCGCATGCTCGGCGAGCCAATCGGTCTCGACGAGCGCTTCGGGATGGGCGTATGCGGACATGCCGTCTCTGCCTTTCATGGCCCGCCGCTGGCGGCGGGGCCTGGTGTCTCGTCTCGGAAAAGGCCGCCGTCAGCGGCCTAGAGACACCAGCAGGTCAGTCCGAAGCAGTCGGGACCCCGGCTGAGGCGGGCCCGCGAATTTCCGACTTGGATGGTCAACAATCGCTTTTCTAACACGAACCGGCCCTACAGCCAAGGCCGGACGGCGTCAGGGAGCTCGGTCAGGCTGCCGACGACGGCATCCGGAACGACGTCCGTCCGCAGCTGCGGCGCCGGCCCGGCCGTCTGGCGCAGCACCGCCCGGATCTCGAGTCGCTGTGCCCCGAGCACATCCGCGCCCAGCCGGTCGCCGACCATGAACGCTTCCTCCGGTCGAGCGCCCGCGAGCGCCAGCGCGCGCTCGAACATCGCCGGATGCGGCTTGCGCCAACCGACGCTGTGCGAGCTCGCGACGCCGTCGATCGCGTCGGCGAGACCGAAGTGTCGCCAGTCCTCCCGCACCTCGTCATCGCCGCGCCACAACGTGTTCGTGACCAGCACGACCCGCAAGCCGTTGCTCTTGCACCAGCGAAGCGCTTCCGGGGCGCCTTCGGTGAGCCGGCAGAGCGTGTCGAGCGGCAGGCAGCACAGCGAGCGAACCGTCTCGGCGTCGACGTCGCCACTCGAGATGCGCTGACCGGACAGCCAGCGCTCGATGATCGCGAGGGTTTCCTGGCGCCACGGCACAGCGTGGTCCTCGGGATCATGTCTCGCCTGCAGGAAGGCGTCGAACCACGCTCGTTCGCCGTACCGGCCGACCAGCGCTTTGCGCTCAAGGGCGCGGTAGTCCGGATCCCAGCCTTCGACGAGGGTGTCCCCGACGTCGAAGAACGCTGCGCGCAGGCCCACGCGAATATCGTATCGACGGTGCTCGACTTCGATCAGCTCGCGTTCATCGAGAAATGGCGTCAGCGAGCGTCCCGCGGTGTGGTCATCGCGCTCGACGGAACGCGCGGCGACATCGTCGTGACGATGCGTGCCGGCGAGCTCGGCGAACGACTCGACCTGCGCGGCAAGGACGCGACCGGCGCCGTCCGCAAGGCCCGTCTCGCGATCGGCGATCGCGTCACCATGGCGATCGAATACACCGCGACGGATGTCTCGACCGGCACGGGCGCGAGCGTCAGCGGCGATCTCGTCGCGCCCGGCGCGGTCGTCGAGGGCACGGTCTCCGCCGTCGGTGACATCACGGTGGTCGACTGCGGCGCGGCGCTCCTGGTGAAGGGCGACAGCCTGCCGGCGAGCGTCGGCGACGTCGTGCGCTTCACCATCGCGACCGAGGGTCGCGCCTACCTCATCCCGACCCGCTAGGGCGTGAGCTTCTCGAGCTGCTCCGCGATCTCTTCCTCATCGGGCACCTCGCGCAAGGTGTGCACGTCGATGTACCGGACGACGCCCTGCCCGTCCACGACGACGATCGCGCGCTCCGGACGGCCGATCTCCTCGTTGAACACGCCCCACTGCCGCGAGACGGCGCCGTGGGGCCAGAAGTCCGAACAGAACGGGTAGCTCGTGATGCCAAGCTGCTCTGCCCACGCCTTCAGGGCGTAGACGGAGTCACACGTGATACCCACGACCTGGGTCGTCCCCGCCTCGTAGCGCTGCTGGAGCGCTGCGAGCGCCGGAGCCTCTTGGCTTCAGGTCCCGCTGAACGCGAACCCCATGAACGCGACCACGACGCGCTGGCCGCGAAGGCCCGACAGCGTGATCGTGCGGCCGTCGTGCGCGCGAAGGACGAAGTCCGGCGCGGGATCGCCGACCTTCAAGGTGTTCGTCTCGGTCGCGATCTTCGTGCGACCCTTCGGTCGCTGCTCGGCCACGTCCCTAAGATAACCGCATGCACGCCCCGGGAGCCGAAGGTCGCCGCGTCACGGCGCGCCGCCACGACTTCCTCGCCTATGCGACGGTCTGTCCGTTCTGCGGCGAGCACGTCGGGCCGCGATTCGTCACTCGAGAGCATGCCGACGTGCCGCCGAACCCGCCGTATGCCGCGTCGGTCCGCTGCCCGCGCTGCCGCGAGCTCTACGAGGTCGTCTTCAGCGGCTAGGGCGTGACGGTGATGATCAGGAAGACGCCGTCGTCTTCCATCCAGGTCGTGCCGTCGATGACCGGGCGCAGATGGATCGAGTACACGCCCGGCGTCGCCGGGGCCTTCACCTGGAACGTGAATGTCGCGCGCGCACCCGTCGCGACCGTCGATTCGGACTGCGTCGCGACCCGGTTCTGGGCCGGCCAGCTCACGCCGAGCGACGCCCAGGTGACGTCGTCGAGATCGATCCCGAGGCGCGCTTCCTGCCCGAGGACGCCCTTCACCCACGGGCTCGATCCGGTGTTGGTGAACGAGATCGTGAGCGGCGCGCTCGTCTCGCCGGCTCGCAGTGTCGGGTAGGGAGACTGCGCGGCCCACTTGGCGTGGTAGCTCGACGCGCTCACGACGACCATGAACACGCCCGAGTCCTCCATCCAGGTGACCCCGTCGATGACCGGACGGAGGGGCAGGCGATACGTGCCCGGCGTCAACGGCGCGCGGACGTTGAACGTGAAGGTGCCGGACTGGCCTGGTGCGACGGCGCTCTCGACGGTCGTCGCGAGGCGGTTCGCCGACAGCCACCCATCATTCATACCGAGGCTCGCGAAGGTGAGCGTGTCGCCGTTCAGGCCGAGGTTCGCCTGCTTCCCGGCGACGCCTTTCTGCCACGTGGCGGTGCCGGTGTTCTGGAACTTCACCGTCAGCGAGGTCGATGAACCCGGCGCGAGGGTCGGCCAGCCGCTCTCGCTCTGGAATGCGGCGTGGAAGCTCTGCGTCGGCGCCGTCGCCGGCGCCGGCGAAATGCTGGACCCACCGGCGGTCGTGAAGTCCCACTGGTTGGTCACCATCACGCTGTTCACGTTGATGTCGAAGCGCACGTGGTACGTGGTGCCCGCTGCGAGCGGCTTCTGCGGCACGATGACCTGGTAGTCGTATTCGAACTGCTGCGGCGCGTAGTAGATCGGGAGCCGCGACCCATCCGGAGCGACGATCTCCGCCGCGCGCATCGTGACGTTCTGGCCCGCCGAGTACACGACCATGATCGGGTAGCCGACCGGACCCGAGGTGCCGGCGGGGAGCGGGTTCGGTGACTCCTGGCCGCTCCAGCTGGTCGGGATGCCGGCCTGACCGGCGGCCGGCGAGCGCACGTAATCCACCGGACGCTGGCTGAAGTCGTAGACGAAGTCGCCGACCGTGGAGCCGCGGCTGCCGAGCGTCGAGTAGCCCCAGCCCGTTGCTACCGAGTTTGGATGCATCATCCCGAGGCGGTGGTAGGGCGCGTCCCAGAGCTGGTTCACTCCGGCGACGCCGCTCGAGCCGCCCGTCGCGACCTCGCTCACGAACGACGCCGTCCACCCGGCGGCGATGAGCCGATCGCGGGCCGAATAGCCGGTGTAATACGGGAGTCCGCTCGTTTCGAAGTGACCCATATAGCCGTTGGCCGAGCTGTAGTTCGCATGGTTCTGCGCGGCGGTGTTGACCCGCGAGTCGGCGCCGATAGTGGGCGCGCCGACCGACGCGCGATGATCGTTGAGGGTCTGCAGCATGTCCGCCTGCACCGCGGACAGCGCGGGCCCGGTGTTGATCGACGTCAGCGCCGCGGCCGAGCGGGCGTTCAGGCCCACGCTCGACAGGGCCAGCGTCAGGGCAACCGCGGCGACGGATAGCGCTCTCTTCATCAGTAGGGTCCAACGAGGCTGCACGGCGCCCCGTTACCGCATCGTTAACGAACGATTGGCTGGTCCCAGTACCAAAATCCGGCCAGCGCCGCCCGCCCGCGGCGCCGCCGTCACAAGGGCTAGAGCTACTTCTTCTTCGCCTTCTTCTTCGCGGTCTTCTTGGCAGCCTTCTTCTTTGCGGGCATTTAGGTCACCTCCCTTCCTCGAAAAGTGTCGGCGCGTCCAGCGATCAGAACAGCCGCCGCTGCCGTCCGGTCATGCGACCGGCCCGGCTGGAGCGGGCGAGCCATTCCTCGAACTCGCGTCGCGGGATGCGCCAGACCCGACCGACCCGGACCGCGGGAATGCGCTCCGGATCCGCGTCGTCCACTGCGCCGAGGCGGCGCAAGATGGTCGTGGGGTGAACGCGCAGGCGCTTGGCGACCTCGTCCGGCGTGAGGAACTCGTCTTGGTCGTGACGGGTCGACACTGCGGTCACTGCTCCTCCTGCCCTGACAGCCGCTATGAGCATCACCTGCGTGAACGCACTCTACCTGCAAGGTCAAGTGGAGGCAAGGTCTAAGGCCTGGTTCTCGCGAGGACGCGACGCGCATCGGGCGATGTCGCAGTGGCCCGGGCGAGTCCGAGGAGACCCCCGATGACCGAATGCTCGGTCGCCCGACCGCGACCGCAACGATGGATGCGGCGATCAGGCGCCAGTTGCGGACGCCGAGCGCGAGCATCTGCAGCAGCGCGGTAATGACCCCCACGAGGCCGCCGAGAATGGCTCCGACGCGTGGACCATGTGGCGGCAGGGACGCGCTTCAGCTCCTGTGGTCTCGGTGAAAGCCGCTCACCTCGCGCGCAAGCAGTCGAAGCGCCTGATCGAGCAGCCGCTGATGCGATGCCTCATTGAGCCACCTCGAGGCCCCGGACGGATGCGGGAGCGGGATGAGCAGCGCGTCATGCAGCGCCGGACTGCGCTTCGATCGCCCAACGACGTCGCGGAGGGCCGCCTTGCCCCACAGGCGATCGATCGCGAGCGTCCCGACGAGCAGGATGATCTCCGGCCGCACGAGCCTGACTTCGGCCTCGAGCCATGGGGCGCAGAGCGCGATCTCCGGCGGGGACGGTCGCCGATCGCCCGTCCCGATCGTGGCCTTCCCGGGGAAGCACTTCGTGATCGAGGTGCGATATGGGAGCTGGTCCTCGGCGATCCCCGCGCGCGCGAGCCACCGTCGCAGCTCGGCACCCGCACGTCCGGAGAACGGCATGCGCGTGGTGAGCTCGACGACGCCCGGCGCTTGCCCGATGATCATCACCCGATCGCTGATCGCTCCGGCCACGACCGGCGCCGCGACGGCGAGATGGCCCGCCTCGACGCACCTCGTGCACGCGCGGATCCGTGCGTGCAGCCGCCTCAGCGTCGCCGCATCCCGCGGATCGTGACCGACCATCGCCGCTAGACTGACCTCCTTCCGCGGGGTGTGGCCTAGCCCGGTTCAAGGCACCAGTCTGGGGGACTGGAGATCCAGGGTTCAAATCCCTGCACCCCGACCGAATCTCAGTTCTTCCGCTCGAGCGCCGATCTCGTATTCAGGAATCTGCGCTCAGAGTACCGACGTCGGAACCCGAATCTCAGTTTGAAGGTTCAAACGAAGACGCGATATCTTCTCGCTCGATGGACAAGCCGGATCTGATCCGCACGATGCGGGATGCACACGAGCGCCTGGCCGAAGCGATCGAGCACATCCCCGATGAGGGGCTGCTCGAGCCAGCGATGGACGACTGGACCGGCAAGGACCTGCTCGCCCACATGGCTTGGTGGCACGACCACTCCATGCGTGTGATCGAGGGCCTCCGAGCGGGCCGCCAGCCGTACGACCGGACCGATCCCGCGAACACCACCGACGCGATCAACGAGCGGAGCCGCCGTGAGCACTTGGACGATCCACCGGACCTCACGCGGCGGGCGTTCAACGAGTCATTCACGCGGCTGCTGGCGGCGCTCGAGCCGGTCACTGACGAGGAGCTATTCGCAGCCGATCGCTGGCCATGGCTGGGCGGGGAGGCGCTCGTCGAGACGATCCTGTGGGACTCCTCGCGCCACTACGACGCGCATCGCGAGCACCTCGAACGGTTTTTGCGCTGAGCGGTAGAGAGCGCTTGCCATCGGCATTCGTAGGAGATGTCGCGCCAGCGTTTGCAGGAGGACGGCAGATGGGGATCCGACGTCAATTGACTCGCTTCATCGATCTCTAGGCTCAAGTTCGTCCGGGCTCAACGTGATCCAGGAGCAGTCGTAAAGGCCGAGGCAGCCGAGACAGCTCGATCGTCTCTACGATGGCCCGGATATATCGGCTGTTGCGGTCCGACACGCTTCGGATGAAGCGGCGGAGTTGCCCTCGTCGATACCGGATGTGTTGACGAGGAATCGAGCTAAGTCGCCAGCTCCGCTCGTCGCTTCGGCCAGCTGAGCCACCGCAGTTCTAATTACACCCCGAGAGGCCGACCGACACTCAGTAACCTAGGCGGCTACGCCTCCACCGCCGTGGCGACGGTCGCAGGCAGCGCCACGTGGAAGGTCGTTCCTGAGCCGACATCGCTCTGGGCCCAGATGCGGCCGTTGTGGCGATCGACGATCTCCTTGGTGATGTACAGCCCAAGGCCCATCCCACCGACGTCCCGCGCGATGCGGTCCGGCGAGCGGTAGAACAGGCCGAACACGCGTGCGAGCTCGGCCGGCCTGATCCCGATGCCGTGATCGGCGACCCGGAATTCGACCTCGTGCGCGCCCAGCGGAGCCACCGAGACCTCGATCGTGCCACCATCGGGCGAGTACTTCATCGCGTTGCCGATGAGATTGTTCAGCACCTGCTCGAGCTGGTCCCGGTCGGCGCGCACACCGAGCTGGTGCGCCCGATCGATCTCGAGCCGGAGGTCGTGTTTCGTCGCCATGAGCTGATGGCGTCGCATGACCTCGGCGACGAGATCGGGCAGGTCCACGTCGGTCACCCGCAGCTCGAGCCGGCCGGATTCGATGCGTGAGACGTCGAGCAGCTCGTCCACGAGGCGCGAGAGCTTCGAGGTCTGGCGATGCACCACCTCGAGCTGCTCGAGGAGGGTCTCTTCCTCCTTCTTCCAGTCCACCTCGTCCGGCCGGCCGGCGGCCAGGCGGCGTTTGATCCGCCGGACCGCGATCTGCACGAACCCCGACATGGCCGTGATCGGCGT
The DNA here is from genome assembly GCA_036564905.1 of Candidatus Limnocylindria bacterium. GTDB lineage: Bacteria > Chloroflexota > Limnocylindria > P2-11E > P2-11E > UBA4735. The sequence goes on from DATCOD010000084.1 coordinate 9,060, forward strand.
CTTCAGCTCGTGCGAGGCGATCGACAGGAACTGTGACTTCAGCTTGTCGAGCTCCTGGAGGTTCTCGTAGCTCGTCTGCAGCTCGGACCGGGCGGCGTCCAGCTCCCCCACCCGCTCCTGCAGCGCCTGGGTCGCCTCCGCGACGCGGTCCTGCAGGCCTTCGTTCAGCTCGCTGATCGTGCCGTTCGCCGCTTCGAGGTCGGCGACGCGGGCCCGCAGCTGCTCGCCCAGCTTGCGGCGCTCGATGCCGCGCGCGACCGTCGCCCGCAGATCCTCTACATCCGCGGGCTTGAGCATGTAGTCGTACGCGCCTTCGCGGAGCGCCGTCACGGCCGATTCGATCGAGGCGTATCCGGTGATCACGATGCCGACGGTATCGGCCGACTTGCGCCGCGCCGCGGCCAGCACGTCCATGCCGTCGAAGTCGTCGAGCCGTAGGTCGGTCAGGACGAGGTCGAACTCCTCGGCTGCGATCTGCCGGAGCGCGTCCGTGCCGCGAAGCGCCGTCGCCACGCTGTACCCGTCCATCTCGAGGATGGCGGCCATCGTGATCGTGACGCTCTCTTCGTCGTCGACGATGAGGACCCTAGGAGGCATCCGCGGGAGGCCCTCCGATCGGCAGCGTCATGCTGAAGACGGTGCCGCCTGTGGGCTGGTTGCTCACTTGCAGTCGGCCGCCGTGGCTTTGCGCGATCCCGAGGCTGACCCAGAGGCCAAGCCCGGTGCCTTTCTCGCCCTTCGTGGAGAAGAACGGCTCGAAGATGTGCGAGAGGGAGTCCTCGGCGATGCCGGGGCCGGTGTCCGTGACCTGCATCCGGACCTCGTCGGTGCGGATGAATCCCGACGCAGCGTCACCGCGCGACTCCGTCGAGACCGTGACGAGCCCACCCGTCGGCATCGCCTCGGCCGCGTTCAAGACAAGGTTCAGGATCACCTGCTTGATCTGGTCCGCCGACGCCCTGACCGTCGGGAGACCAGGCTGCAGCCGGGTCCGGATCTTGACGTTGCGATCGAACAATCGTTTCGCGACCAGGGCCTCGGCCTCCTCGACGAGCGCGTTCAGATCGGTCGGCGCGAGCTCCGCGGCGGGACGGTAGAGGCCGAGCATCTGCCGGAGGATCCGGCTCATCCGTTCGGTCTCCTTCATCGCGATGCCCAAGAACTTCGCGTTCGGGTCGTCTTCGGGGATGCGCTTCACCAGGAGGTAGAGCGCGTTCTGGATGGCCTCGAGCGGGTTGTTGATCTCGTGCGCCATCGACGCGGCGAGCCGTCCGGTCGCCGCGAGCTTTTCGGCGTCGAACAGCGCCTGCTCCAGCCGGCGGCGCTCCAGCTCGCGGAGCCGTCCGACGTCTTGCATGACCGAGACGGTCGCGACCGTCGCGCCGACCGGGTCACGGACCTCATTCGCGGTGATCTGCAGCTCGAGCTCCTCGCTCGTGTCGACGTCGGTCAGCCGCAGCTCGCCCGACCGCCGGGGCGCCGGGTCGCGTGACAGCTCGGCGAGGAACGCGGTGAACTTCGCGTCATTGCGCATCGCGACCTGAGCGCGATCCGACTGATCGAGGGGGTCGCTCGGCGGCTTGAAGAACCGCTCCGCCGCCGCATTCATGCTGACGATCTCGTTCGTGTTGTCGACGACGATGATCGGATTCGGCACATTTCGGAGGACGAGGTCGAGGCGGTCGCGCTCCATACGGATCTCTTGATCGACCGACTGGACTCGCTGGACGTTGGCGCCCGGCTCCTGGGTCATCCCTCGTTCATGCGATGCGAATACTACGTCGCCAGGTTCAGGAATTCCCTCGTGAAACCGTAGAGCTTCTCGCGATCTTCGCGGAGCGCCGGACGCAGGCCGTAGTGGTTGATCACCCGGATCTGCGCGGCGGTCCATTCCTTCCAGCACTCGTCACAGATCCGTTGCTCGATCTCTTCGCCGAGCGTCCCGGGCAGGCCGGTCTTTCCAGCGCCCTCGCGGGTGTTGCCGCACCGAGCGCAGGTGACGTCGGCCATCTAGCGGACCAGCCCGAATCGGCGCAGCGGGGCATAGCGGAGCACGGGCCGCCCGACGACCGCGGAGCCGGGGATCGGACCGAACTGCCGCGAGTCCGTGGATTCGCGGGGGTCGGCGTGGTCCCCGTGCACCGTGACACGGCCGCCGGCGACGGACCGCACGCGCTTCACGAGCAGCCGCGTGGGCTGACGCGGATCGGTCGCGACGACGAGCTCCCCGGCACGCGGTAGCCGTCCGAGCCGTCTGACGAGCAACCAATCGCCGTCCCGGAAGGTCGGTTCCATGCTCCGGCCGGACACGGCGACCCTGAACAGCAGGGTCGCCGATCTCACTTCTTCGTCGCCCAGAAGATGTCCGAGATCTCTTTGACCGCCGCCTGCAGGTCCGCGGCGGCCGTCGCGTCGACGGTCTGCTTGTTCTTCGAGCAGAGCTTCGCGGCCTTCCAGAACGTGTCGTGGAGCTTCGGGTACTTCTCGAGGTGCTCCGGCTTGAAGTAATCGGACCAAAGGATGAGCAGCTCTTTCTTACAGATCTGGGCGTGCTCCTCCTTCACCGCGACCGAGCGGATGAAGGTGTTGCGGCTGGCCTCGTCGGCGCCGCTCGCTCCGGTGATCTTCTCGACCATCTTCGCGACGGTGTCGGACGCGATCTTCGCGGCGGTCGGGTCGTAGATGCCGCACGGGATGTCGCAGTGTGCGTGCGCCACGAGGCGTGGCGCGATCAGCGAGCGCAGGTCCATGAGTCGTCCTCCCCGGTGGATGTTGCCCCAGATTATGGGGGCGCTCAGGGGTTGGCGTCAGTGAGGGTCACGTCGATCGCCATCGAGCGGTCGACCGTCACCGAGCGGCCCTCGACGCTCATGACCTGGCTCGGGAACGGCGCGAAGAAGTCGAACGAGTAGGTGCCCGGTGGCACAGCGAGCGAGTACGTCCCGGTCTCATCGGTGGATGTCGCGCTCACGATCCCGCGCGCGTCGGACACGTTCACCGTCGCGCCCTCGAGCGGCACGCCGGCCTGGGAGCGGACCACGCCGCTCACCGTCAGACCACGCCCGAGCGCGACATCGACGATCCGGTCTTGGCCACGCAGGGTCACGGTCGCCGCATCGAGCCAGGTCCGGCCACCGCCCACGTACTGCGGGAGCAGGTCGCTTCCGTCCGGAGGGATGATCTGGAGGGTGTACGTCTCCGGGCGCGTGGTCACGCGGTAGGCGCCGCTGGCATCGGTCGGCCGGCAGATCCGGCCCGTCGGGAACGGTGTGTCGGCGCAGACGAACGCGTGGGACACCGGCGTGCCATCCGGGCCGCGCACGTGTCCGATGATCGATGGCCCCGGCCCGAGCGTCTGATCGATCGTTCGGTCACGGCTGAGGTCGACCGGGGTCGCGCCGACGCCGACGCCCGCGTCGTCGAACCACTGCATGAGCAGCACGTCGTCATCGGACGGGATGATCCAGACCCAATACGTGTCCGGCTCGCGCAGCGCGACGTAGTGGCCATGGTTGTCGGTGCGCTCGCAGTCCCACGGCAGCGATTGGCTGAACGGGTGCGTGCACACCTGGGCCTTCTTGACCGGCTCCCCGGTCGTCGTCGTGATCGTCCCTTGGAGCGTCACGCCATGGCGCAGCACGACGTCGATGCCCGACGCGTCCGCCGACCGCACGTCGATCACATCCGCCTCGCCACTGTCCACCCGCCCGTACGCCCACTGCGAGAGCAGCCGTAGCCCCGGTCCGCCGTCGAAGCTCATCTTGTAGAAGCCCGGCGTCACGTCGACGGCGTACGTTCCGTCGGCCTTGCTCTTCTCGCAGACGGTCGCGGCGAGCGACAGCGGGTTGGCGCACACCGACGCCTGCGGCACGGGGACGTCGCTCGGGTCGGTGATCCTGCCGCTGATCCGCCGGATCCGCTCGAACTCGAGGCGCACGGAGGCATCGCCCGTCGTGAGATCGGCGCCGATGAGCTCGCCGACGCGCCGCTGGCTCGCGGGCGTCTCCGAACGCACCTCGTACGCGCCCGCTACGAGCGTGAGCGCCGCGATGCCGTCCGGCCCCGTCGGCGCGCACGTCTGGTCGCCCGCGAGCGGCGACGCGCAGACCCGCAGGCCCGCGACGGGGCCGTCCGCGCCCGCGGCCACCACCCGCAGCGTGTGGGTCGCCTGGGTCGGCGACGGCACGATGGCCGGCGGTGGCGCGGAGCAGGACAGGGCGACGATCGCCAGCGCCAGCCATTTCACAGTCGGTTTACGGATGGGATGTCACTTCGCTGCCTCGCATCGTGCATGAATCACGAACGAACGAAAGCGAGGCGAGCCGAATGGAGAGCGAACTGACCGCCATCGGCCTGGTCCTCCTGATCGTGGCCTCTGTGCTCATGGTCGCGGTCGGCACGGCACCCACGCAGCTGGACGTCCAGCTGGCCGCCGTCCACGTGCAAACGGAGGCGCACGCGCTCGTCAGTCAGGTCGCCGAGCGCCTACCGCACTGACCCGCAGCAGCCGCGACACCTCGGCGAGCGGACCGGAGAGCTCCTCGCCGCGCTCGCGCTCCATGAGACCGCGCATCGCCTCACGGACGGGCTTCCCTTCGAACAGGACTCGGTAGGTCTCCGCGGCGATCGGCATGTCGACGCCCTTCGCCGTCGCAAGCGCGTGGACCGCCTGCGTCGTCCCGATGCCCTCGGCGACCTGGCCACCGAGCCGTTGCTCGATGGCGGAGAGCGTCGCGCCTTTGGCGAGGAGCTCCCCGACGGTCCGGTTCCGCGAGTGGGCGCTCGTGCAGGTCGCGATGAGATCTCCGAAGCCGGCCAGACCGGCGCAGGTGAGTGGGTCCGCGCCGCTCGCGAACGCGTAACGCGCGATCTCCGCGAGCCCCCTGGTCATGAACCCGGCCTTCGCGTTCACGCCATAGCCCATCCCGTCGATGGCCCCGGCCCCGAGCGCGACGATGTTCTTGAGCGCGCCGCACAGCTCCACCCCGACGACGTCATCGTTCGTGTATGCGCGGAACATCGGCGTGCCGAGCAGCTCCTGGAACGCCTTCGCGGTGTCACGATCGCTCGACGCGATGACCGTTGGCGCGGGAAGACCGGCCGCGATCTCGCGGGAGATGTTCGGCCCCGACAGCACCGCGATCCGTGAAGCGGGCATCACGTCCGACCAGAGCTCGCTCATCCGTCGCGAGTCGTCGGGCGTCAACCCCTTGGTCGCGGAGCACAGTCGGTGCCCCGCCCGGAGGAACGGTGCGACGCGGTCGCGCAGATCGCGCACGCCCTGCGCCGGTGCGGCCACCACGAGCGCGTCCGCCTCGAGCGCCCGCTCGAGGTCAGCGGTCACGAGCACAGCGTTCGGGATCGTCACTCCAGGCAGATATCGGGCGTTCTCTCGCCGCACCGCGAGCTCGTCCGCTCGCGCGGCGTCGCGCGTCCAGAGGACGACCGAGCGTCCGCCGTCGCGGGCGAGGATCGTCGCGAGCGTCGTGCCCCAGGAGCCTGCCTGGAGAACGGCTACGTCGACGGGGATCTGCGTTGTCCGATCCGCGGCTCGCTGCCACGGATGATCCGCGCGATGTTCGGGCGGTGCCGGATCGTCACGATCGAGCCGGCGATGAGGATGAAACCGAACACCGCCGAATTGAACGAGAGGTACCCCGTGAGGACGAAGAGCACGTAGCCGACGACCGCGCCGGCGACCGCCGCGAGCGAGCCGACGCTCACCATGCGCGTGATCGCGAGGGCGAGCATGAACGCGACCACGGAGCCGAGCCACGCGGGAGTGGCGATGAACAGGAGCGCGCCGAATCCGGTCGCGACACCGCGACCGCCGCGCCCTTCGAGGAACGCGGGCCAGCAGTGCCCCGCGACCGCTGCCACCGCAGCGAGCGCCGCCGCGATGGTCCGCTCGTCGTTCGGGGCGCTCACGATGGCGGTCGCGACCCACACCGACCCGGCGCCCTTCAGGATGTCGAGGATCGCGACGAGGAGGGCCGCGCCGAGACCGAGCGCGCGGTACGTGTTCGTCGCGCCGGTCGAGCCGGAGCCGATCGTGCGCAGATCGACGTTGCGGTACATCCGGCCCACGAGGTAGCCGCTCGAGACCGACCCGATCCCGTACCCGATGACGCCGCAGGCCACGATCCGGACCAGATCCATCAGTCGTCAATCACGGGCTGCCCGGAATTGGAGGCGGATCGGCGTTCCCGGGAACGGGAACTTCTCGCGGATCCTGTTCTCGAGGTAGCGCTGGTACGAGAAGTGGACGAGATCGGGCCGGTCGACGAAGAACACGAATGTCGGAAGCGCCGCGTCGGCCTGGGTCACGTGATGGAAGCGGACCTCCTTGCCGCGCACGGTGGGCGGAGGATGCGATCCGATGGCTTCGACGAGGATGCGATGGAGCTCCGCTGTCGACACGTGGGTCTTCCTGCTCTCGACGATCCGGACCGCGTCCGCGAGCGCGTCGGCGACGTTCCGCCCGCTCTTCGCGGACGTGAAGTGGCTCGTCAACCACGGCGCGAAGTGGAACTCGCGTGCCACGTCGGCCCTGAAACGCTCGGTCGTCTCCATGCCGCGGTCGACAGCATCCCACTTGTTGATGGCGAGCACCAGCCCCACCCCGGCCTCGAGCGCGTACCCGGCGTTGTGCACGTCCTGATCGACGATGCCCTCGACCGCGTCGATGAGCAGGATCGCGACGTCCGCCCGCTCGATCGCGCGGATCGTGCGCAGGAGCGCGTACTGCTCGATGCCGTGCTCGATGCTGCCCCGGCGTCGGATGCCGGCCGTGTCCACGAGCAGGACGCGCTTGCCGTCGCGCTCGAGCATCGTGTCGACCGTGTCGCGCGTCGTGCCGGGGATCTCGCTCACCACCGCGCGCTGCTCGCCGACGAGGGCGTTCAGGAAGCTCGACTTGCCGACGTTCGGCCGGCCGATGATCGCGACCCGCGCGTCGTCGGCCTCCTCCGAGGCCGCTTCTGCCGGCAGCGCGGCGACGACCGCGTCCAGCAGATCGCCGGTGCCGGTGCCCTGGATCGCGGAGACGGTGTGCACCTCCCCCAACCCGAGGGCGTAGAACTCGGCGGCCTGCGCCTCGCCGCGCCAGGAGTCGCTTTTGTTCGCGACGATGAGCACCGGCTTGCGGCTGCGGCGCAGGCGGTCGGCGACATCGTGCTCGACGGGGAGGATGCCGGTCTTCGCGTCGACGATGAACAGCACGACATCGGCCTCATCGATGGCGGTCTCGGCCTGCGCGCGGACCGCGGCCTCCATCGGTCCGGCCTTCGGGTCATCGAGCCCGCCGGTGTCGACGAGCGCGAACTCGCGCCCGCGCCAGTCCGCGGTCGCGTAGATGCGGTCGCGGGTCGTCCCGGGAAGATCCTCGACGATCGCTACGCGCTCACCGACGAGGCGATTGAAGAGCGTCGACTTGCCGACATTCGGGCGACCGACGATCGCGACGACCGCGCGCGCCATCTAGCCCGCGAGCGCTTCGGCGCGCTCCTTCACTTCCAGCAACGTGTCCATGGGGGTCGAGCAGCCGCCGATGAGACCGATGCGGTCCTTGCCGGCGAGCCACGCGGACTCGAGCTCCGTCGCGTGCTCGATGTGATACGCCGTCTTCCCCTGGATGCGGGCAAGGTTGACGAGCTCGCGCGTGTTGGCGGAGTTCTTGCCACCGACGACCACGATCACGTCGGTCTCGCCCGCGAGCTCCGTCGCCGCGTTCTGGCGCTTGATGGTCACCGGGCAGACCGTATTGAAGACCTTCAGCTCCTGACTGATCTCCGCGACGTGACCGACGAGCTCCTTGAACGCCCAGGGTGGCTGGGTCGACTGGGATACGACGCCCGCCTTCTTCATCTTCGGCAGCCGCTCCCACTGATCCTTCGTCTCCACGATCGTGAAGTCGGTGCCGGCGAAGCCGACGAGGCCCACGACCTCGGGATGCTCCGGCGTACCGAGGATGACGACCCGGTAGCCCTCGTCGGCGAGCTGCTTCGTGAAGCGCTGCGCGCGAAGGACGAGCGAGCACGTCGCGTCGATGCACTCGAGCCCGTGCTCCTCGATGCTCGCGCGCATCGCGGGTGGCACGCCGTGGGCTCGAATGACCACGATGCCGGAGTCGGCCTCGGCCGGATCCTTGATCACCGTCACGCCGCGCGCCGCGAGCCGCTCGCTGATCTTGGGGTTGTGGACGACCTGGCCGAGGTTATACACGCGCCTGCCGGACTCGGCGGCCGCTTCGGTCAGCTCGACGGCCTTTTTGACCCCGAAACAGAACCCGTTCTCGCGCGCGAGGAGGACTTCCATGCGCCCAAGTGTAGGGTGCTACTCGGTCCGTTCGACCCCCTCCGAGTAATAGCCGCGCATCTCCGGCGGCAGGAGGACCGCGATCTTACGCATGATCGCGTCAGCGACATCTTGGTCGGTGCTTCCCTCCTGCAGCCCGAGGTCGTTCAGCTGAAAGGGCTCGCCCACCCGCACCCTGATCTTCGAGCGGAGCAGCTTGGCCTCCGGTGTCCCGGTGAGGCCCACGGGCACGATCGGGGCGCCGGACCGCTGCGCGAGGAAGGCGATGCCCGGAAGCGCGCGGTGCAGCACCCGATCACGGCTACGGGAGCCTTCGGGGAAGAAGCCGAGCGGGTTCCCCGCGCCCAGCACCTGCAGGCACGTCACCACGGCCCGGCGGTCGCCCTGGCCGCGGCGCACCGGGAAGCAACCGATGCCGCGCATGAGGCCTCCGAGGAAGAACATCCGGAAGGCCTCGATCTTCGCCATGAACCGGATGGCCACCCGGAACGTGAACTCGAGGGCCGGCGGATCCTTCCAGTCGATGTGGTTCGCCACGATGATGTACGGGCCGCGCTGCGGGATGCGTTCGCCGTGCTCGAGCAGCATCGGGTAGAGCGCGAGCCCGACGGCGCGCACCAGCGGGAACAATGACTGCCAGACCCAGAGTCGCCGCTGCGGCCACAGCGGACCGCCGAGCAGACCGCTCAGGGACGTTGGATCGCCGCGAGCACTCGGTCGAGCGCCTCGCGAACGGAGAGACCGTCGGTCTGGACGACGATGGCGTCTTCCGCCGCCTTCAGTGGGGACACCGGCCGCTCGGTGTCGAGCTGATCGCGTCGCAGGATCTCGTGCAGAAGATCCTGCCGGGAGCGCCGCTCCCCCCGTGACGCGAGCTCCTCTTCCCGCCGGCGCGCGCGCTCGTTCGCGGACGCGGTGAGGAAGATCTTCCGTTCGGCGACCGGGAGGACGACCGTACCGATGTCGCGCCCGACCATCACCACCCGGCCATGTCCCGCAAGCGCACGCTGCTGCTCGACCATGGCGTCGCGGACGCCCGGTACCCGGGCGACCTGCGACACGATCCGGTCGATGTCCGCCGAACGGATCTCCCACGTGACATCGCTCCCGTCGAGCAGCACCGTGTACGCGCGGCCGTCCTGCGTCGTCGGCGGGCCGATCATGATCCGGACCGTCTTCACGAGGTCGGTCAGCTGCTTCACGTCGTCCGGGTCGATCCCCCGCCGCATCGCCGCGAGGGCGACCGCGCGATACATCGCGCCGGTGTCCAGGAACAGATAGCCGAGCCGTTCCGCGACGAGGGCGCCGATCGTGCTCTTCCCCGCACCCGCGGGCCCGTCGATCGCGATGGTCCGTGGCATGGCCATTAGCGACCCGTCCTGCGTGCGGCCGGGCCGGGCTGCGCCCGCCCCGGCCGAGCCCCGCTCAGACGGAGTGACGCGACCTCGCGGGTGGTCAGCTCCCGCGACTTTCCGACCGGCAGGGCGCCGAGGCCGAGCGGCCCCATGCGCACGCGACGGAGCCTGGTGACCCGCAGGCCGACCGCCGCGCACATCCGTCGGACTTGCCGCTTCCAGCCGGTGCGCAGTACGAGCC
>DATCOD010000085.1:0-10136 GCA_036564905.1 Candidatus Limnocylindria bacterium
GGGTGAATGGCTGCGGCCGCGCGATCGTCCGGCAGGTCAGGTCGGCGAAGCCGCGGGCGTCCATGGCGAGCGCGAGCCGTACGCCGCGGCGGATGGCCGCGACCAGGAGCGTGAACGATCGCTCCCGGAACGACGAGACGCGTCTGACGAGGCCGCCGCCATCGTCGAGCCCGCGGGCGCGCCGGGCAAGGCCGATCGTCTCCCACTCGGTCGCGAAGATGGGGAGGAGCCGGAACGCCGCGAGAGCGCCGACCGCGAAACGCGGCGACGCGCGGGCGTGTTGCACCAGCGCGTCGGCGAGGTCGGTCGGGTCGATCGTGACGAATGCGACGACCCCTGCGAGCGCGATCGCGACGATCCGCAGCCCGGTCGCCGCCGCGGCGACGAGCGATGGCCCACCGCTTCCGAACACGCCGTTGATCAGGGCCGCGCCGATCGCGGCGACGAACAATGGCGCGCTCCGCACCAGCAGCGCGCGCGCTGGGACGCCCGAAAGGCGCACCGCCACCGCGATCGCGAACAGCAACACGAGCGGGGTGACCGGGTCGACCGACAGGAACAGGACGAGCATCAGGATCGCTGCCGCGCCGAGCTTCGCGAGCGGGTTCGCCGCCGCGAGCGGCGCGCGCGGATCCGCACGGATCGGCGTGAGCAGCATCACGCCGCGCGTCCCTCTTCCAAACGGACCTCGCGGTCCGCGAGCGCATGGACGAGCGCGCGATCGTGCGTCGCGAAGACGATCCCGCGACCTGCGTCACGCGCCGCGCGCAGCAGCGCCACCAGCTCCGCGTACGTGACGCGATCCTGGCCGAACGTCGGCTCGTCGAGCACGAGCAGCGGAGGATCGGTCGCGAGCGCCGTCGCGACGGAGAGCCTTCGCTGCTCGCCCCCCGAGAGCGTGAACGGATTCGCGGCGGCGAGCGGCGCGAGGCGGAGTCGTTCCAACAGGTCGGCGGCGCGCGCTCGGGCCTCGTCGAGCGTCGCGCCGGTCCGCAGCGGTCCCACCATGAGCTCATCGTCAGCGCGACCGCGCACGAACTGGTGCTCGGGGTCCTGGAAGACCGTGCCGACGCGGCGGACGAGCGCGGCCGCGGGCAGCCGCGCGAACGTCGCGCCATCCGCGCCGGTCACGCTCCCGCGCGCGGGGCGCACGAGGCCGGCGAGCAGGAGCGCGAGCGTCGACTTCCCCGAGCCGTTCCGTCCGGTCAGGGCGACGGCCTCGCCGGTCCGGATCTCGAGGTCGATGCCATCGAGCGCCATCCGCTCGCTCGCCGGGTAGCGGAATGCGGCATCGCGCGCGGTCACCAGCGGCGCGCCGGCAGGTCCAGGCGTGATCAGCGTGCCGACCGTGGGTGTCGGCAACGGGGCGAGCTCGACCACGCGATCGACGAGCTCACGCGCCGCGGCGAGGTCGTGATCGACCAGCACGATCGTCTGGCCGCGCTCGCGCGCCTGACTGATGAGGCGCCGCACGAGCCCTGCGCCGTCCGCATCGAGATTCGCCGTCGGCTCGTCGAGGAGGAGGACCTCGGGACCGAGGGCGAGGACGCCGGCGAATGCGAGGCGCTGCTTCTCGCCGCCCGAGAGCGCGCTGGTCGGATGGTCGTCCGGATACGGGAATCCGACGCTCGCGAGCGCAGCGTGGACACGCGTCCAGATCTCGGCGGTCGGTACGCAACGGTTCTCGAGCCCGAACGCCACGTCGTCGCCGGCCCGGGCCATGACGAGCTGCGTCTCAGGATCCTGGAAGACCATGCCCGTTCGGCCTTCGACGCGGAGGTGGCCTTCGGACTCGCCACCACCGGTCCCGTCCAACAGGCCCGCGATGCCGAGCAGCAGGGTGCTCTTCCCTGATCCGGACGGACCGGCCAGAAGCACGGACTCGCCTCGCCTGACCTCGAGGTCGAGCCGGCTCACGGCCCACGCCGCGCGGCCGGGGTGTCGCCACCCCCAGCCGCGGAGCTCGATGGCGCCAGCCATCAAGCGATCTCCGACCTAGACGCGGTTCTGCGCTCGTCCTGAGGGGAACGATGCGAGGACGCCGGTCTGCGCGAGCGAGCGCACGAGGTAGTACGAGCCGATGCCGGCGATCACTGCCGCAGACGCGAGGTAGAACGGCATGAAGACGAGCCAACCGCTGAACCCGAGGTCCGGGTAGTACACGATCATGTCGTGGACCCATTCCGCTCCCGCGCTCGCGAGACCAGCGAGGGCGGCGACGGGGATGCTCCAGTTCTTGTAGCCGAACAGCAGGAAGATGAGCTCGGCGCCGCCGCCCTGGGCGACGCCCGACACGATCGTGTCGAGCCCCCACTGCGACCCGATGAGCGCGGACACGATGGCCGCGAGGAGCTCGCAGAAGAGTGCCGCGCCGGGCTTGCGGATGATGAAGCCCCCGAGCACGGCGGGGATGAGCCAGACGCCCGAGATGAGGTACTGCGCCTGGGGCAGTGCCGCGAAGGCCGGCTCCGTGGCCGCCCAGAGGGCGTTCCAGGCCCAGAAGACCACCCCGAACGCGACCGCGATGACGGCTGCCACGACGATGTCGACGGTGCGCCAGCCGGACCCGGAAGTGGACGCGCGAGGGTCTGCCATGGTTTCGACTCCCTACGCTGATATGACTCAGGTCAGGTTCGAGGGTCTGCGCTTTCGCGCACTCTCAGCGCCTTTCGGCGCTCCCCTGTCGTATGAATCTGCGCTCATTCTACGCCCGCCCGGCCGCCGGGCAAGCCGCGCTGAACAGGCCCGGGTAGCGTTCTTTCTGTGGTGGGGGAGCTTCCTAACAGCCAGCCGGGCGACGGCGTTAATTCCGCTGAGCGGGAAGAGGACGCCGCACTCGCTCGGCGCGCCGGTTCGGGCGAGGCCGAGGCCTTCGGGATCCTCTACGACCGCTACGTGAGCGCGGTGTACCGGTACGTGTTCTACCGGGTACGGAATGAGGCAGAGGCGGAAGACGTGACGAGCGATGTGTTCATGCGGGCCCTTCGGGCGATCCCGAAGTACGAGCCGCGCCAGGCATTCCTGGCCTGGCTGTACCGCATCGCGCGCAACGCGGTCATCGACCGCAGCCGCCGCCAGGCCGCGCGCCAGCAGGTGAGCTTCGAGGACGCGCTCGCCCACCCGAACGCCGATCAGATCGTCAACCCCGATGCCGGACTCCTCGACGGCTCTGACGCGTCGGTCGTGCGCCAGGCGTTGCAGCAGCTCACCCCGCTCCAGCAGGAGATCCTCGTGCTGCGCTACGTCGAGGGCTACGACACGAAGACCATCTCGAAGCTCGTCGGCAAGCGCGACGGCACGATCCGCGGGATCGAGTTCCGCGCGCTCTCCACGCTGCGGACCCTGATCCCCTCGCGGGAGCAGCTCTAGATGAGCGACATGCTTCCGCGCCCTGAGCCGCGCGACGCGTTCAAGCGCGCCCTCCGCGCGCAGCTGATGGCCCAGGCGCCCCGGGTCCTGACCCGCAAGGAGACCGCCTGGTCGAGCCTGCGCGGGTCATGGCTGAAGCCGGCCGTCGCCTTCGCCGCCATCACGCTGCTCCTGGTCGGGAGCGCCGGCAAGGCCGCGGCGGACAGCCTCCCCGGCGACCTCGGCTACGGGCTGAAGGTCGCCGCCGAGCAGGTGCAGCTCGCGCTCGCGCTCGATGACTCCTCGCGGCTGCGACTGCTGTCCGATGACGCCGATCACCGGCTCGCCGAGCTGTCGACGGCGCTGACGACGCGTCCCGATGTCGCTCCGGCCGCGACCGACGAGTACGCCGCCGCGGTCGCTCGCTTCACCGCCGCGGTCGATGCCGTGCGGGCGAAGCCGGACACGAGCGCCGACAAGAAGACGGCCGCCGAGGACGTCGTCGATGCCGCGCACGCGAAGCACGAAGCGGTGATCAGCGAGCTCGAGAAGACGGCTCCCGCGGCCGCCCAGCAGGGTCTGGAGCGCGCCAAGGAGGAAGCCGACAAGCTCCACCCGTCCGGACGTCCCGCGCCGACGCCGGAGCCGAACGACGAACCCTCTCCCGACCGCTCGCGCTCGCCGCAGCCCGCGCGCACGACGTCGCCGACCCGCACCGCGGAGCCGACGCGATCGGGCGATGACGAGCGCGGTGGTGATTCGGAGCGCAGCGCGTCCCCGCGTCCTTCGACCCGGCCCTGAGCCGCTCGGTCTAGCCGGCGCTCCGGCGCTCGGCGTCATCGCGCGCGAGCTGGGGCCATCGCCGGCGCACCGCCGCGGCGATCCCCTCGGCGTCGAGTCCGAAATGTTTCCGCCAGAGCTTCTGCGCACCGTGGTCGACCCATTCGTCCGGCACGCCGAGGATCTCGAGCTCCACCTTCGCGCCACGCTCGACGAACAGCTCGCTCACCGCTGAGCCGAAGCCGCCGGCGGCGACGTGCTCCTCGACGGTCAGGACGCGACCGATGCGCGCCGCGAGCGCCAGAAAGCGGTCGACGTCGAGCGGCTTCGCGAAGCGCGCGTTCACGACCGTCGCCTCGACGCCGACCGCCGCGAGCGCGTCCGCCGCGGCCAACGCATCGTGCGCGGCGGTCCCATAACAAAGGATCGCGACGTCCGCGCCCTCGCGAAGGGTCTCCGAGACGCCGATCGGGAGCTCTACGAGCGGCGCGTCGAGCGCCGCGCCCACGCCGGTCCCGCGCGGATACCGGAACGCGATCGGGCCGCCGCCGTCCTTCGCGTAGCGGACCGCGGTCCAGACCATCTGCCGCAGCTCGGCCTCGTCCTTCGGGGCCATGAGCACGATGCCTGGGAGCGGCCGCAGGTACGCGATGTCGAACAGGCCCTGGTGGGTCCGCCCGTCGTCGCCGACGATCCCGCCGCGATCCATCGCGAAGACGACCGGCAGCTCCTGGATCGCGACGTCGTGCACGACCTGGTCGTAGCCGCGCTGCAGGAACGTCGAGTAGATCGCGACGATCGGGATGATCCCCTGCGTGGCGAGTCCCGCGGCGAACGTGACCGCGTGCTGCTCGCAGATCCCGACGTCGAACAGGCGGGTGGGGAACTCGGTGAACAACGGTGCGAGCCCGGTGCCGGCCGGCATCGCCGCGGTGATCGCGACGGCCGCCGTTTCCCGCCGCATCGTCTCCGCGACGGCGTCCGCGAAGACCTTCGTGTACTGCGGCGCGGCCGCCTTACCCGATCCGGTGGCCGACACGCCATGCCACTTCTGGTTGTCGTCCTCCGCCGGCCCGAAGCCGTGACCCTTCTGGGTGTGCACGTGCACGAACACGGGGCCGTCCTCGAAGTCGCGGGCCTTCTTGAGGACGCCCTCGAGCTCGTCGAGGTCGTGACCGTTCACCGGACCGAAGTAGGTGAAGCCGAACTGCTCGAACAGGATGTTCGGGATGAAGATCGCCTTCAGCGAGGTGAACAGCCGGCGGCGCGCCTCTTCGGCGAGGTCGCCGGCGGGCATGTGCTCGAGCACGGTCCGCGCGACGTGCTTCAGCTCGCGGTACGGGCTCGCCGTGCGGACGGTCTCGAGCATCCGCGAGACCGCGCCGACGTTCGGCGCGATGCTCATGCCGTTGTCGTTGAGGACGACGATCATCCGGGTCCGCCGCGCGCCGATGTCGTTCAGCGCCTCCCAGGCCATGCCGGCGGTGAGCGCGCCGTCGCCGATGATCGCGACCACGTGCTCCGTGCGGCCAAGCAGGTCGCGCGCGACGGCCATGCCCTGCGCGGCCGAGATCGACGTGCCGGCGTGCCCCGCGCCGAACTGGTCGTGCTCCGACTCGGAGCGCGCGAGGAAGCCCGAGATCCCGCCGAACTGCCGCAGGGTGCCGAACCGCTCGCGCCGGCCGGTGAGGAGCTTGTGCACGTACCCCTGATGGCCGGTGTCCCACACGAGCTTGTCGCGCGGCGAGTCGAACACCCGGTGCAGGGCCACGGTCAGCTCGGTCGCGCCGAGGCTGGAGCTGATGTGGCCGCCGGTCTTCTGGACCGCGTCGACCGTGTACTCGCGGATCTCGCGGCAGAGCTCGACCAGCTGGTCACGGTCGAGCGCGCGGAGATCGGCCGGGCCGTCGATCCGCTCGAGGAGGCTCATCCGTGACTAGTCTAGGCGGCGATGCCTGGATTCGAGCGCCGCTGCGTGGTCGTGACGGGCGCGACGGGCAACCTCGGACATGCGGTCGTGCGCGCGTATCTCGAGGCCGGCGCCCACGTCGCGATCCCCGTTCGCGACGCCGTGAAGGGCGCCGCGTTGCGGGACGAGCTCGGCGCGCTGGCCGGCACCGCGGACGATCCGACGGTGCTGATCGCCGAGGCGGAGCTCGCCGATCGCGGGTCGATGGAGGCGTTCGTCGAGCGCGTGCTGCGCGCCTGGGGTCGCCTGGACGTGCTGGCGAACCTCGCCGGCGGATTCGGCACCGGCCCCGCGGATGACCTCGCGCGCATCCGGGCGTTGTGGGAGCAGAACGTCGCGGCCGTCGTCGTGCCGTCGGCCGCGTGCCTCGTCCCGATGCGCGCCCGCGCATACGGCCGCATCGTCACGATCTCGGCGGCCTCCGCGCTGAAGGGTGGCCGCAACACCGCGGGCTACGCGATGGCGAAGGGCGCGATCGTCCGCTGGACCGAGGCGCTCGCCGCGGAGACGAAGGAGCAGGGGATCACCGTGAACGCGATCCTGCCGAGCACGATCGACCACCCGGTCAATCGCGCGAACCTGCCGAAGGCCGATCCGAAGACCTGGGTCCAGCCCCCCGAGGCCGCCGCGTTGGTCCTGTTCCTGACGAGCGCCGAGGCCTCGGGCATCACCGGGACGGCGATCCCGCTCACCGCCCGGACCTAGCGAGGACCGTGCTGCCTGATGTGTTGGTAATGAGCAGCGGAGTTTCATAGCAAATCGCGCGAACGTCGGTGTCGCCTAGTGCGACAGGCTGGTTTCAGGGGGCCGCGGCCGGATCCGCGATCGACGAACGGAACATCCTCGCTTCGGAAGTGCGTGGCTAGACCGGCTCCAAGTACATACAACCGTCCAGCAGCCAGTCGTCGGGCTTGCCAGTGGCGAAGGCCTCGAGCGAACGAACTAGCGGGCCGACGCCTGCCTCACCGCGCGGGAACGTGTCGTCATCGGTGAACAACACACCGTACTGCTGCTCTCCATTCACGCCGAAGCTCTCGACGAGGGGCGCGAAGTCGCGGACGTTGTTGGTCACGACAACGCGCCCCGCGACGTTTGCGCCTCGAAGAACCACATCGTCATCTTGACCGGCCAGTCCTTGGTGATGGCGATCGCGTCGACGCCGCGTCGACTCAGATTCTCGGCGATGACGTAGTCGAAATGCTCATCGAGCAGTAGCTTCAACCGTTGGCGACCCGGCGCCTTACCTGGGCCTCTCGGTGTTCGAGGACCCGCTTGTAGTTCTGTTGCGTCTCGAGGTGCTCCTTTAGATCCCGCTCGACCTCGTCGCGGTAACCGGCGTAATAGCGCAGGATCGCCTGGACCTCGTCTTCAGCGATGTGTAGGTAGCGCGCGGCCTTGACGGCGTCCTGGCGCTCGGCCTTCCACGTGCCGATCACGTCAACGACCTGGATCCCCGGGTGCGCCGCGAGCACGGCCGCGCGGCGCCCTTGCGCGGTCGTCTTGAAGCTGATGGCAGGATGCTTGTCCATGCGTAGACCCTCCTTGACGTACCGGTTCACGAGTTTGGAGGCGTTGACATCGAGCCGCTGCACGTGAGTGGTCAGCTCGTCGTGCGTCTCCTCGTCCATCCGAAGCGAGAACGGTATCGTCATGTAAGACATCGTAGCACGATGTCAGACCTATGGGCAAGCCGCCGGGTTGGGTTCCGTCGGCTTGTCTTGGTTCTGGACACCGTCGATCCCGCTCACCGCCCGGTCCTCGCTAGATCTTCTCGGCGATCGCCTTCGCCCACTCCTCGTGCGCCTCGGCGTTCGGGTGCAGCTCGTCGGTGGCGAGCATCTCGGCCGCGGCCTGGCGGTGCATGAGCGGATAGAGGTCCACGTAGCGCGCGCCCGCGTTCTCAGCCTCCTCCATCGCGATCGCGTTGAAGTGCTTCACGCGGGTGAGCAGCGCCTCGGTCGTCCCATACGGCGACGCGGCCGGTGACCGCGACCATTCCGGCATCGGCAGCCCGACGACCGCGCCGGGCGCCACACCGTCGGTGTGGAGGTGCGCGTAGATGCGGCGCAGCTGACCGCGATAGCGCTTGTCGTCGCTGCCGCCGCGCACGATGTCGTTCGCGCCGATCAGCAGGGTGACGATCGTCGGCTTGAACACCGGGACGTGCGGGAGCTCCTTCAGGATGAGGTCGTCGGTCGTGTAGCCATTGACCGCGGGATTGAGCAGCTCGACGGCGCGCCCGGCCGCGCGCCACTTCGCGGCGAGCAGCGCGGGGAACGCCTTCTCCGGGGTGATGCCGGTCCCGATGGTGAACGAGTCGCCGAGGGCCAGGTAGCGAATAGAAGTGGGGTCCATACCTGTTCTAGTGTCGTCTACCCATGTCCGATTACGACCTGATCATCATCGGCGGCGGTCCGGCGGGCCTCACCGCCGGCCTGTACGCTGCGCGCGCCAACATGACCGCCGTCCTCTTCGAGGCGAAGGACATCGGCGGAGAGCTCCTGAATACGGACCTGATCGAGGACTGGCCGGGCGAGGAATCCATCACCGGGCGCCTGCTCGCCGAGAAGATGGGCGCCCATGCGACCAAGTTCGGTCTCAAGATCCAGCCGTACTCCCCGGTGAAGAAGGTCCGGAGCGAGGGCGACTGGAAGGTCGTCGAGCTGGAGGATGGCACGGTCCATCGCGCCTACGCCGTCATCGTCACGGTCGGCGGCGAGCCCACGAAGCTCGGCGTTCCGGGCGAAGCGGAGTTCCACGGCCGCGGCGTCTCGTACTGCGCCGTCTGCGACGGCGCGTTCTTCAAGGGCGAGGACCTCGCGGTCATCGGCGGCGGTGACTCCGCGTTCCAGGAGGGGCTGTTCCTCACGCGGTTCGCCAAGAACCTGAGCCTCGTCCACCGGCGCACCGACTTCCGCGCGCAGCGGATCCTCCAGGACCGGCTGCTCGGCATGGCCAACGTGAAGGCGATCACGCCGGCGACCGTGAAGGAGATCGGCGGCGACACGCAGGTCCGGTGGGTGGACGTGGATCGCGACGGCGCGGTCGAGCGGATCCCCGTGGGCGGCGTGTTCGTGTTCGTCGGGTTCAAGCCCGTGGGCCGGCACCTGTTCGAGGAGCACATCGACCACGACGAGAACGGCTACCTGCTCACGGACCAGTACATGCGCACGAACATCCCCGGCGTGTACGCGTGTGGCGACACCCGCGCGCAGCTCGCGAAGCAGGTGACGACCGCCGTCGGCGACGCCACCACCGCGGTGCTGCACGCGGAGCGGTACATCGAGGAGCTGAAGCACATGCGCCGCAGCTTCCCCGAGGCGCCGAGCGCCACGCTCGAGCGCGAGGTGGAGCGGATGAAACCCCGGCGGTTCCTCGCCGGCCAGACGATCGTCCGCGAGGGCGATCCGGCGAACGCGTTCTTCATCATCACGCGGGGCGGTGCGAGCGTCCGCCAGAACGGGCCGAACGGCGAACACGAGATCTCGACGCTCGGGCCGGGCGACTTCTTCGGCGAGATCGGGCTGCTGAGCGGGACCGTGCGCAACGCGACCGTCCGCGCGTCCGCGCCGACGGAGGTGCTCGAGCTCGACGCGGACGGCTTCCGCGACCTGGTCGAGAGCTCGCAGCTCACCAAGGAGCGGGTCCAGGCGAGCATGGAAGCGCGCCTCGCGCAGAGCGGGCCGAAGGCCACCTGATCCGTCACGTCGTGCTCTGGGCGTTCAAGGACTCGGTGCCCGAGCCGGAACGCGCCGCGATCCTCGAGGCGCTCCGGGGGCTCACGGCGACCGTGCCGTCCCTTCGCTCGCTCGAGCTCGGCCTGAACGTCAGCCCCGCGCGCGCCCAGGGCTACACCCATCTGCTCATCGAGACGTTCGACGATCAGGCGGGCCTCGCGGCGTACGCGGGCCATCCCGCGCACGTCCCGGTGCAGGTACGGGTGCGCGAGGCGGCCGCGCAGCTCCTGGCGGTGGACCTGGAGGTCAGTCCGCCGGGCTAGAGGCCGTCGATCCCGAGGCCGGCTTGTGCCGTCCCCGTC
>DATCOD010000086.1:0-2201 GCA_036564905.1 Candidatus Limnocylindria bacterium
CGCCGCGGTCACCGCGAACGCGGGCACGGGCTGATGGAACCCCTTGAGCTCGATCGCGCCGACCGACGTCGTCTCGATCGCGTCCTCGGTCGCCGCCTGCACGCGGCTGCTCACGAGGATCTCGCCGGGCTTCGCGGCGTCGGACAGTCGGGACGCCTGGATGACCACCATCCCGACGGCGCCGTAGTCGAACCGGCCTTCGAAGCCGATGCGGCCGAGCGTGGCGTAGCCGACCGCGATGCCGATGCCGATGCCGAGGTCGTAGCCGCGCTTCTTCCAGCCCACCTGCAGATCCGCGAAGCGCGTTCGCATCGCGAGCGCCATGCGGGTCGCCTGGAGCTCCGGCTGCGAGATCGGTACCGGGTCGTTGAAGAACACCATCAGCCCGTCCCCGGCGAAGTGCTCGACCGTGCCTTCGTGATGGAAGATGACCTCGCCCATCGCGGCGTGATACGCGCGGAGCACTCCGAGCGCTTCCTCCGGCTCGGCGGTCTCCGAGAACCGCGTGAATCCGCGCAGATCTCCGAAGACGACGGTGATCTCGCGGCGGTGGCCGGCCAGGAAGTCATCGGCACCCTGTGACATGACGACGTCGGCGATCTGCGGCGACAGGAAGCGGCGCAGCCGGCCCAGCCGCCCGAGCTCATCGACCTGCTCGCGCACCCGGTCCTCGAGGGTCCGGTTCCATTCGGCGAGCTCCGCCTTCTGGCGCTCGGCCTCGTCGTGGTAGATCTTCACGCGCAGGAGCGAGCGGACCCGGGCGAGGAGCTCGGGCTGATCGAACGGCTTCGCGATGAAGTCGTCCGCCCCCGCCTCGATGGCCTTCACCTTCTCGGGGAGGCCGCTCGCGGTCACCATGACGACCGGGAGAAAGCTCGTCTTCGGATCCGCCCGCAGCCGCCGGCAGACCTCGTAGCCGTCGATCCCGGGCAGCATGATGTCGAGCAGGACCAGGTCCGGCTTCTCCTTGAGGACCTGGAGGAGCGCGTCCTCGCCGGTTCCCGCTGTGACGACCTCGAAGCCGTTCGGCGCGAGCACCGCTTCCATCAGCCGCAGGTTCTGCGGGATGTCATCGACGGCGAGGATCTTCGTCAACGCTTCGCGTCCAGGTAGGCCCGGATCTGTCCGGGGAAATTCTTCACTTCGATCGGCTTCGCGATGAAGCCGTCGAAGCCGGCCTGGTCGAAGCGCTCGCGATCGCCGGACATCACGGACGCGGTGAGGGCGACGGTCGGGATGTGCTTCGTGCGCGCGTCGGCGCGGATGCGGGTCATCGTGACGATGCCGTCGATCCCGGGCAGCTGGATGTCCATCAGGATGAGGGCCGGCAGGTGCTCGAGGCTCAGCGCGATCGCCGATTCGCCATCCGTCGCCTCGACCGTGCGGTAGCCGTGGAATCGCAGCACGTCGCGGGCGAGCTTCAGGTTCTTCTCGTTGTCCTCCACGATGAGGATCAGCTCGTTCGCCATCACGACTCCTTCAAGATCGGTAGCGCCACGGTGAACGTACTGCCTTTTCCGGGTGCGCTGTCAACGGAGATGGTCCCACCGTGCAGCTCGACCATCCGCTTGGAGAGGGTCAGCCCGAGCCCGGTGCCCTCGCGAGATCGCTCGCCCTGGTGCGATGCCTGCTGGAACTCCTCGAAGATCCGCCGCTGATCTTCAGGCGCGATGCCGATGCCGGTGTCGTGCACGGCCAGGCGTACCTCCCCGTTCTCGCGCACGGCCCGCAGGGTGATCGTGCCGCCGTCCGGGGTGAACTTCACCGCGTTCGCGAGAAGGTTCACGAGGACCTGCTTCAGCTTCCGTTCGTCCGCCACCATCGTGTCGAGCTCCGGCGCCACGACCAGCTCGAGCTTGATCCCGTGGCTCTGCGCGCGCTCACGCACGAGGGTCACCGCGTTGTTGAGCGCCGCGACGAGCGAGAATGGCGCGGCCTCCAGCTCCATCCGGCCGGCCTCGATCTTCGACAGGTCGAGGATGTCGTTGATCAGCGTGAGGAGGTGCTGGCCCGAGGTTTTGATGTCCTCGAGGTAATCGGCCTGCTGGTCGTTCAGCTCGCCGAACATCCGCTGCTGGAGGACCTCTGAGAAGCCGATGATCGCGTTCAGCGGCGTGCGCAGCTCGTGGGACATGTTCGCCAGGAACTCGCTCTTGTGCCGGTTCGCGACCTCGAGCTGCGCGGACTTCTGCTGGATCTCC
>DATCOD010000087.1:0-2080 GCA_036564905.1 Candidatus Limnocylindria bacterium
TGCTTGAGGAGCGCGTTCACCTCGGACACCGTGACCCCCGAGCCGTTCGCGATCCGCTTACGGCGCGAGCCGTTCAGGATCGTCGGGTCCTGGCGTTCGGCCATGGTCATGGACGAGATGATCGCCTCGATGGTCCGCATCTGCTGCTCGGCCTGCTTGGGATCCGGCATCTGCTTCGCGAGGCCGCCCATGCCCGGCATCAGCTTCAGCAGGTCGCCGATCGGTCCCATCTTCTTCACCTGCTGGAGCTGCGTGTAAAAGTCCTCGAAGGTGAAGCGGGCCTCCAGGAGCTTCTTCGCCTGGGCTTCCGCTTCTTTCTCATCGAGGTGCTCCTGGGCGCGCTCGACGAGCGTGAGAATGTCCCCCATCCCGAGGATCCGCGTCGCGAGCCGATCGGGATGAAAGACCTCGAGCCCGTCCAGGCGCTCGCTCGTCCCGAGGAACTTCACCGGCACACCGGTCGACGCGCGGATCGACAGCGCGGCGCCGCCGCGCGCGTCGCTGTCGACCTTCGTCAGGACCAGGCCGGTGACCGGCAGCCGCGCCTTGAACGCCGTCGCGGCCTCGACGGCGTCCTGTCCGGTCATCGCGTCGACCGCGAGGAGGACCTCCTGCGGCGCGGCGGCGCGGATGATCGCTTCGACCTCCTGCATCATCGCTTCGTCGACATGCAGCCGGCCCGCGGTATCGACGATGACCGTGTCGCGGCCATCCGCGGTCGCGCCCATGATCGCCGAGGCGACGTCCTCGGCCACGTGCCCCGCGCGGACCGTGCGCACCGGGACGCCGAGGGACCGGCCGAGCGACTGCAGCTGGTCGACGGCGGCGGGACGCTGCAGGTCGGCCGCGACGAGGAGCGGGTGACGACCCTGCTTCCGCAGCACGTTCGCGAGCTTCGCGGCCGAGGTCGTCTTGCCGGAGCCCTGCAGGCCGACGAGCGCGATGACCGTCGGCGGCCGGTCGGCCTTCGCGAGTGGCGTCGCTTCGCCGCCGAGCATCTCGACGAGCGCGTCGTGGACGATCTTCACGACCATTTGGGCGCCGGTGACGCTCTCGAGGACCTTTTCGCCGATCGCGCGCTCGCGCACGGTCGCGACGAGCTGGCGGACGATCTTGAAATTCACATCCGCTTCGAGCAGCGCCACCCGGACGTCGCGCAGCGCCTCATCGAGGTCGGCGTCGCTCACGCGTGCGCGGCCCTGCAGCTTCGCGAAGGTCGCGGTCAGGCGGTCGGAGAGCTGCTCGAACACTCCGAACAGGCTAGCCCCGCGCGGGTGTTACCTGCCGAGCGCCTTCTTCGCTTTGCGCGCGTCCTTCACGCCGAAGGCGATGGTCCGCGAGCGCTTTCCGGCACCGGTCAGGTAGGCCGAGTCGACGCTGACCCGGCCCGCGGCGAGGCGCTTCGCGACACGTGCGAGCGTGCCGGGTTTGTCCGACATCCGGACCTCGAGCACCTTGCGATCGCTCGAGCGAAGCTTCGCCTTCTTCAGCGCACGCCGGGCGCGCGCGGCGTCCTTGTCCGCGACGACAACGTGGATGAGGCCCTTGCCGGCAAGCGTGCTGCCGGCGAGCGCCGAGATGTTCACCCCGGCATCCCCGAGCGCGGTCGACACCGCCGCGAGCTGCCCGGCGCGATTCGGCACCTTGATCGTGAATTCGGTCGCCATGGCTATCCCTCCGTATCCCTTGCGCGAATTGTCCGCCGCGTGTCCAGCGACCTTACGCGTACCGCAGCCGCGAGCGCTCGTAGCGCTCCCCGTCGTGCTCGTGAAGGCTGACGCGCTCGACCCGGACGGTCCCGGCCGGGCGAAGGCTGCCCTCGAACAGCCGGCGGGCATCGGGCTCGGCGGTGACGAGCGTCGCGTGGGTGAGGAAGAGCTCGTCGACCGCCCGCCGCGCGAGCAGCTGCCCGGCCAGGGTCGGCCCACCCTCACAGAGGAGGAAGCGCACGCCTCGTTCGCGGAGCGCTCCCAGGAGCCGGCCGAGATCCACGTCCGTTTCGCCGAACGATTCGACCCGGGCGCCCGCGGCCCGGACCGCGGCGACGGCGGCGGGCGGCGCGCTCCGCGCGGTCGCGACG
>DATCOD010000088.1:0-9372 GCA_036564905.1 Candidatus Limnocylindria bacterium
GTCCGGGAGAGAGGCCGATCCGTGGGCCGCGCGAAACCGCGCGCGCCGGTACGGGTGGCGCGGCACGGATCGAGAGCCGCGAGCGGACGAGGTCCAGGTCCGTGTCCGCTGTCGTGATGCCCATCGCGAGGCAGAGTAGGCCGGGCCCCGCGAGCCGACGCGGGTCTTCGACGACGCCCTCGACGGGCTCGGCGCCGCGAAGCAGCACGGCGCCGGCCAGGCCCGGTCCCTCGCACACGACGTTCAGACACGGGTACAGGCCGTGCGAGAGATAGACGTAGCTGAAGCCTGCCGGGCCGAACATCGGCATCGTGCGGGGGGTCATCCCACGGTACGCGTGTGACGCGGGATCCCGCTGGCCGAGGTAGGCCTCTGCCTCGACGATGCGCGCGGCCCGGCGGCCGTCGGGCCCGTCGTAGACGAGGGTCTTGCCGAGCAGATCGCGGGCCACGGCGCGGGTCGGACGGTCGTAGAACGCGCGCGGGAGGCGCGCGCCGAGGCGCTTCAGCCCCGGATCGTCCCGCCGAGCTTGTGCAGCACCCGGCCCTCGATCCGGCCGATGATCTTCTCGACCTGGTCATCGGTGAGCGTCGCGGTCCGCGAGCGCAGCACGAGCCGCAGGGCGAACGACTTCTTTCCCTCGCCGACCTGTGGGCCGCGATACACGTCCAGGAGCGTGAGCGATCCGAGCTGGTCCTTGGCCGCCGCCGTCACCTCGTCGCGGATCGCACCATACGTGACGGCCTCGGGTACGACGAGCGCGATGTCCCGCAACGCCGCGGGGAACTTCGGCGGCACGGTCGCGACGCGCGGCCGCACCACCGCGAGCAGCGAGGCGAGGTCGACCTCGCCGATGTACGTCTCGGCCGGCAGATCCCACCGTTCGGCGACGCGCGGGTCCAGCTGTCCGATCATCAACGCCGGGTACCCGTCGTGGAGTCGAATGCTGGAGCGTCCGGCGTGCATGCCGGGCGCCGGAGCGGTCGGCCCGGAGAACAGCCCCGCATTGATGCCGCTCGCCATCGCGGCCACCAGGCCGGTCACGTCCCAGCGATCCCAGCCCCGCGGCTGCGTGAGCCAGGTCTGCGCCTCTGCGCGCCCGGCCAGGAGGATCCCGATCGTCCAGCGCTCCTCCGGCAGGTCGCCCTTCCTTGGGAGATACACCGGCGCGATCTCGAAGAGCGCCACGCCGTCGCGGTGCCGGAGATTGCGTGCGGCCGTGTCCATGAGGCTCGGCCGGAGCGTCGGGCGCGCGACCGACTGCGCCGCCGACGTCGGGTTCTGCACCCGGATGGGCTCGGGCGCGATCGGCGAGCCGTCCGCTGTGAGCCGCGCGAGCCACGCAGCGTCGACCAGCGCGTAGGACACCGTCTCCTGCAGCCCGAAGCCCGCCAGGAGATCGCGCACGCGCTCGCGCAGGAGCTCCAGCGGATGCCGCTCGTGCAGCGGCAGCGGGCCGTCGGGGATGCGGATCGGGATCCGGTCGTACCCGACGATCCGCGCGACCTCCTCGACGATGTCCTCGGGGATGCCGATGTCCGTTCGGATGGCCGGCGGCGTGACCACGAGCGTGTCGCCCGATTCGGCGTACTCGAAGCCGAGCCGCGACAGCGCGTCGAGCGACTCCTCCCGGGGGATGTCGACGCCGAGCACGCGCGGGAGATCGTTGAAGCTGAGCCGGACGGTCGGTCGAGTGCGGGGCGACGGATACACGTCCACCGCGCCGACGAGCGTCGCGCCGGCATGCTCGATGAGGAGCTGGACGGCGCGTGCGAGCGCGAGCGGCACGAGCTCGGGGCTGAGCGCGAGACGGAACCGCGCGCTGGCCGCGCTTTGCTGCGACAGGCCGAGCGCGCCCGCGGTGCGGTCGATGCCCCGCGGCTCGAAGCTCGCGCACTCGAGCGCGATCCTCGTCGTCGTCGGGCGGATCTCGCTGTCCTCGCCACCGAGGATGCCGGCGATGCCGAGCGACCGCTCCTCATCGGCGATGACGAGGACCTCGGGCGACAGGCTGCGCCCCACACCGTCCAGCGTCTTCAGCGCCTCGCCGCTCCGCGCCCGGCGTGCGACGAGCGCCCGGCCCGCGAGCCGGTCGGCGTCGTACGCGTGGAGGGGCTGGCCGAGCTCGAGCATCACGTAGTTCGTGATGTCGACCGCGTTATGGATCGGCCGCATCCCGGCGGCGACCAGGCGCTCCTGCATCCACGTCGGCGATGGCCCGATCGTGACGTTCTCGAGATAGGCCGCGCCGAATCGCCGGCAGCCCTCCGGGTCGTCGATCCGGATGTCGAGGAGCTTCCGGTCGAGCTCGAGGCGCAGCTTCGCGAGCGTCGGCTCGCGCAACCCGAGACGCTGCACCGCCGCGACCTCGCGGGCGATGCCGACGACACCCATGCAGTCCGGACGATTCGGCTGGAGCTCGATGACCAGCACCGGATCGCCCAGCGCGTCCGCGAGCGGCTGGCCGACGGTGAGCGTCGGGTCGAGGATGAGGATCCCGTCATGGTCCTCGCCGAGGCCGAGCTCCTTCGCGGAGCAGACCATCCCCTCGCTCATGATGCCGCGCATCTTCTTCGGCTCGAGCGTGAGCCAGCCGTCGCCGTGGCCGTCGCGCAGCGTCGCGCCGACCTCCGCGTACGGGACGACATCGCCCGCCGTGATGTTCGTCGCGCCGGTGACGACCGTCTTCTGCCGGCCTTCGCCGTACTCGACCGTCGCGAGCTGGAGCTTGTCGGCGTTCGGGTGCTTCTCGAGCGCGACGATCCTCCCGACCCAGACGTGCTCCCACGCGCCGCCGGGCCGCTCGATCCGATCGACCTCGGTGCCGCTCATATGCAGCGCACGACCGATCTCCTCCGCCGAGCCGCGCGCGTCGACGTACTCCCGCAGCCACGACAGGGGGACGCGGATCGTGGGCATCTAGACGGACTCCAGGTACCGGAGGTCGTTCTGGTGGAACAAGCGGATGTCGGGTGTCCCGGTCAGCAGCCCGGCGAGCCGGTCGACGCCGCCGCCGAACGCGAAGCCCTGGTACCGGTTGGGGTCGTAGCCGACGCGGCGCAGCGCGTCGGGGTGGACCATGCCGCAGCCCGCGGCCTCGATCCACCCGGAGCCCCAGCAGGTCGGGCAGCGCCCGCCGTCCCGCACGCCGGTGCCATCGCAGACGAAGCAGTCGAACGCGATCTCCGCGGAGGGCTCCGTGAACGGGAAGTAGTCCGGCCGGAAGCGCACCTTGCGCTCGCCGCCGAAGAGCTGGCGGGCGAAGCTGTACAGGACGCCCTTCAGGTCGGCCATCGACAGCTTCTCATCGATCGCGAGACCCTCGTACTGGAAGAAGATGCTCTCGTGCGTCGCGTCGGTCGCCTCGAACCGGTAGCAGCGCCCGGGCACGATGACCCGGATCGGCGGCTTCCGCTGTTCCATGATCCGGATCTGCATCGGCGAGGTGTGCGTGCGGAAGAGCATCGGGCGCTCCGGGTCGTCCCCGAGCGGGTTCGACGCCCACAGTGTGTTGAACTTGTCCCGCGCCGGGTGGCCCTTCGGGATGTTGAGGGCCTCGAAGTTGTAGTAGTCCCACTCGATCTCAGGTCCTTCGACCGACTCGAAGCCCATCCCGAGGAAGATCCGGGAAATGTCGCGGATCGTCCGCGAGATCGGATGGAGCCGGCCGAGCCGGACCGGACGGCCGGGGAGCGTGAGATCCACGGCCTCACCGGCGAGACTCGCTTCGAGCGACGTGTCCCGCAGGGCACGCTCGCGATCCGCGAGGGCCGCCTCGATCGTGGACTTCGCGCGGTTGAGCGCCGCGCCCGCGGCGGGACGCTCGGTGACGGGCAGTGCCGCGAGGGCCTTCACCCTGGTGGTCAGCTCGCCGTCCTTCCGGCCGATGTAGCGGACACGGACCCCGTCGAGCGCGGCCGCATCCTTCGCGGCCGCGATCTCCCGCAGCGCCCGATCGGTCAGTCCCGTCAGCTCGTCCGCCATGCCGCCCTCCTTACTTTCGGGCAAACAAAAAGCCCTCGTCCGTTCGGGACGAAGGCCGACCTCCGTGGTACCACCCGTGTTCCGGCCGCCCCACCGGCGACCGACACTTCGTTCTGAGCGTTATCGGGCTCACCCGGACCGGCTTTGCTGCCGGTCGGCTCCGGAGCGAATTCCCGCTGTCCACTTCGCGACCGGCTCTCAGCGCGTCACCGGTGTTCCCTGTCGAGCGACCTCGCGGTACTGCTCTCCGTCATTGCCGTGTTAGCTCTTCGACGTCTCCGCCTTGATCGTATTGTCGCGCACCAGGTCAACGTAGTGGCGGAAGATCTTCGGGTCGTTGACCGCCATGTCCGCGAGGATCTTGCGGTCGAGCCCGATGTCCGCCTTCCGCAGCCCCGACATCAACCGGCTGTATGAGACGCCCGCCTCGCGCGACGCCGCGTTGATCCGGGCGATCCAGAGCGCGCGGAACTGGGCCTTGCGAGCCCGGCGGTCGCGATAGGCATAGGAGAGCGCGTGGATCGCGGCCTCGCGCGCGGGGCGGACGAGCTTTCGCTTCGCTCCACGGCGCCCTTCCGCCTCGTGGAGGAGCTTCTTGTGCTTCTTGTGCGCGGCAACCCCGCGCTTCACCCGTGACATCTCGTACCGTCCTTACAGGTTCGGGAGCAGTTTGCGGACCTGCTTGGCGTCCGCTCGGTCCACGAGGCCCTTGCCTGCGTGGCGGCGCTTGCGCTGCGGCGACTTGTGCGCGTTCAAATGGCCCTTGAAGGCCTTGGCCCGGGCGATCTTGCCCGATCCGGTGACCTTGAAGCGCTTCTTCGCGCCGCTGTGGCTCTTCAGCTTGGGCACAGTGATACCGACTCCTTCGACTCCGTGGGACGACTAGTGTACGCGATTCCCCGTGGCCGGACGAGTCGGCGCAGGTCGCGCAGGCGCTGCGGCCGCAGGACGAGCGGCTGGGACCGGTGCGGCGGGCGGCGCAGTCGTCGGCGGCATCGCCGGAACGGCCGGTCGGGCCAACGGCGCGGGCGCGCTCGGCGCCGCGATCGGCGCGCCACCACCGGGAGCGTTCTGGATCTGCGGCGCCCGGACCGGGTTCATCACCATGATCATCTGGCGGCCCTCGAGCAGCGGCATGCGCTCGATGACGCCATGGTCCTTCAGCTTGTCCCCCACGGCCATGAGGAGCGCGCGGCCGCGGTCGGGGTGGGCCATCTCGCGGCCGCGGAACCGGACGGTGACCTTGAGCTTGTCGCCCTCGTCCAGGAAGCGCGCGGCGGCCTTGATCTTCGTCTCGATGTCGTGGTCGTCGATCTTCGGCGCCATCCGGATCTCTTTCCAGGTGACGGCGCGCTGCTTCTTCTTCGCGTCCTTGGTCTTCTGCTGCTCCTCGTACCGGTACTTGCCGAAGTCGAGGATCTTGGCCACGGGAGGCGTCGCGTTCGGCGCGATCTCGACCAGGTCCCAGCCCTCGCTCTGCGCCAACTGCAGGGCGCGGGGCGTCGGAACGACCCCAAGCTGGGACCCGTCAGCCCCGATGAGGCGGACGGTGGGAACGCGGATCTGGTCGTTGATGCGGAGCTCGGGAGCTATCGGCCCGCTCCGCGGTCAGAAGACGTGTTGATCAGACCGAAAGGATATCACCTGCCGAGGAAGCCCTGAAGACGGCGCTTCGTGGCCGGCCAGTCCTCGGCGATCACGCCGAAGACCACGCTCGTGCGGAGCCAGCCGTCCGCCAGGATGCGGTCGTTCCGCAGCTCAGCCTCCTTCAGCGCGCCCAGCCGGGCGATGGCACTCTGCGATCGCTCGTTCCGCTTGTCGGTCTGCAGCCAGACGCGGTTCGCGCCCAGGGTCTCGAAGGCGTGGGTCATCAGGAGGTACTTCGACTCGGTGTTGACCGGCGTCCGGCGGGCGCCTTTGCCGTACCACGTGTACCCGATCTCGACCGTCTTGTTCGGTGGATCGATGTGCGCGTACCGCGTGGTGCCGACGACCTCGCCGTCGGCCACGCGCAGCACGGCGAACGGCAGCTGCTGCCCGAGCACAGCCTGGTCGAGCGCCCAGCGGATGTAGCTCGCGTACCCCGCGAGGCCGACCGGCCGCGGGATCACGTGCCGCCAGATCTCTTCCTCGTCGCCCGCGGCGAAGAGCGCCGGCGCGTGCTCCATCCGGAGGGCCTCGAGGCGCACGTGCTCGCCCGCGAGCGTCACCGGCCGCGGATCGAACTCGGGCCGCGGCTTGCCAGTGACGAGTCCCATCTTCACGTCATCCAGGAACGCGTCCTCCCGCCCGATGCCGTCGCGCTCGATGCCCTCGACCACGAACCCGACGCTCTTGTACATCCAGATCGCCCGGTCGTTGTGCGCGACGACGGAGAGGCCGATCCGGTGCAGCCCCAGCTCTTTCTGGAGGTACTCCAGCTCGAGCTTGAGCGCCTCGCGCCCGAGCTGCTTGCCCCAGAGGCCAGGCTCGCCGATGCCGATCCCGATCTCGCAGCTCCTCGCCTTCGGCTTGAGGTCGCGGAAGTTCGCGAAGCCGACGCCGGCGCCGGCATGCTCGATGACCCAGGCGCCCGACTCGCCGTCCCGTGTCAGGTGCTCGATCCAGCTCCGGGCGTTCTCTTCCTCGAACACGCCAGGCCGCATGCCCCACTGGTACCAGCGGAACTCCGAGTCGCTCCCCCACCGCATGAGGTGCGGCAGGTCGGCGACCGTCATCGGTCGCAGCGCGACCCGCGGACCTCGGAGCGTCGGGATGCTCACGCATCCGCCATGAGGGTGGGCCCGCCGTCGGGACGCACGAAGTCCGGCGGGAGCTGCTTGCGATCGCGCTCGGCGACGAGCCGCTCGACGATCGCGTCGAGCGCGACGCCGCGCTCCTCCTCGCGCGAGCCGCGCCTGCGGACCGAGACCTGCCGCGCCGCGGCCTCCCGATCGCCGACCACGAGGATGTAGTTCGCCTTCCGCTCCGTCGCCTCCTTGATCCGGCTGCGCATGTCGCCCGCCTGAGCATCCAGGTTCACGCGGAGCCCGCGGTCCCGCAGCAGCGCGGCGACCTCGTCGGCATACGGGCGTGCGGTCTCGCGAACCGGGATCACGGCGACCTGCTCCCAGGCGAGCCAGAGCGGGAAGTTGCCGGCGTAGTGCTCGATGAGCCCGCCGACAAAGCGCTCGAGGCTGCCGAACAGCACACGGTGGATCATCACGCCGCGCTCGCGCTGCCCCTGCTCGTTCATGAACGTGACGTCGAATCGCTCGGGCAGGTTCAGGTCGATCTGGATCGTCGGGCCCTGCCACTCGCGGCCGATCGCGTCGCGCATCTTGATGTCGATCTTCGGCGCGTAGAAGACGCCACCGCCCTCGTCGGTCTTGTAAGGGACCTCGCGTACGCCGAGCGCCTTGCGGAGCGCGTCCTCCGCCTTGTCCCAGAGATCGTCAGTGCCCAGGCGCTTCTCCGGCCGCGTCGCGAGGTAGATCGCGGGATCCGTGTAGCCGAAGATCCGCAGGAACTCCATCGCGAGGTCGAACACCTTGCCGATCTCGTCCTGCGCCTGGTCCCACGAGCAGAAGATGTGCGAGTCGTCCTGGGTGAAGCCGCGCACGCGGAGCATCCCGTGGAGGGTCCCGCCACGCTCGTAGCGGTACACGGTGCCGAGCTCGCCGATCCGCATCGGCAGGTCGCGGTATGAATGGATCTTCGACTGGAAGACCTTGATGTGCCCGGGGCAGTTCATCGGCTTGATCCAGAAGTTCTGGGTGCCCTCGTCCAGCGGCAGCGGCCCGTACATGTTCTCGCCGTACTTCTCGAGGTGGCCCGAGCGTTGGTAGATCTTCTCGTGCGCGATGTGCGGCGTGTACACGAGGGTGTAGCCGCGCTTCCGGTGCTCCGCGCGCCACCAGGTCTCGAGCTCCTCGCGGACGATCGCAAGATTCGGGAGCCAGAGCACCAGGCCGGACCCGAGCTCCTCGTCGATCCGGAACAGCTCGAGATCGCGCCCGAGCACGCGGTGATCGCGGCGCTCGATCTCTTTGAGCCGCTCGAGGTACGCGTCGAGCTCCGCCTGGGTCGGCCAGACCGTGCCGTAGACGCGCTGCAGCTGGGCGTTGTGCTCGTCGCCGCGCCAGTACGCGCCCGCCACGGACATGAGCTTGAACGGCCCGATCTTGCCCGTGCGCTCGACGTGAGGGCCCCGGCAGAGGTCCACGAACGCGTCGTGCTGGTACACCCCGACCTTGCCGTTCTCGATCGTCTCATCCAGCTTCTGGATCTGATCGACCTTGTAGTCCTGATGCTTCGTTCCGAAGAAGGCGATCGCCTCAGGCACGGCCATCTCGCTCCGCTCGAACGGAACGTCCTTCTTGACCATCGCCGCCATGCGCTCCTCGATCTTCGCGAGGTCGTCGGGCTGGAGGGCGCGTGGGAGGTCGAAGTCGTAGTAGAAGCCGTCCGTTACGGGCGGGCCGAAGCCGAACTTCGCGTCGGGGAACAGCTCGAGCACCGCGCCGGCCATCACGTGCGCGGCCGAGTGCCGCAGCGCGTAGAGCTCATCGGACCCGTGGTCGGGCTTCCGCGCCATCTTCGTGTCTTTGTTCGCCATCTCGTCCTCCTCGTGATGCGGCCATCACTGGGACGAGTCCGATCGCATCGGGCCTCGCGGTTCCACCCAGCTTCCCCGGGATGCCGGGGCGCTCATTCGTTGGCGCTCGGCGGTGGTGTCCCCTGCCTCGACCGCACCGGCTTCCACTGTCCCGGCTCGCTCGGCGATCGCTCGACGGGGGCGCTGTCCGCGTCGTCGCGCTCCGCAAATCTTAGCTCTCGACATCCTCCGCGTCCTCTGGACCACGGAACCGCATCGCCGACCAGGTGTCATCCACCGCGATCTGCGCCACGCCGACGAGCTCGTGCTTCCGCATCGCCTCGCCGAGGGCGTCCGGGTCCAGATCCGTCCGGGCTGTGGCGCCACCCGACGGGTAGCAGACCCAGAGGACCGCGTTCTCCTCGAGGGCCGGGAATCCGCTGGCCAGGCGTTTCAGCTCGGCGGCGTCTCGCACGAACGCGACAACGACGTCCGCGGGCGAGCTGCGCTTGTCGCTGATCGTCACGCCTGCCGGGAGCGGTGCCAGCTTCTTCGCGTACCCGATCGGCGCGTTCAGCAGGAGCACGTGTGCGTCCGGCGTGATGAGGAGCTTGTCCGCGACCTCGGATGCCATTGCGGTGACTCTATCCGGACCCTGCCCAGCCGCTCGGCCGCAAAAAGAGCGGCGCTCCCGGGGAGGATCCGGGAGCGCCACCACCAGCGGAGGGGTCTGGGTCGGGAGCGCTAGCGGGCGGCACCGGCGAGCTGGGTCGCGGTGTAGGTGATCGTGAAGTCCTGGGTCAGGGTCTGGA
>DATCOD010000089.1:0-10345 GCA_036564905.1 Candidatus Limnocylindria bacterium
ACGAGCAGGAGCACGACGATGAACACGATCGGCAGGGCGCCGAGGCGCGGGCCGTCGCGCCGTCGCCGGCTCACGCGCGCCACCACGGGATCGGCCGCACGACGCGCCCATCGCGGACCGGCACGCCCTCATCGCGCAGCAGCCGCGACTGTGCGGGCCACCGGCGGACGAGGCGACCGTCGGCGGTGACGACGCGATGGGCCGGGCCACCGGAGCCGCGTGCGAGCGCGCCGCCGACGGCGCGAGCCGCACCCGGCTGGCGCAGCCGGTCCGCCACCATCGAATAGCTCGCGACGCGGCCACGCGGGATCCGCCGCACCACCGACACAACCCGGCGCTCGAAGCTCGTCACGCGAAGAGCGGGGTCATCCCCCGGCGATCGAGCAGCGCCTCCATCTCGTTGTCGGATGGACGCGCGCCGCCGCGGCTCGCCGCGTCGAGGACCTTCGCCAGCAGGCCGATGTCGCTCGCGGTGTTGAGGAAGAGCCGCTCGCGTCCGAGGACGAACCGCACGGCCAGGTCGATGTCGGCCTGTTCCGTGAGCGGTTCATACCAGGTGCGGGCGTCGACCGGACGCTCGGACCACGGGCCGAGCGTGATGCTCTTGATGGTCTGCACCGCGACGTCGCGCTCCGCGCAGGTGGCGAGCAGCGCTTCGACGTCCGCGGCGTAGCTGGGATCGCGCAGCTGCGTCGCGTTGTACGGGAAGAGCACGGTGTCGAAGTCGAACCGCTCGAGGCTCTCGCGATGGCGCGCGGCCACCGTCGTCCCGTGTCCGGTGACGCCGATGAACCGGACGAGGCCGGCGGCACGCGCCTCGGTCGCCGCGCGCAGCGCGCCGTCGGGCCCGAGCGCGATCTGCCACTCGACCGGGTCGACCAGGTTGTGGAGCTGGATAAGGTCGAGGTGACCGACCCCGAGCCGCTGGAGCGACGCGCGGATCTGGTCGCGCGCGCCTTGATACGTGCGCTCGCCGGTCTTCGTGGCAAGAAAGAAACGGTCACGGCCGTTGCCGCGGAGCCAGGGTGCGAGCCGGAGCTCGGAATCGCCGTAGCTGGCGGCCGTGTCGATGTGGTTCAGGCCGTGGCGGTCGACGATCGCGAGCGCCCGGTCGGCGTCCGCCTCGGTCGCCTTGGACAGGGCGGCCGCGCCGAAGATGGTGCGAGTGCTCAGGTGGCCGGTGCGGCCGAAGCGCGCGCGATCGATCACGGTGCCACGATAGGACGGCCTGGCTCGGGTCCGTCGAAGGCCAGACCGCTCGTTCGTCGTGACCGTGGACGACGCGCGCTGGGAGGCACACATGCGCTACCTGTCGCTGTTCTACGCCGACGAGGACGCCTGGATGGCGCTGCCGGAGATCGAACGCGACGCGGCCATCGGCCGGATCGGCGAATGGTTCAAAGAGCATGCCGCGGCCGGGAAGATCGTCGACGGGAGGAAGCTCGCGGGTGGCAAGCGGGCGACGACGACGGTCCGGCTCGGCCGGATCCAACGGGGCGGCGACGCGCCGGTCGTCACCGACGGGCCGTTCGTCGAAGCGAAGGAGGCGGTCGGCAGCTACGCCGTCGTCGAGGTCAAGGACCGCGACGAGGCGATCGGGATCGCGAAGCGCTGGCCGGCCGGCGGGCTGGTCGAGGTGCGGCCCGTCGACGAGTAATGTCCGGGCGGTGACCGGATCGCAGAATCGCTGGCTTCGCACGAAGGACCTCTCCGGCGACGCGTACGACGCGCGCTACGACGAGCGCGCGCGGGCCGGGGAGAACGTGCATGGCGAGGCGGATTTTGTCATGCGCTACGCGCCCGCGTCCGTCCTCGATGCCGGCTGCGGCACCGGCCGCATCGGGCGCGAGCTCGCGCGGCGCGGGGTCGACGTCGTGGGCGTCGATCTCGACCCGGACATGCTCGCCACAGCGCGCCGGCGATCCCCCGAGCTGTCGTGGATCCAGGCGGACCTGGCGTCGTTCGAGCTCGCCCGCACGTTCGACCTGGTGGTCGCGGCCGGCAACGTGATGATCCTGCTCACGCCGGCGACCGAGGCGGCGGTGCTCGCGAACCTCGCGCGCCACCTCGATCCGGGCGGTCTCTTCATCGCCGGAGCCCAGGTCGGGGCCACCGATCACCTGACGCTCTCCGAGTACGACACGCTCGCGGCGGCGGCGGGATTCGCGCTGGTCGAGCGCTTCTCGACCTGGGATCGTGATCCCTGGAGCGTGGACAGCAGGTACGCGGTCTCCGTGCACCGGCTGATCGAGCGCCCGGATCGGTCGGTCAGCCCTGCGACAGGCCGCGCCCAGCGAGGACCGCGATGATCGACATCGCGACGAGCAGGAGGCCGACGCCGCTGAACGCCGCGGCGATCCCCGTGACGCCCGCGATCGCGCCGAAGATCGGTGTCGCGATCCCCCCGATCGGCTGCGCAGCCAGGTAGTACGCGCCGAGCACCGCCCCCCGCCGTTCGGCCGGCGCGGTGTCCATGACCAGGACCTCGGTCGCCGTGCTCCGCATCGAGAACGCGAGCCCGAAGATCGTGAGCGGGACCACGAGCAGCTCGTTCGGAACGAGCGTCAGCAGATAGACCGACGGTCCGATCACCCCGAGCGAGATGAGGATCGGCGTCCGGCGTCCGAGCCGGTCCGACAGCCAGCCTCCGGTCGGCGCGCCGACGACGCCGATGAGCTGCGTGAAGCCGAAGGCCGTGGCCGCGAGCGCCGGCGAGATCCCACGCGCGTCGACCAGGTAGAGCGCGAGGAACGCGAACATCGCGGAGATCCCGACCTGGAACGCCACCGAGAGCGAGACGAGCGGGCCGATCGTGCGCATGACGGTCCGGATCTCCCTGAATGGCGCCCAGAGGTCACCGACCGCGCGGGTCTGCCGGTCGGGCGCGGCGACGAGCCACAGCACCACGCCCAGCACGACCGGCACGATCCCGAACCAGAGATAGGAGGTGCGCCACGTTCCGGTGACCGTGGCGAGATACGCCGCGAGGAGCGGCGCGGCGAAGAACGACAGGTGGCCACCGGTGATGTGGAAGCCCATCGCTGCTCCGCGGACCCGCGGCGAGAAGGACCGCGCGATGAGCGCCGCCGCGGGCGCGTGATACGTGCCGGAGATGATGCCGAGCGCGAGCAGCAGGACGAGCAGCTGCCCGTAATCGCCGGCCTGCGCGAGCGCGACGCTCACCAGACCTGTGAGCACCAGGCCGACGCAGATGACCGTGCGCGAGCCGATGCGATCGGCGAGCAGGCCGATCGGACCGTTCGACAGCCCGAGGCTCAGCGCATAGGCCGACACCGCGAAGCCGGACTGGGCGTAGCTGAGCGAGAAGCTATCGCGGATGAGCGGGAGCAACGGGTTGAGGAGGCTGTTGCTCGTGTGATGGGCGAAGTGCGCGGCGGTGATCGTGCCGAGGACCAGACGGCCGCGTCGGGTGCGCAACGAGAGCTCTTCCGTCGGGCGAGCGGTCGCGACGACGGCGACCGCGGGTTCGACGAGGGAGGGCTCGGCAACGGTCATTCAGCGACAGTATCGGGGCCTATGGCGATGGAAGCCGACCGCTCGAGCGCGGCACGACGCCGCGCTCGAGGGTCGGACATCAGCGCACGCTGATCGCTAGCAGATCTTCACGACGGCCGATCCGGTGAGGAACGTGATCGCGCCGCCGTCGGGCCCCACGGTCGCGGTGTCGGTGGTGCGTACGACAGGGCTGCAGCCACCGGTCCCGCCGATGATCGTCTGCCCGCCGAGGACGGTGGTGAGCGCGTCGCCCCTGAGGTCCGCTTGGGCGGCCGCGCGCATGTGGAGATCGGTGCTGGCCCGTAATTCGATGCTGGTCGGCGACTCGATCGACACACCGGTGTCGGTCAGCTTGATGGAGCCGACGCCGGGCCCCTTCAGGACGATCCCGGTGTCGGTCACCTGGATCGAGTAGCTCCCATTGGGGCTCGAGAAGCTGCCCGCGAACGTGCCGGCCGCCCCAGTCGAGCCGGTCGCGCCTGTCGCGCCGGTGTTCCCCGTCGCCCCGGTAGCTCCGGTCGCGCCCACCGCTCCGGTATCGCCCTTCGGCCCGGTCGCGCCGGTCGGGCCGGCCGGTCCCGCTGGACCTTCCGCGTTCCACGAGACCGCGCTCCAGTTGTTCGGGCATGTGTCGGTCGGGCCGACGATCTTCACCGCCCCGCTGCTGTTGTTGACGCAGGCGGAGATGACGCCCGCGGTCGTAGCCGCGGCGAATCCGATCGTCGTCGTGCCCACGAGCGCGACGACCAGCGTTAGGACCACGCCCGGCTTGCTACTGAGGAGCCCGCGCGCGAACGAAGACAGAGACCCCATGAACCACCAACCTTCCAAGGCGGGCTGAAGCCCGAACGCTTGCCACGCCTGGTGGCGGACTGTAATTGAGGACGTCTGAACGGCGGCTATGGCTGAGCGGCCTCAGGGAATCGGACCCGGGACCGACCGGGTCCATTCAATGAACGCGCGCGCGGCGAAGGTCGAGCAACAGGCTGGTGAGCGTGAACAGCGTGCCGAGCACGACCGCGCAGGCGGCGAGCGCGGCGGGATCACGCAGCGCGATCGACTGCAGCGCGACGAAGCCGATGCCGTTCCACAGCAATATGTACTCGACGATCGGCAGGCTCGCGACCGCGATCCGGAGCCCGCCGCCCACAGCCTCGAGCGACACCGGAAGGACGTGCGGCAGCACGTGGACCCTGATGATCCATGACGGCAACAGGCCCTTCGCGTTCGCGGTCGTGATGAAGTCGGCATCGAAGACCTCCATCATCCGCACGGCGGTCAGCTGAGCGGTCGTCGCGACGGCGGGAGCGGAGAGTGCGAGGAGCGGGAGCACCAGGTGACTGTCCAGCCCGTAACCGAACACGGGCAGCACCGTGTGACCGGCTGCGCCACCGATGAAGATGAAGAGGAACTGGAGGAAGTACGCGAGGAAGAACGACGGTACCGCCGCGGCGACGCTCGTCAGTCCGAGGACCACTCCGCTCGCCACCGCTCTGCGTCGCAACAGCGCGGCGGCGATGCCCACGAGCACACCGACGAAGAGCGCGAAGACGGCTACGCCAACGAGCAGCGCGAGACTGCGCACGGTCGCCTGCAGGATCACGGTCGCGAGCGGCTCCTGGTACTGCGTCTCGATCGAAGGCACGAACTGCGTGATGGTCGTGCCGGGCCCGGTGCCACTGACGCGGAACGACGGCCCGATGCCCGGCGCGAGCTGGAACGGCTGGTACTGCGCCATGCCCGCGGGGGCGATGAGCGCGAACAGCAGCCCGAGGGCGAGCACGGTGGCCGGCACTCGTAGCAGCCGCGAGCCGAGCGTCATCGCACGAGCTCCGGCGCCGCGGCTGCGTAGCGGGCGACGACGTAGGCGAGCACGGCCGCGGCGTCGGCGCGCAGGTCGTCGGTGTCGCCGACCGGACCCTGACCGCTGATGAGGATCCAATGGTCGTTGACGAACGCCGACAGGCCGGCCGCGATCATCAGATCACCGGTCTCGGGCGCATCCGGGTTGAGGGCACCGGCGGTCCGCAACGCCGCCACACCGGCTCGCGTGGCGTAGTCGTCGATAGCAGGGACGAGGTCCCCGTACACGGTCGCGAAGTGGAGCCGCGGGCCGCCGAGCGACTCGATGGCGAGGACGTCGTCGATCGGGGTCGTTCCGAGCGTCGCGCGCACGGCCTTCGCGTTCGCGACCGGATCGCCACGCGGATCGAACACGACGAACACGAGCGGCGGCATCGCGCGACCGGCGAGCACGCGGACCAGGGCGCTCAGCGCATCGCTCGCGCTGCGGCTGCCGGTCGCGAGCGACGGCGCGACCGCCCAGATCACCAGACGGTGCGCTCCGGCCGGCGCGGGCGTCAGCGCGACGAGCGAATGCGACGACGAGGCGACCGGCGCGATCGGCAGCTCGAGATGCGCGCGCTCGGGGAGCTCGGCTGCCGTCGAGGTGCCCCGCGTCGCGGCCGGGTCGCCTTGGAGCTGCGCGCGGAGGATGGCGGTCGCCTTGATGCCGACCGGAGCGAGGAGCCGGTCGGCGGCTTCCGCCGTGAGCATGAAGACGGGAACCCCCGCCACCCTCGTGAGCGGATCGTCGGCAACGAGCCGGCGATACGGATCGGGCTGCCCGCGCGCGATGAGCTGCGCGCGGCTCGCATCCACCCAGAGGATCGCGGCTGCGCCGCGTTTGATCGCGGATCGCATGAGGACGTCGGCCGTCGGCGCCGGCGTGACCGGGCGCCCGATCCCTGTCTGGATATTGGCGATCCGGAAGATGAGCGCGACCTTCCCGCGCACGTCGATCTTCGCGTAGTCGTCCTCCCACCCCGCGACCAGCGTGCCGAAGTCGCCGGTCTCGAAGACCGACGTGTGTTGCGGAGGAAAGTCGGCCGGCGAAACGCCCCAGCCGGCGAAGACCAGCGGCGCGTCGATCGTTCCTCCGCCGGACGCGCCGAAGAGCAGCGGCAGGTAGTCGTCGCCCGAGCCTTCGTTGAACGTGACCGGTCCGCCTGGTCCGTCCACCCGCAGTGCGGCCGGACCGACCTGGCGCAGCTGCGTCGTCGACCGGTCCACCAGCGTCACGGTGAGGTTCGCCGCCGCGAGCACCGCGCCTGGGTCGGTGCCAACAACGGCGCGTGACCGCGCTGCGTCGCCGAGCGCGACCGCTTCGGCATGCGGCGCGGGCAGGATGAACGCGGGGGCGACGAGCGCGAGCACCGCGACCGCGGCGACGAGCGCGCGACGGGTACGCAGATCCTGGGGCAGGTTGCGTCGCCGGTACTGCCGGGCGATGCCGACGCCGAGCATCGCGAACGCGATCGCCGCGAGGGCGATCGCGACGCCGGGGACGAGGAACGCCCAGCGGCTGACATACAGGCTCTGGATGCCCCGCCCGAGCGCGAGGAGCCCGCCCCACTCCGGAATGTCGGGTACGCGGAAGCTCGTTGCGACGCCGTCGCGCACGACGCGCATCGCCTCGGCGATGTTCAGCACGCGCGTGGGACCGACGAAGATCCCAATGACCCCAAGCTCGGCGAGCGCGATGAGCGCCGCGGCGATCTGCTGGCTGGCGGACAGCGCCATGACCGGCACGAGATGCGGAAGATGGTGGCGGACCAGGAGCCCTCGGCGGGAGACTCCGAGCGCGACAGCGCCTTCGGTGTACGGCGCGGCGCGCAGGCGCACCAACTCCGCGCGGAGCACGCGGTACGGTCCGGACCATCCGGTGATGAGCAGCGCGGCAACGAACACGAATGCCGGCGCGCCTTGCCGCGCGAAGACGAGAACGGCGAACACCGCGACGATCGTCGACGGCACCGCGGAGGCGATGTCCGCCGCCGCGTCGATGAGCACGCTCAGCGGACGGAGCCAGGTCGTCGCGATCGCGAGCCCGAGCCCCGCGAGCAGCCGGGCGACGCCGGCGAGTACGACGATGAACAACGTGGTGCGGGCGCCGATGATGACGAGGCTGAACAGGTCGCGGCCAACGGCGTCGGATCCGAAGAGGAACGGTTGGCCGGGCGGCAGCGGGCGCTCCGTCCCGGCCGGGCCGTTGATCATCAGGTACACCGACTCGTGTGGCGCGATCCGGTCGCCATACGCCGCGATCAAAAGGAGAAGACCGCACAGGGTCAGCCCGCTGAGGAGCCAAGGGTCGAGCCGCCGCACATCCGGACGGTACCAGCGGCGCGAGCGGCGAGTTCACTGATCTGGGCGGAGCCGCCCCCGGGAATCGGACCCGGAACCTGCGGTTTACAAAACCGCTGCACCCACCCGCATGGCTCATGAGTACGCACCCGTTGAACTACTGGCCAGCGCGGGCGCACTCGTAGATTCGCTAGGAAACTTGATCTGTGCCGAGGGCCGGAGTTGAACCGACGACACATGGTTACCAGCAGAGCAAATGGTTCAACGATGGACGGCGAGCAGGCTTTCTCCGTCCGTTGTGGGATGGCTCCTACCGGCACACGGCCGGACCCTATCGGCCCTTCCAGACACGGACCGCAGCGAGTGCCGGGTCGGCGATACGCGAAGCGCCGCGCCAGCAGGGCTCGGAGCTGCTTCGTCGGTGGAGGCTATCGCGACGGCCGTGCTGCGATCGAATGGCTCGAACTACGTCGCCGGTCCGGGTGAACGCGTGAACGCCAAGAATGTGCGACGTGCACGCCGGCGGCGGCGGCGGCGGCTAGGAACTGGTCAGCAGCAGTTCGCGATCGCCGCCACGAGTTCGTCGATGTCGATCGGCTTCGACAGGCACCGCTGGTAGCCGGCGGCCATCACCCGCTCGCGGTCCTCGGTACTGGCGTAGGCCGTAAGCGCGATCGCGGGGATCGATCCCCCGCGTGCGGGGTCCAGCGCGCGGACGGTACGGATCAGGTCATAGCCGTCGCGCCCCGGGAGTGAGAGATCGCTCAACAAGACATCGGGCGTCATACGCTCGAGCTCGCTCAGCGCGGCCGCGACGGTCTCGGTAGCCGTCACCACGGCGCCGCTGTCCTCGAGCATCAGCGTGATCACCTCCCGCGCATCGGCATTGTCTTCCACGAGGAGCACGTGCCGTCCCGCGAGACCCTGGGTCGGATCGGACGCTGCGGCCCGAACCGCAGCCTCATCCGCCGCCGGGAGTTCAACGGTCAGCGGCAGCGTCACCGTAAAGGTCGCCCCGTGGCCGCGCCCGGCACTCGCGGCAGTGAGAGCCCCGCCGTGCAGCTCGGCCAGGTGTCGGGCGATCCCGAGCCCGAGGCCGAGGCCGCCGTGGCTGCGTTTGCGCGGTTCGGTGCCGAACGGAGCGAAGACCTCCGGCAGCTGCTCGGAGGAGATCCCTGCGCCCGTGTCGCTCACCTGAATCTCGACATCGGAGCCGCTACGGGCGATCCGTACAGCTATCCGGCCCCCGCTGGGAGTGAACTTCATCGCGTTGGATACGAGGTTTCCGACGATCTGCTGCACCCGCGCGGTGTCACCCTGGATCCGGCCAGTGCCATCCTGGATCGACACGCCAAGCCGGATCCCCTTTGCGGCGGCCGCCGGACGCAGGTTCTCGATCACCGTCTGCACCGCTGGCGCGACCAGCATCGGTGCGAGATCGAGCTGCAGCACCCCGGCAGTGATCCGCGAGACGTCGAGCAGATCCTCGATCAGCCGAGCCTGCAAGACGGTGTTGCGCTCGATCACGTCCAGCGCCCGCTCGGTGGAGGTCACAGAGAGACGCCCAGACCGGAGCATCCTGACCCATCCCAGCATCGATTGAAGCGGGCTGCGCAGCTCGTGTGACAGGACCGCGAGGAATCGGTCCTTCGACTGTGTCGCCTGTTCGGCCGCCGCGCGCAGCGCCTGCTCGCGGTCATTCGTTTCCTGGAGCGCCTGCTCGAAGTGCTTGCGCTCGGTGACGTCGCGCGCGGCAGCGAACACGCCTTGCAGTATCCGATCTCGGTCGTAAAAGGTGGTCGCGTTGTAGGAGACGACTGTTGTCTTGCCGTCCCGGGCGCGCGCGGTCAACTCGTAATTGGTGACCTTCTTCTCGCTCAGCACCAGCTTGATGGCCGCTTCGGCTCGCTCCGGATCGGTGAAGTAATTCTTGAACGGCGCGCCGATCAACTCGTCGCGCGTGCAGCCGGTGAGCGCTTCCATCTGCTTGTTGACGTCCGTGATGATGCCGAGCGGATCGGTGGTCATCAGCGCGTCGATGTTGGATTCGATGAGCGAGCGTGTGTAGAACTGCTGATCGCGCAGGCGCTGATCGAGCTTCTGCCGTTCTGCTTCGATCCGCGTGCGCGCAGTATTGTCGGTGCCGATCAGCAGGTAGCCGATGATCCGCCGCCGACCTTCTGGCGCCACGTCCCGCTCGTCGCGGAGCGCGGTGACCGACACGACCGCGGGAAAGCGGCTGCCATCCTTGCGGATGTAGGTCAGCTCGTAGATGTCCTCGATCCCGCGCGATGCCTTGAAGACCAAGGCCTCGAAGCCCGGCGTGATCAGGGTCCCGAGCTCCGCGCTCAAGGCTTTGGCCCGCGCGATCACCTCCTGCGGATCGGAGATGTCGGCGGGGGTGATCTTGTTCATCACGTCGGCGGCCGCGTAGCCGAGCATCCGCTCGGCGCCGACATTGAAGATCTGGATGACGCCCTTCTCGTCGGTGGCGATGCTCGAGAAGTTGGCGCTGTTGAAGATCGCGCTCTGCAAGGCACCGGCTTTGAGCAACGCCTCTTCTGCCTGCTTGCGCGCGGTCACGTCTTCCATGGCCAGGACCAGCAGCTCGCCGTGTTGGCCCGCCTGGAGCTTGCGGGCGTTGAGCAGCATCACCCGGCGGCCGATCACCGGGAAGGTGTGG
>DATCOD010000090.1:0-23335 GCA_036564905.1 Candidatus Limnocylindria bacterium
CTCCGCGGTCGAAGGATCAGCGCACCGATCGCGACCAGGATGATGCCGGCGAGCGCGAACGGGGTCGATCCGTCGAGCGTGCTCGTTGACGGCAGGGTCTGGGCCGGTAGCACCGCGACGGGCGGCGTTGGGGTCGCGGTCGGCGCGGGAGCGGGGGTCACAGCCGGCACGATGATCGCAGCGGTCGGCGACGGTGTGGCGGAAGGCGTCGGGCTGGCTGTCGGAGCCGGTGTCGCGGCAGCCGGCGCAGCTGCGCACACCGACCTGGTGATGACGTTGGTGTCCAAGGTGACTGCGCCGTTCCGCGCCAGCGCGCGTCCGTTCATTGTCGCGCCCGTGACGAGCGTGATCGAGGTCAGCGCCAGGATGTTCCCGACGAACTGGGTGCTGCCGCCGAGGGTGGCGGAGCTGCCGACCTGCCAGAAGACATTGCAGGCTTGGGCGCCGTTGATCAGCGTCACGGAGCTACTCCCCGCGGTGATCAACGTCGACGCGGTCTTGAAGATGAAGACCGAGGACGAATCGCCCTGACCGTTCAGCGTGAGGTTCCCGGTGATCTGGAAGGTGCCGGCGGCCGAGCCATAGGTGCCGCCGATCTGGGTAGACCCACCAAGCTCCGTGGGAATGGTCGTGACCGGTGTCCGTCCCGCAGCATCGTCGTACGCGGTGACGAGATCTAGCTTGGCGT
This sequence comes from Candidatus Limnocylindria bacterium, assembly GCA_036564905.1. Lineage (GTDB taxonomy): Bacteria > Chloroflexota > Limnocylindria > P2-11E > P2-11E > UBA4735. Next base: position 689 of record DATCOD010000090.1, read on the forward strand.
TCTGGGTAACGCCGTCGCCACCGTGGTTCGTCCCGTTGATCAGCCCCGGCGGGAATCCGCCGACCGACGTGGACGAGCCAAAGGACCCAACGTTCCCGTTGATCACGCTCGAACCGGTGTTGGTGACCCCGGAGCCCGCGAGCACCGCAAAGCTGTCGGCCGCGCCGAGATTGACCGTCGGTCCACCGGCGGCGTACGCCGTCGATCCGACGAGCGCACCGATCGAGAGGATCAGTGCGATCCCGAGAGTGGCCATGAGTGCGAGAGACTTGCCCACTTGTTGTACCGCCGTCCTTTTCGCGCGCGCGTCAGTCGTTGCTGGTATCGCACCGATGCTCCGCAACTGGCGTGCCATGCCGCCGATGCGGAAGGGCGCCGATCCCCTCGCGCGCGCGATCACCGGACCGTCACCCGTCTGTCGGTCCGTTACGACAACGTCACATGACGCGGTTCGCTGGGACCGGTCGTCCTCAGGCCAGCGGCAGCGCGAGCACGAACGCGCTCCCCGAACCGCTGCTCGACTCCAGCCACAGCCGGCCGTGGTGCTGCTCGGCGATCCGGCGGCTGATGTGGAGGCCAAGGCCCGTGCCGGAGATCTCCCGGGTCCGTGAGGTGCGATAGAAGGGGGAGAACAGCCGGTCCAGCTCGTCCTCCGGCACGCCGACGCCCCGGTCCGTCACCCGGATCTGCGCCTCGGTCCGCACGATCGTCAGCGCGACGTCGATGGGCGAGCGCGGTGGGCTGTACTTGAGCGCGTTGTCCAACAGGTTGCCGAGGATCTGCGCGACTCGTTCCGGGTCGCCCCGGACACGCACGTGTTCGGGCGTCGTGAATGTGATCCGCGGAGTGTCGTCGAACTCGTGCAGCCCGACCGTGATCGCGGTGGCGACGCCCAGATCGAACGTCACGACCTCGAGCTTGAGCGCCCCCGTGCTCACCTGGGCATGGTCGAGCAGATCGGTGATCAGCCGGTTCATGCGCTTCGTCTGCAGCCGGACGCGCGACAGCGCGTCGGCCGCACGGGCGGGATCGCTCGCGAGGAACCGCTGGGCGAGCTGGACCTGCCCGTCGATGGAGGTGAGCGGCGTACGCAGCTCGTGGACCGTCGTGCTGAAGAAGCCGGCGGCGGCCCAGCTCGTCGAAGACGGTCCGGCGAGATCGGGGAAGACGCTGATCGCCTCGGCGGCGATGCCCTTGCTCTCCCGCGATCTGGTTGCCCGCGGTGCGTCGACCGCGTGCTTCAAGGTGGCGAGGAACTCGACGACGAGGAATGGCTTGTCGATCACGCCCGCGTAGCCGGCGGCCCGGCTGCGGCGGCTCGTGCCGGCCCGGACCTCGGCGAGCGAGGCCGGATCCGCCGTGAACATGAGGACCGGCAGATCGGGATGTGCGCGACGGATCGCGGCCGCGTCGGCCCACGATCGCTCGTGGCCCTTTGATCCCGGTTCACTGTCGAGGATGACGCAGCGCGGCTTCCAGCGAACGATCGCGGCAGGGATCTGCTGGTGATCGGAGATGGACGCGTGCTCGTAACCCGCTTCGTCAAGGAGCTTGCCCACGAGCGTGCTGAGCGTCGGCTCGTCTTCGACGAGCAGGACCCAGGGCTTCTCCGCTGGAGCGTCGAGCGTCGCCGGTTCCCTACGTGTGGCCATGTGCGCCTCCAGCCGGGCCGTTCCGTCACGGCCGACCGCCCCGCTGACGCCATGGTGGTCGCGGATCGGCTGGGGGTCATGACCGATCGGTCATGCCCGGGAGACGCCCGTGCGCATTGGCCGCGCCGGGGGGAGATGCGCGAGAGGAGCGGATCGCTCCGCTCCTCTCATCGCGAAAAGAAGGTGCGCGCGTGCTCAGAGCGTCGCGACGGGAGCCATCGTTCGCTTCGCCACCGGGACCGAGACCGTGACGCCCCGCCAGGGCGTGCCGAGGATCGGGAGCAGGTAGCGGTCGAGGCCGATGTAGCCGGCCGTCTTCCAGGCGAGGACCAGGAGGAAGCCAAGGAGGAGAAGCACCGGGTTGGTGCTGGCGCTTCCGGCGAGCATGAAGTTGAGGTTCATGAACGCGCCGCCGACCGCCGCGATGCCGACGAAGGCACCGAAGATCAGGCCGAGCCCGACGGCCGTCTCACCGAACGCGACGAGCTTGCCGAAGAAGCCCTCCCAGTGGTTGGTGACCATGAACTGGATGAAGCCGTTGTACCAGTCGTACGTGATGACCGGCTTGGCCGGTGCGACCGGGACGGCCGCGATGCGCTGCCAGAAGGCGTACATGCCGGCGCCGTCGATGATGTAGTTCGTTTTCGCGCCGGTGTCGATGATCTTGTGCCAGCCGGCGTCGAGCCAGCTGAATCCGACGTACATCCGAACGAGGAACCAGATCGGCGCCATGCGCCGGTCGGAGAACAGGAGCCGCGAGAGCGGCGGGTCGGCGACGACGGTGTCTTTCTTGACGATGGAGGTGGTCACGCTAGGTCTCCTTTCGGTCGAGCTACGCGGTGCTGGTCGACGTGGTGAAGGTGTCGCGGGTCCCGACGTATGCGATGGTCGCGATGATGAACGCGAACGCGATACCCGGGATCAGGTAGAAGCCGTCGATCGACGGACCCCAATTCGTGATCGTCGAGAACACGGTGCTGCCGGGGAACGTCTCGCTCGCGAAGTACGCCCCGAACGCGGCGGTCACGCCCACGATCGCGAAGTCGTAGCGCGACGTCATGCGTCCGAAGACCTGCACGGCGATACCAGCGAGCAGCGAGACGAGCACGATGGCTGCGAACAGTGGGAAGCCCATTTCGTTACCTGCCTTTCGATTGTGAAGATAACGATGCGGCCAAGAGGGCGGCCCCGACAGGGCCGTTCGGCCTGAAAAACCAAGGCCCGGGGACCTCCTAGTCGATGTGCTCGGCGCGCGTGAGCGCGATCGGCCGGTCTGGGACCGTCGGCCCAGCGCCGCACCGGACGAAGGGTGCGGCCATGCGATCGAGGTCGAGCACCCGGTTAGAGGCAAGGCAGAGCGCGAGGTCGATCTCCCCGCTCCGGCGTGGGCATTGCAACCGTCCGCCGGGCCGGACCGGAAGCCAGCCACGGGAGCTATTCATCGGGGTACGGGGTCGGAGTCGCCGGACCCGTTCCCATCCACTTCGCGTCGATCGCCGCCCGGATCGCTCGCACACGCATGCCGGTCGCGACCATCGCCTTGGTGTCCAGCGCGACGCCGATGCACGTGCCGCAGGCGAAGCCGTGCGGGTCGAGGATGAACGTACCGGGCTCGGTCTGGTCCTTCACGAAGCACTCGAAGTTGTTCCGGTGGCCGACGCTCGTCCCACACCCGCAGAAGCACGGGATGTAGCGCAGCTCAGCCTGGTGATCGACCGCGAAGGCATAAGCCTCGCGGACCGATTGCGGCGCCTGTTGATACCTCGCCGGCCAGACGCCGCGCAGCGGCATCGCGAGCAACGGGTTCGCGGTCGGGGTCGGCCCCTTGGCAACGACCGGCGCCGCGCACGCGACGAGCGCGGAGCCGGCGAGCGCGACGAGGAGCTCCCGGCGGCGCATCGCTACGCCGACACGATGAGCGCGGTGACCATCCCGAACATCCCGGTCTGGCCCTCGGCATGTCCGAGGATGTGGCAGTGGAATGCCCACGCGCCGACCGCGTCGGCCAGCACGATCGCGTCCCACCGCTCGCCCGGCGCGACATTCAGCGTGTCGCACTTGAACGCCGCCGGCAGCGGGTACCCGTCGCGCGCGAAGACCTCGAGCGTGAGGCCGTGCAGATGGACGGGATGGGCCATCTGGCCCTCGTTCATGAACCGGAAGCGGATCCGCTGCCCGAGCTTGGCGGTGTACGGAGCGGTCGCCGGGAAGCCCTTGCCGTTGATCGTGAACCCGCCGAGGGCGTCGTTGAGGATGAACAGCTCGTCCTTGTCGTAGGACGGGTCCACATTCCTCTGTTTCGGTACGACGATCAGCGGTCCGAGCATTCCCAGGCCGACCTGCTCCGTCGCGTTGTGGTGTGAGTGATACATGTGGCTGCCGAACGGGCCGGCCGTGAACTCGTACATGTACGTCATGCCCGGCTTGATCGGCGGCTGGGTGATGAACGGCACGCCGTCCATCGGGTTCGCGACCCGCTGCCCATGCCAGTGGACGGCGGTGCTCTCTGTGAGCTTGTTGGTGACCTTCACCCGGACCCGCTCGCCTTCGGTCACGCGGATGATCGGACCGGGGACCTGGTCGTTGTACGCGATCGCATTGAGGAGCTGGCCCGGCGTAACTTCCCATTGCAGCGCGCCGCAGGTGAGCTCGAACTGACGCGCGCCATCGACGACCGTCGAGGGAAGCTCCTGTAGCCCGACGCCCTTCGTCTTGGCCGGGAACGCGGCGGTCGTGGCCTGATGCATCGCGTCGTGGTCAGCGGGCGACGCCGACGCGACGGGGCTCGCGGCCACGTGGAGCGGGTCGACCGTCGGTCGCGGCGTCACGGCCGGGGCGGCGATGGCCGTCGCTGCCGCGGGAAGGCTGTGCGTGGCGCCAAGAGCGCGACGCCGAGCGCCCCGCCGAACGCGGTCCCGAGCACGCCGAGCAACGTGCGCCGCGCGAAGATGCCCTCGGGATCCGCGGGCTCGGGCAGCTCCTGCTCGGTCCGGCCGTCCATCACTGCACGAGGAACGCGAAGCGGAAGATCGGGAGTGGGTTGCCGGGGTGATCGGCGAGGGCCGTGAGCTGCGGCATCTTGTAATTGGCCGGCCGCGTCTCGCTGCCCTGATAGATGCCGGGGTACATGTCGATGAAGTGCCAGCCTGGTACCCCGGACATCGTCAGGAAGATCGTCAGGTCTCCAGCGCTCTGGAACGCGCACGCGTAACCGGCGAACGCATTATCCACGACCGCGTGGTAGATCTGCTCGGTCTCGGTCCAGCCGACACCCTTCAGGTGGAGCGTCGTGCGCGTGCCGGCGGCGCCCCGGTCGACGGACAACGGGAACGCGCTCGCCAGGATGTAGAGGTTCGTCTTTGCGACGACCGCGTCGCCGACCTTCGCGGCGATCACGTGGTCTCCGCCGAGGTCGTCCGGGACCGCGAACGTCCAGGCGAACGCGCCGTTCGCGTCCGTGCGGGCCTTCCCGAGCGGCGCGGTGCGCTCCTCGAAGCCGGTCACGGAGCGGTTGCCGACCATCGTCGTCCAGGTGAGGTCGACGTCGGCATTCGCGGGCAGCGCCTTCGCGTTCAGCGTGGCGGACATCCCGACCGTCGCGCCGTACGGCGATGACCAGATCCCTTTGTCGACCGGCTTCGCGGCGATCGTCGCGAAGCCCTGTCCCTCGGCCGGCTCGGGGAGCACGGCCGCGCCGCCGGTCACGGTGAACGGGATGTGCGGGAAGGGCCGCGAGGCCACCACCGGCTGCTGGTTCGGGTTCAGGTACGGAGCGCCGAACTCGCTGTGGCCGAGCGTGACGATGTGCGTCCCGACCGCGCCGGTCGCCGGGATCACGAACTTCGCGTAGCCGTCCGTCGTGATCGACGAGACCCACCCGGTGTAGGCATTGTCCCAATCGAGCTGGAAGCTGTTCTGGTACGACTGCCAGCCGATGCCCTTCACCTCGACGGTGATCGGCGTGCCGACCGGCCCGCTCGTCGGGCTGATCGTCGTGACCATGTCGACGTCGAAGAGGCTCTTGTTGCGGATGACGCGCTGGGCGTCGACGACCATGACATCGTGCGCATAGCCGAAGCCGTGCGGCACGTTGAAGGTCGCGGTGAACGCGCCGTTCGGATCGGTGACCGGGCTCTGAAGGATCTGCTGGACGGCCGTCGCCGTGCGACCGAGGTACTTGCTCCGGTCGTCCGAAAGCTTCCATTGGACCTTTCCGGTGGTCCAGACGAGGTCGTACTTCGTCCCGGGCTTGAGCCCGGTGGCCGATGCCGTGACGCCCGTGTCCCACGGTCCGCGCGCGGGCGCGAGCGCGAACGTCCCGGTGACCTCCATCGGCTGCTGGGCCGCGATCGGCGCCGCGGTCTGGGCCGCCGACGCGCCGGCGACCGGCGTCGAGGATCGCGGTTGCGCGATCGACGCGGAGGGCGTGACGGCCGTTGAGGTCGTGCATGCGGCCACGAGCACCGTCGCGGCCAGGGCCATCGCGAGACCGGTCAGGTGCTCGTGGCGACGCATGCCTTCTTCCTTCCTTCCTTACGGCTTGCCGGCAGGCACGACGGTGAGCTGCGCGGCAGCCACCTTGAACTGGTCGGAGGACCAGGTGCCGACGAGGCCGGTCGTGCTGGTCGCGGTGACCTTGTAGGTGAACGCGCCGGTCGGGTAGGTGGCCGGGATGCTGAAGCCCGCGGTCCAGAAGTAGTCGAGGTAGTTCGGCTTGGTGCCGCCATGCCCGCCGTACTTGAAGTCGGCGGTCGTGCCGTCAGGCAGGGTGACGACGAACGACTTGATCGCCTTGTCGTCAAGGGCCTGGCCCGAGACGGGGTCGATCGCCTTGAACCGCCAGACGATGCGGGACGACTGCGGGAACCGGCTCTGCTCGACGCACGACAGGTAGGTCTTCTGCTCGTCGGTCAGCCCCTCGGGGCTGCGGACGGTGTCGCCCTGGAGAATGAGCGCCTTGGACGCGGCTGCCTGGGTCTGCAGGGGCGCGGAGGCTCCGGGTCCTTCACCGGTCGAGGAACCGCACGACGCGGCGACGAACAGGAACGCCACGCTGGTCGCGAGGATGCGCGGGAACAGTCTCATGCGAGGTCTCCCTTCGGACTGAGGTCGCGGGCGCCGCGTCGGACGCCACGCGCCGTGCTGATGAGCGCGAATGCGATGAGGGCCCACACCGCGAGGACGATCGCGCCGACCGCGGCGGTCACGACCTTGGTGAAGCCCGAGAGCGCGATCGTCTCCGCCTTGTAGGCCGGCGCCGCGACGGTCGCGTCGAACGTCGTGCGGCCTTCGGCGCTGGTGAAGTGGTCCTTGTCGGTCGAACGCGCGATGATCGAATAGGAGCCGGGCCTGGCGGGCAGGAATGTGAGGGAGGTATTGCCCTGGCCATCGGTGATCGCCGAGCCAAGGAGCATCTCGCGCTGACCGAAGAAGTCCACCGCTTGGTAGAACCGGACGGTGTCCTCGTTCACGGGCTGGCCATCGCTCGTGTGGAGGTGGACGGTCAGCACGTAGCCCTGCTCGACCTTCGCGCTTGCCGCGACATGCAGGTCGCAGGTCGCCTTCAGATGGTCGGCGAGCGCGACGTTGCCGAACAGGAGCGTCAGGGCGACCGCCGCCGCGAGGATCGTGCCACGCCTCCGCCTAGTCATCGCCGGCTCCGGCGTACGCGGGCCGCAGCGCCGCGCTCGGCTGCTCCTCGCTGCTCTCGACCTCGTCCATCTCGTGGACCGACATCACCGGGAAGAACCGGAAGAAGACGATGAGGATGAGCGGGATCGCGGCCGCGGACCCGATGGTGATCGTGACCTCGACCCAGGTCGGCGAGTACCGTCCCCAGTCCCAGGGCATGATCGGCTCGGCCATCCCCGGGACGACGATGAGGAACCGCTTCAGCCACATCCCGGCCACGACGAGCGTCGACGCGACGCCCGCGCGCGCGATCGGGAAGCGTCCCGGCGCGACGGCAAGGACGAGCGGGAACACGAGGCCGCCAACGCTGAAGGCCCAGAATGCCGGCGCGTACGCCCCGGTGAAGATCGCCTCGAGCACCGGGGTCGTGTTCGCGTCGAGGAGATACCCCTCGGTGACGTATTCGCTGACCATGAAGTACAGGTAGCCGAGCCCGAGCGCCACGAGCAGGTACGACAGGTAGCGAAAGTGCTTCGCCGTGATGAACTCCTGCAGCCCGTAGACCTTCCGCAATGCCGCGATCACGAGGATCACCGCGGCGACACCCGACAGCATCGCCGCGAGCACGAAGAGCGGGGCGAAGATCGTGCTGTGCCAGCCGCCTCGAGCGGTGACCGCGAACAAGAGGGCCAGCACCGAGTGCACCGAGACCGCGAGCGGAATGATGAGGATCGCCATGATCCCGACGCCGCGCCGCAGTGCCCGCTCCTGCGCCGGCGTGCCGCGCCAGCCGAGCGCGAGGATCCGGTAGATCGGGCCGAGGAGCCGTGCTCGGGCCCCGAGCGCCGTGGCCGCGACCGCGACGTCCGGGATCAGCGGCAGGTAGAGGAACACGAAGCTCGCGACGATGTAGGTGCTGATCGCGACGACGTCCCACACGATCGGCGAGCCGACCTGGGCGTAGAGCGGGATCGTCAGGAAGCGGTCGGGCCGGCCGAGGTCGATGATCGGGTAGATCGCGCCGACGACGAGGGCGGCGACGGCGGTGGCCTCGGCGATGCGGGTCAATGGCGCGCGCCACTTGGCGTTCGTCAGGCGAAGGATCGCGCTCGTCATCGCGCCGCCGTAGCTGATGCCGATGAAGAACACGCAATTGATGATGTAAAAGCCCCAGGAGACCTTCTGGTTCAGGCCGGTGACCCCGAGGCCGTTGATGAGCTGGTAGATCCAGGCGTAGAGCCCGGCCCCGACCAGCGCCGACAGGATCGTGACCGAGAGCCAGAAGTTCCGGTCACCGCGGCCGATGGGCCAGACCGCGCGCTCCACGTACCGTTCGCGGGTCAGTCGATCCATGCTCAGACCGTGTCCAACAGCTGGCCGTGGCCGGCGATGTAGTAGACGCGCGGGCCGGTCGCGAGATCTTCCTTATAGCGGAACGCGTCGTTGTCTTTGATGAACTGCGAGAGCCGAACGGTCTCGTGGCCGTTCGTGGCCACGTCCTCGACGAGATCACCGAGGTAGATCGCCTGCATCCCGCAGGCCTCGACGCAGGCCGGGAGCTGACCGTCGACGGTGCGGTGCACGCAGAACATGCACTTGCCGACGGTGCCCTTCTGCTGCGGCACGGGGTGCTCCGGGGTCGGGTGCTGGAAGGGGTGCGCCGGCTTCGGCGGCTCCGTGTAGTTGAAGTACCGGGCGCCGTACGGGCACGCGGCCATGCACATGCGGCAGCCGATGCACTTGTCCTGGTCGACCAGGACGACGCCGTCGGCCGTGCGGAACGTCGCCGCGACCGGGCAGACCTTCAGACACGGCGCGTTCTCGCACTGGAAGCAGGGCCGTGGCATGAAGTACTCGCGTCCCTGTTTGTCCTGGACCGGGAACACTTTGATCCACTCGAAGCTCTTGGGGAGCTCGTGCTCGGTCTGGCAGGCTTCCGTGCATTTCTTGCAGCCGTCGCACTTCCGGAGGTCGATGACCATCGCCCACTGCCGCGGCTCGGTGTCGGGCAGCTGCTCCGACTCCGCCGCCGCCTGGAACCGGATCGGGGACATCCCGGCCGCGGCCGCGACGGCGGCGCTCGCGCCGAGGCCGCCGACGCCGACGAGAAGCTGCCTGCGGGAGACCGGGCCGGCCATGCGTGCGCTCCTTCAGCCCCGATCCGGTTTTTGGATCGTTGCAGACGGAACATGACGTGTGGGCGGGTCGCGAGATAGGGCCGTTCGACCCTCAAAACGAGGGGCCGACCGGTCCAGGTCGCGGGGTCAGAGCCGCGGCTTGTGCTTCGCCATGTACGCCGCCGCTTCGGCCCGGCGTGACAGGCCGAGCTTGTCGAGGATCCGGCTGACATAGTTCTTGACGGTCTTCTCGGACAGGAACAGCGCCTCGCCGATCTCGCGGTTCGTCCGCCCCTCGGCCAGGCCGGTCAGCACCTTGCGCTCTTGCTCGGTGAGCGACGCGAGCGCGGGATCTTCGGCCCGGCTCTCGCGAAGTCGCTCGAGCACCTTCCCGGTGACGTCGGGATCGAGCAGCGAGCGACCCGCGGCGACGGCGGTGACCGCGTCGACGACCGCCTGGCCGCGCGTCTGCTTCAGCAGATAGCCCGCTGCGCCGGCGATGATCGAAGCGAAGAGCGCCTCGTCGTCGGCGTACGACGTGAGCATGATCACCTTGATGGCCGGTTGGGCCTCGCGGATCGCGCGGCAGGCCTCGACACCGCTGCCGTCCGGGAGCCGGACGTCCATGATCACGACATCGGGCTTGGAGCGCGTCGCCGCCTCGATCGCCTCGGCGACCGTGCCGGCCTCGCCCACGACGCTCATCCCGGGCTGGCGGCCGATGAGCCCGCGCAGGCCCTCGCGCACGACCTCGTGGTCATCGCAGATCAACACCCGGGTGCTCATGCGACGGCCCAGGTCCGGACCGGGATCCGGAGGTGCAGCCGGGTACCGGCACCCGGCGTCGAGATCACGTCCAAGCGGGCACCGGCATTGAATGCGCGTTCGCGCATGTTGCGCAAGCCGAGGCCGCGGACCGAGCTCTTCGTGTCATAGCCGACGCCATCATCGACCACTTCGAGGAGGACCGCATTCTTGTCCCGCCGGAGCGAGAGACTCGCGTGCCGGGCGCGCGCGTGTCGCGCGATATTGCCCAGAGCGTCGGCCGCGACGTAGAACACAGCCTCGCGTCCGGCCTGGTCCAGGCTCGCCTCGGCGTCCGGCTCGACGGTCACATCCACGCTGAGGAGCGCGTTCGTGCCCGTCTGCGCCGCGAGCGTCGGCAGTGACTCCCGCAGTGGCCGATCGGACCCCCGGATCGGGCGAAGGTCGAGCACGTAGTTGCGCAGGTCGGCGATCGCGGCGTTGAGCCGATCCACGGCCCGCCCGAGCTGTGTCTTCGCGTCCTGTGGCGTCAGGTCGACCTGAGCCGACGCATCCTCGATGAGCAGGCCCAGGCCGTACAGGGATTGGATCACGCCGTCGTGGAGATCCATGCCGATGCGATGACGCTCCTCGAGCGCCGACAGCCGGCTGGTCTGGGCATAGAGCCGGGCATTCTCGATCGCGATGGCGGCCTGGGCGGCCAGTGCGAGGAGCGCCTCCTCATCCTCGACCATGAACTCACCCCCACCCTCCTTCTCGGTCAGGTAGAGATTTCCGAGCGAGTCTCCGCGCCAGCGGATCGGCACCCCGAGGAAGGTGGTCATCGGTGGGTGGTTCGGCGGAAAGCCGACCGAGGCGGGATGCCGGTGGATGTCCCGCAGCCGCAGCGGGCGGCCTTCGCGCGGGAGCAGCCCGAGGATGCCCTTGCCGACCGGCGGGGCGCCGATGCCGTCGCGGACCGCTTCGCTGATCCCGGCGGTGTAGAAACCCTTCACCTGACCCTGCTCGTCGAAGGTGCCGAGCGCGGCGTACTTCGCGTCGCCGACGACCCGCGCGAGCTCGGCGATCTTGTGCAGGAGGGTCTCGGTGTCGAGCTCCGCGCTCAGCGCGAGCCCGGCCTCATTCAGTGCCCGCAGCCGGCGCGACTGCGCGATCTCGTGCTCGTGGAGCTCGCCCAGGCGGGCCAGGATCACGAACGTGAAGCTGACGACGCCGACGCCGCCGATCGCGAAGGTCACCAGATGGCCCCCGGCCGACGGGAGGGAGGGCTCGAGCACCCAGTAGTCGAGCGCGATGAGACCGCCAAGGAGCATGACCGGCAGCACCAGGGCGGCCGCGATGAGCCGTCGCGGGTACACGCGGTGATGGGTCAGGATCCCGAGGTCCACTCGGGCGATTATCGCCCCAGCGTCAGCGCGTCCGTGCCGACGCAGGCGGTGCTCCGGCCCTCCGAGGCGACCGCGGTCACCAGGGGCTCGTGCTGCCCCTGGGCATCGAGCCGGTCCGCCGCGAAGGCGACCGGGAGCGAGCGGCTCGAGCGGATCAGTCGGAGCGCCAGCTCGGGCGTGACCGTGGATCGGTCGTAGACGGCGAGGTCGGCGTCCTCGTGCAGCCGGCAGCGCCCGCCGTCGAGGAGCGGGCAGGGCGCCTGCGGTCCGACGCAGCGGATGGTGCGCAGCCCGAGTGCCTCGAAATAGCGCGCCCAATCGGCCCGGACGGCGGGATCCGCGCTGACGACCAGCGCGGCCCGGACCGACGAGGGGCCGATGGCCCCGCCCTTCCTGATCGCCGATGCGCGTCTCATGCCGGCTGGTCGGACTCCTTCGTTTCGGCCTCCACGTTCGTCCACCTCCGGCGACCCCGGAAGGGCCGTTCGGCCCATTGCCCGGGCAGATCTGGCCCCGCCCGGGGCATCCGTCCGGCCGCTGGGGTTGCGACTCGCGGAACGGGCCGGGGCACTCCGCCGGACATCCAGTGACCTTCGGCCCTAGTGACCGTGGCGCTCGGGGCGGAGGATGCGAGGCATGGAGTTCGGTGTCGTGCTCATGACCGTGATCGTTCTCGCGCTCCTGCTCGCCGCTGCGGCGGGCTTTGCCGCCGCGCGCGTCTTGATGCATGCGTCCGAGAACGGGTCCTCTCAGCGATCCACGTCCGGATCCTCATCCGCGCACGGATCCTCGACTGGTGGTGGTTCAGCTGACCGCTGAGCTGCTCGCCGTGCTGGTCGCCCTCGCCATCCCGGTCATCACGCTCGTCGCGCTCGTCCACCTGTTCGCGGGCGTGCGGGATCTCGAGCGCTGGCGCGATGAGCTCATCGCCCTCGGCCCGGCCCCGAGATATGGCTCGCAGCTCGCGCGCTCGGGTCCCCGGTCCTAGGCATCGCGCGGTACGAGGCGTCCGACCGCAAGGAGCAGCCCTTCGATGATCGCCTCCGGTCTCGGCGGGCATCCCGGGACGTACACGTCCACCGGAAGAACGCCGGCGGCACCGGTCCCTGAGGCGTACCCCGGCGTGAACGGCGCGCCGCTCGACGCGCACGCGCCGATCGCGACGACCAGCCGCGGATCGGCCATCGCCTCGTAGGTCATGCGCGCCGCGATCTCGAGGTTGCGGGTCATCGTGCCGGTGACCAAGAGCAGATCGGCATGACGCGGTGAGGCCACGAAGTCGATCCCGAAGCGTTGGATGTCGTGCACCGCATTCGTCGTCGCATTGATCTCGAAGTCGCAGCCGTTACATGATCCCGCGTCGAGATGGCGCACGTGCAGCGACCGCCCGAAGATCCGCTCCGTGCGCTCGCGCAGCTCGGACCCACGGTCCGCGAGCGTCGGTGTGGGCACGAGCAGCGCCTCGCGCGACCGAGCCGGCGCCGCGAACGCGAGACCCGCAGCGAGCGCTCCGGGGCCGCACGCCTCGATGCACCGGCCGCACGAGACGCAGGCCGCGCGATCGAGCGTGAAGCTCGTGCCGACGGTGATCGCGCCGGTCGGGCAGACGCGCGCGCAGGCGCCGTTCAGATCGCACCGCGGCGCGTCCCACACCGGCTGCGTCCGGCCGATCACGGCCAGCGGCAGCTCGGGCCACCGCGCGGTCGCGCGCCCCAAGCGCAACCGGCGACGCAACAGGGAGAACATCAGCGCATCACCGGTCCAGACACGCGTAGCAGAGCTCGAAGCTCTTGTTGATGAGCGGGAAGTCGGGCAGAAGGTTCCCGACGACCGCGAACGGAACGAGCGCCCAGTTGTACGACGCGGAGCGCACTCGGTAGCGGTAGATCTCCCCCTCGCGCCCGGTCATCACCCAGTGGACGTCCTCACCGCGCGGGGACTCCACCGCGCTCATCGCCCAACGCTCGGGCGGCAACGGGCCCACCGGAACGAGGAGTCCTCCGGGGGCAAGCTCGGCGAGCTCACCGACGAACCGCCGGATCAGCGCGAACGAGGCGAACACTTCGTCGATCCGCACGAGCATTCGGGCCCGCACGTCACCGGCAGCCTGAGTGACCGGCGGCACCAGGCCCGGGGCATACGCCGCGTACGGCTGATCGTGCCGGACATCACGGGCGATCCCGCTCGCGCGCGCGGCCACGCCGACGGCACCGAGGCTCAGCGCGAGATCGTGGTCGAGCGTGCCGGTACCGGTCAGCCGGTCGATGAACGACTCGGTTCGCAACAGCGCGGCCACGAACGCGCGGATCTCCGGCTCGAGCGTCCCCAAGGTCCACATGAGCGTCGCTTGGGCCCCGGGATCGAGATCGCGGCACACCCCGCCGGGCACGGCCACGCCGAACAGATAACGATGACCACCGATGGTCGCGTTCAGTTCCTGCAGGCGCTCCTTGAGCACGCCCCCCTGGTACACGCCAAGCTGGAGGGACGCGCCGGCGCACAGGTTCGCGAGATCGCCGACGTGGTTGTACAGCCGTTCGAGCTCGAGGAAGACGCTCCGCACGAGCTCCGCGCGGCGGCTCGGCCGCGCGCCGGCGAGCGATTCGATCGTCTGGCAGAACGCCACGGCGTGCGAAAGCGAGCAGACCCCGCAGATGCGCTCGGCGAGCACCAGGACCCGCTCCACGGCCAGCCCTTCGGCGCTCTTCTCGATCCCGCGGTGGGTATAGAAGAGCCGAGCTTCGAGATCGAGCACCAGCTCACCCACCCCGCCGAACCGGAAGTGGCCCGGCTCGATGATCCCGGCGTGGATCGGGCCGACCGGGATCTCGATCACGCCCTCGCCGTGCACGCCGGTCATGGCCACGTCATCGTGCGCGATGCGTTCGACAGGCTGGCTCGCAACGAAGTCCTTGCGCAACGGGTGCACGCCGTGGGGCCAGTCGGGGTGCAGGACGAGCCGGCGCGGATCGGGGTGCCCTTGTGGATCGACGCCGAAGAGGTCCTTCGCTTCGCGCTCGTACCAGTGGGCCGCCGGGACCGCGGGCGTGACCGAAGGGAATGACGGGTGCGCCGGGTCCAACATCGCGCACACCGCGACGAACCCGCCCGACGGCTCGGCGAATACGTAGTACAGCCCGAACCCCCGCCCCAGCGGCCGCTCGTCGGTCGCCGTCATCACGACGAGCCGGGCGCCGGAGCGGGCTAGCTCGCCACAGGTCTCGGAAAGCGCTCCCGGTGGGACCCAGACCTGGGTCGTGCGTTCGTCGGTAGCGACCGCCGATGGCGTCGGCATCACGGTGCCACCGCGAGCACGCGCGCGACCGCGGCGAACGGCCCGCTCAACAGCGGCGGGAGCCAGACGCCGATGAGCGCCAGCGTCGCGAGCGGCGCGCCGAGGAGGAGCCACGACGGACCGAGGGATCCGACGTACACGCGGCGCGGCGGCGCGCGCAGCACGACCTGGAGCACGTGGAAGAGCATCCCGCCGAAGATGAGGACGGTCGCGATGAAGAACGCGACCGTCCCTCCGATCGCGCTCGGACGGTCCGCCAGCCCCGCGCGGGCGATGCCAAGCTCGCTCGCGAAGGGCCCGAACGGTGGCACGCCGGTGATGGCGAGCGTGCCGATCAGGAGGGCGAGCGCCGGGACCCGCGCGAGGTCGATCGCGCCGCGCAGGCGTGCGAGCCGCAACGTGCCGTAGCGCTGGCCGATCGCGCCCGCGGCGAAGAACAGCGTCGACTTCGCGAGCGCGTGATTGAGCAGGTGAAAGGCCGCCGAGAAGAGGGCGAGCGGACTGCCGATCCCGACGGCGAGGGCGACGATGCCCATGTGCTCGACCGACGAGTACGCCAAGAGGCGCTTGAGGTCGTGCTGCACGAGGACGAACGGGACGGCCACGAGCATGGAGAGCGACCCGATCCCGATGAGGAGATCGGACGAGAACGTGGCGCCGACCGCGCCCGCCGCCAGCAGGTGGAACCGGAGCACCCCGTAGAGCGCACATGGCAGCAGCGCCCCTGAGAGCAGCGCGCTGACCGGGGTCGGCCCTTGCCCATGAGCGTCCGGCAGCCAGGTGTGCATCGGCGCGAGGCCCGCCTTGGTGCCGAAGCCCACGAGGATGAACACGAACGCGAGGCGCATGAGCGCCGGATCGAGCGATGCCGCACTTGCTCGCAGCCGGTCCCATTCCAAGCCTGCCGCGTCCGGACCGAGCGCGTGACTGGCGGCATAGAACGTGAGGACGATCCCGAAGAGCGCGAAGGCGATGCCGACGGTGCAGAGCATCAGGTACTTCCAGGCAGCCTCGAGGTCCCGGCCGCGCCGGAAGAAACCGACCAGGAGCGCGGTCGTGAGCGTGGTGGCTTCGATCGCCACCCACATGAGCCCAAGGTTGTTCAGCAACGGGACGGCGAGCATCGCGGCGACCGAGAGGTGGAACCAGACGTAGAACCAGTGCACGCGCGCGGCCTGGAGGTGGCCGCCCTCGACCTCGTTCCGGAGGTACGCGACCGACTGGATCGTCGCGAGCGCCGCCACCAGCGCGACGATGACCACGATGAGGGCGGAGAGCGCGTCGAGGGCGACCGCACCACCGAGCGCGCGCTGCGCCGGCGCGCCGAATCCGTCCGCCGCGACCGCGACCGCGAGGGCGAAGGTGACGAGCGCCGCCCCGACGCTGATCCGCGGCGCCCAGCGCCCTCCCCAGACGCACGCGCAGGCGGCCAGCGCGGGCACGGCGATCAGGAGCGGGACGAAGCTCATCCGCGCAGCTCCCGCAGCGCGTCGGTGTTGACCGTCTCGAAGTGCTCGTTGATCCGGAACGTGAAGACCGCGAGCACGGTCAGCGCGACCAGAAGGTCGAAGAACACGCCGATCTCCACGAACAGCGGTAGGCCCAGCGTCGCGCTCAGGCCGGCCAGAAAGATGCCGTTCTCGATCGTGATCAGTCCGATGACCTGGGAGATCGCCTTGCGGCGCGTGCACATGAGCAGCAGCCCGAGCAGCGTCAGGGAGAGCGCCACAGGCAACCCGTCGCGCGCAGGGAACCCCTCGATGAGCGCGAGCCTGCCCGCGGCGACGAACGCGAGCACGATCAGACCGAGCGCGCCGATCGCGGTGAGCCGCGTCGGCAGCAACGGCCGCATCTCGCGGCGCAGCTCGACCCGCCGGAGGATCCCGAACAGCAGGGCGGGCGCGATCGTCGCGCGAACGATCACAGTCAGGACGACGACCAGCCACATGTGGAGCTCGCCTGTGGCGACAGCCATCGTCGCCGCGATCAGCGCGAGCACCGCGGACTGGAAGACGAGGAGCCAGACGCCCGCGACGAGGTCGCGGATCACGACGCTGGCGAGCGCGCCCGCCAGCAATGCGAGCGCGAGACCGTCGACGAGCGCCGTCGCCTCGGTCACGGCAACACCAGCTCGGTGATCAGCGCGAGTGTCGCAAGGGCCGAGGCGGTGCCGATGAACTCGGGCAGCTTCAGGATCCGCAGCTTGGAGTTCACCGATTCGAAGACCGCGACCGCGGTCCCGAGCACGACCAGCTTCAACGCGAGCCCGGCGAGCGCGACCGGAAGCTGCTCCGGCGAGGTCGCGATCCCGGTCGGGGCAAAGAGCGCGATGAGCAGCGCGAACAGCATGAGCTGCTTGAGGTGGGTGGCCCAGGTGAGGATCCCGAGCGCGCGACCGGAATACTCCAGCAGCATCCCCTCGTGGATCATCGTCAGCTCGAGGTGCGTGTCCGGGTTGTCGACGGGGACGCGCCCGGTCTCCGCGATGACGGCGACCGCGAGCGCGAGCCCCGCGAGGATCTGACCTGGCGCGATCGCGGCGCTGCCGTGGGCCGCGACCCAGGCGCTCATCGCGCCCAGATCGGTGCCGCCGGTGCGCAGCGCGACCGCGAAGAGCCCGAGCAGGAGCGCCGGCTCGGCCAGCGCCGCGACCGCGACCTCGCGGGAGGCGCCCATGCCGCCAAAGGCGCTGCCGGTATCGAGCGCCGCGAGCGCGAGCGCGAAGCGCGCGAGCGCGAGCAGACCGACGAAGGTGATCGCATCACCCCAGCCGGACAGCGGCGCGGGCATCCAGAGCAGCGGGACGAGCAGCGCGGCCGTCGCCAGGGCACCGGCGTAGATCGCGGGGGCCCAGCTGAAGACCCACGAGGTGTGATCGGACACGACCAGGTCCTTGCGCAGGAGCTTGAATAGATCGGCGTAGGGCTGCACCAGCGGCGGACCGGTGCGACCCTGCACCCGAGCCTTCGCGGTCTTGATGAACCCGCTCAGTCCCGGCGCGAGCGCGAGCAGCACCGCGAGCTGCGCCAGCGCGAGGGGCACGGTCGTCGCAAGATCGCTCACCGGGCGAGCACCAACCCGATCAGGAGGGCGACGAAGAGGTACGCCAGGTAGGTCTGGAGCGATCCGTTCTGGAGACGACGGATGACGTGCGAGCCGAGCACGAGCGCATCCGTGACGGACCGGTAGACGTACCGTTCGAAGACCGGCGCGATGTGGGACCGGTAGTGGACCGACGCGACGAAGCGGCTACCGCCGCGATGCACGATGTCGACCTCGCGCACCGGCCGGACGATGTCGGCGAACATCAGCCGGATCGGCTTGGCGAACGCGACCGCGCTGTATTGGTTGTTCGCGTGCAGTGGGCGCCCCGAGACCCAGGTCTCGCCGCGACGGATCCGAACCGGACCGAGCAGGCGCGCGGCGCCGAGCGCGAACGCCCCGAGCGCGACGATCGCGAGCGCGAGGCCGGGAACGGAGAGCTGTGCGCCCAACGGGGCCGCCGAGCCCGACGCCGGGGGCGCGGCCAGCACGGAGGTCCGCAACACCGTCCCGATCGCCGCCACGACCGGTGCGGCGCCGAGTCCCAGCGCGACGCAGGCTCCGGCCAGCGCGGCCATCGCGGCGAGCTCGAGTCGTCCCACCTCGCGCGCTCGAGCGGCCTCCGGGCTCCGCGGCAGCGCGAGGAAGCTGATCCCGAACGCCTTGACGAAACAGGCGACCGCGAGCGCGGCGGTGAGCGCGAGCGCTCCGCCCGCGATCAACGGCAGGATCGCCGCGAACGAGGCGCTCTGGGCGCGCCCCAGACCGAGCAGCGCCTGCATGGTGAGCCACTCGCTCGCGAACCCGTTCAGCGGCGGGAGCCCGGAGATGGCCGCGCTGCCGACCAGGAACGTGATCGCCGTGATCGGCATCCGATGGATGAGACCGCCCAGCCGCCCGAGCTCGCGGTTCCCGACCGCGCTGTCGATCGCTCCCGCGCCGAGGAACAGCAGCGACTTGAAGACCGCGTGATTGATGACGTGGAACAGACTGGCACTCAGTCCGAGGACGACGATGGCATCGGCGCCGGCGCTGCGCCCCGCGAGAGCGACACCCAGGCCGAGCAGGATGATCCCGATGTTCTCGACGCTGTGATACGCGAGCAGGCGCTTGAGATCGTGCTGCATGAGCGCATAGAGCACGCCCAGGATCGCGCTCACCGCGCCCAGCATGATGACGAGGGCGCCCCACCACGGCGGACCGGGTGACAGCCACTCGAAGCCCAGACGCACCAGACCGTAGATGCCGAGCTTGATCATCAGACCCGACATGAGCGCCGAGACCGCGGACGCGGCGACCGGATGCGCTCGAGGAAGCCACACGTGGAGCGGGATCATTCCGGCCTTCGTCCCGAATCCGATCAGCCCGAGCACGAAGATGAGCCCGGCCGACAGCGGATCGAGCGACCCGGCGGAGGCCGCCCACGCGTCGAAAGCCAGGGACCCGCTGTGGCGCGCGAGCAGGAGGAACGCGACGGTGATGCAGGCGGTCGCGGTGTGGGTCATGACGAGATACACCCATCCCGCTCGCCGTACTTCGGATCTGCGGTGATCCGCGAGGACGAGCGCGAACGAGGCGAGCGACATCGTCTCCCAGGCGATGAGGAACGTGAACGCGTCGCCGGCGAGTGCCACTCCGAGCATCGAAAGCACGAAGACGCCGATGAGCACGCCGCTGCCGCGAAAGGCGAGACGATCATGGTGGCGGTGGCCGATCGCGTAGAGCGTGACCGGCGCGGAGATGGCGAGGATGAGGACGGCAAAGAGCAGTCCGAGGCCGTCGACGCGCAGGCTCATCGTGAACCCGCTCAGCGCGTCGCTCGATCCCACGAGCTAGCGCCTCGTTCTTATGCCGGCTGGATCGTCGGCGGCATGGTGGGGCTGGTCCATCGAGCGCACACTCTCTCCGCATGCCAGCATGACCGGCGAGCTGGCAACATTCTGACCGGTAGCCCGTACCGGATTCGAACCGGTGGTCTCTGCCTTGAGAGGGCAGTGTCCTGGGCCGCTAGACGAACGGGCCGGAGTACCGCCATTCTAGGACCGTGACGTCCGAGCAGCACGTTGCGCCGGGCGTCCGGCGCATCCTCCTCCCGCTCCCGCTCGCGCTCCGCAACGTGAACGTGTACCTGATCGAGGGCGACCGCGGCTGGTCGCTCGTCGACAGCGGCATGCACACGCCCGAGGCGGAAGCGGCGCTGCGGGCGGGACTCGCGGACGCGCGCATCGCGTTGGCCGACGTCCGCACCGCGTTCATCACGCACCTGCACCCGGACCACCTCGGGATGGCCGGGCTGATCCGCGACGCCGGCGCGGAGCTCCTGATGCACGGTCCCGAGATCGCGCGCGCCCGCGAGGTCTGGGGCGCGGATCACCGACTCATCGATGAGACCTACGCGCTGTTCCAGCAGCACGGCATGCCACCCGAGGTCGACGAGGGCATGCGCGCGGCCTGGCTCTCCATCGGTGAGCGGGTCGATCCGTTCGAGCCGATGCATCCGGTCGCGGATGGCGAGGTCCTGGACCTCGGCGGGCACGCCGAGACGGTCGTCTGGACGCCGGGGCATACCGACTTCCACGCCGTGCTGTTCGAGGAGCTCACCGGCACGCTCATCGCGGGCGACCACGTGCTCCCGCGGATCACCTCGAACGTCGGCGTCAACCCGGGCGGCCGGCCGGATCCGCTGGGCGACTATCTGAGCGCGCTCGAACGGATGAAGACGCTCCGGGTGAAGCGCGTGCTTCCGGCCCACGGCGACCCGTTCGACGACTGCACCGGGAGGGTCGATGAGATCCTCGCGCACCACGCCGGGCGCCTCGACGCGACGATGGACGCCGCCGACGGCGTGCCCCGGACCGCATACGCGATCGGCCGCACCCTCTTCCCCGTGTTGCGGTCAGCCCACGAGGAGCGGTTCGCGCTCGCGGAGACCCTGGCGCACCTGCGGTACCTCGAGCTGCGCGGCCGGGTGCGCGAGGTCGAGGGTCGTCCGACCACCTGGAGGGTCGTCTAAACTCGCCTCTGCCGCGGGTGTGTTGTAGCGGTAGCAAACGACCCCTCCAAGGTTGGAGTGCGGGTTCGACTCCCGCCACCCGCTCAGCGCGTACGAGCTCTGGCCCGTGAGGTCGGCTCCGACTGTGTTGGAACGTACCCTGTACGCCGATGCCTGAGCGCGCGACGAAGACGAAGGCCACCTGCGCGAACTGCGGCGCGGCGATCCGCGCGAAGGACCGCTTCTGCGCCAAGTGCGGCACCCCGATCGCCGCGGCCCAGGCGGCACAGCCGACCGCGGCCGCGCCGACGAGCGCCTCGCTGCAGGTCACCGCCGAGACCGCCGATGCGCTCCTCGAGCAGCGCAAAGTGGTCACGATCCTGTTCGCGGACCTCTCGGGCTCGACACCGCTCGCCGAGAAGCTCGATCCGGAGGAGCTCCGCGGCATCCTGGGCAGCTACTTCGGCGTGCTCGCGCGGCAGATCCAGCGGTACGAGGGCACGATCGACAAGTACATCGGCGACGCGGTCATGGCGGTCTTCGGCGCGCCGATCTCGCACGAGGATGACGCCGAGCGCGCGGTCCATGCCGGGCTGGCGATGCAGGCGTCGATCGGGCGCCTCAATGATGATCTCGACACCAAGTACGGCGTCCGGTTGACCCTCCGCATCGGCGTGAACACCGGCCAGGTCGTGGCGGGCCTGCTCGCCGGAGATGTCCAGCGGGCGTACACGGTGGTCGGCGACGCGGTGAACACCGCGCAACGTCTCGAGTCGGCGGCGCCGCTCGGGCAGGTCCTCGTGAGCGAGACGACCAGACGCCTCGCGATGCACCGCTTCGAATTCGAGCGGCGCGAGCCCATCATCCTGAAGGGCAAGAGCGAGCCGGTCACCACCTACCGGGTGGTGCGCGAGCTCGACACGACGATCGAGCCGGACGCGACGCCGTTCGTTGGCCGTCAGGCGGAGCTGGATCAGCTTGCGGCCGCGCTGCGCCAGGCGCGCGAGGGCCGCGGAACGGTCATCGCGATCGTCGGTGAGCCGGGCGTCGGCAAGTCACGGGTGCTCGCGGAGTTCCGCAACACGCTGCCTCGGGAGATCGACCGGATGACGGCGCGCTGCGCGTCCTACGAGCAGACGACGCCATACGCCCTCGTGGCCGACTTCATCCGGGGCGCCTTCGGCATCCACGCGGCGGACGATGAGGCCGCCGCGACGGCCGCGTTGAACGACGGCCTGAAGCGCTACGGGCAGGACGTCGACCCGACGGTCCTCGCGGTCATCGTCGAGGTGATCGGCTATCCGGCCCGTTCCGCCCTCGATCCGGAGCGCAAGCGCGCGCTCTTGGTCGGATTCCTTCGGGCGCTCATGCGGCGCGCGGCGTTGCGCGCGCCTTTCCTCCTGGCCGCCGAGGACCTCCACTGGGCCGATGATGCGAGCCTCCGTGTGCTCGCCGAGCTCGTGGGCGATGCGAGCTCGCTCCCCTGTCTGTTCATCACGACCAGCCGGCCGAGCTGGGCCCCGGCGTGGCCGGCGCAACGGATCGACGTCGCGCCGTTCGACGACGCGGGCGGGCGCGAGCTCATCGAGGCGGTCGTGCAAAGTCCGGTCGAGGTCGCGCTCGCCGACAGCGTGCTCGGCCGGACCGGCGGTAATCCGTTCTTCATCGAGGAGGTCGTCCGCGAGCTGCAGACGGCGGGAAGCCTCATCGAGCGTGATGGCCGCATCGGCGCGGATCCCCACGCCGCCGAGCGGCTCCCGGCGAC
>DATCOD010000091.1:0-3527 GCA_036564905.1 Candidatus Limnocylindria bacterium
TTGTACGCGCGACCGGCCTTGCGGAGCTGCACGCGCTCGCCCACGAGCTGGACGATGTCCACGCGGTCCTTGACGCGGTCGAAATCACCGGGCATGACTACAAACCTATCGCCGGGACCCGCGGGTCTAGCGACGGCTCCAGGCGGCCGGGATGAACAGGCTCTCGTAGGTGTCCAGGGCGTACGCGTCGGTCATGCCCGCGACGTAGTCCGCCACCGCCCGCTTCACGCCATCCTCGTCCGCGATCCGCTGGTACTCCGGCGGCATCCGGTCCGGGTGCGCCTCGAAGCGCTGGAGCAGGCCGAGCAGCACCCCCTGGGCCTTCTCGTCCTCCGTCTTCGCCGGGCCGGCGAGGTACACGTTGTCGAACATCCAATCGCGGAGCGCGTTCGTCGCTTCGAGGACCTCGGGCGACAGCCCGACCTGGGGCTTCCCGAAGGAATGGACGATCACGTCGTAGACCATCGTGTCGAGACGCTCGGCCCGGTCGTGGCCGAGTGCGGCACGGACCTCGGTGGGGAGGTCGTCCTCGCCGATGATCCCGGCGCGCATCGCGTCGTCGATGTCGTGATGCAGGTACGCGATCTTGTCGGCGTAGCGGACGACCCAGCCCTCGGGCGTCTCGGGCACGCCCCACGTCGGCGTCTCAAGACCGCCCTCGGTCGGCGCCGAGTGCTTGAGGATGCCGTCGCGCACCTCATGCGTGAGGTTCAGCCCCGTGCCGTTCTTCTCGATCCGTTCGACGATCCGCACGCTCTGCTGGTTGTGCCGGAAGCCATCCGGAAGGAACCGCGCGAGGAGCTCCTCGCCGACATGCCCGAACGGCGTGTGGCCGATGTCGTGGCCGAGTGCCATCGCCTCGAGCAGGTCTTCGTTCAGCTGCAACGCGGTCGCCATCGAGCGGCCGATCGAGTTCACCTCGAGGATGTGCGTCAGCCGGGTCCGGTAGTGGTCCCCGACGGGCGCCAGGAACACCTGGGTCTTGTGCTTCGTCCGGCGGAACGCCTTCGAGTGGACGATCCGGTCGCGGTCGACCTGGAACGCCGTGCGCGTCGGAGACGGGTCCTCCGGGCGATCGCGCTTCGCGTCGGCGCTCTTCGTCGCGTATGGCGCGAGCGTCGTCCGCTCGGCGGCTTCCTGGCGCTCGCGGATGCGGAGGGCGGCGACGGACTTGGTGCGAGAGAGCTTGGCGCTGAGGTCCGTCACGCGCGCCATTGCGGGTACAGGGTACCGGACGCTCCGCCATCATTGGGCGACGGAGCTCCGGCACGTCCTCTGGATCGGCGGCGGCACGGGCGCAGGCAAGACGACGATCGCGAAGGCGATCGCCAAACGCCATGGCCTCGGGTGCTACGACTACGACTGGCAGGACGCGCGCGGACATAGCGAGCGCACCAGCGCCGAACGCCATCCGTTCCGCGCCGCGTTCCTCGCGCTGTCGATGGATGAGCGGTGGGTCCTGCAGAAGCCTGAACTGATGGCGGAGTCGACCATCGGCCAGTTCTCCGAGCGGTTCGAGATGGTCCTCGAGGACCTCGCCGCCATGGATGCGCGTGGTGTCGTGGCCGAGGGATTCGGGCTGCTACCGGAGCTCGTCGCGCCGCACCTCATCTCGCGGGCGCAGGCGATCTTCCTCCTTCCGACGCCTGCGACCCGCGAGCGGAACTACGCATCGCGGGGCTGGGCCGGTATCGATGGGACGAGCGATCACGGGCGGGCGAGCAGGAACAAGCTGGATCGCGACGCCATGCTCACCGAGCACGTGCGGCGGACAGCTCGAGCGCACAATCTCGCCACGGTCGAGCTCGACGGCACGCAGACGCTCGATGAGGTCGTCGCGGTGGCCGAGGGCCACTTCGGTCTGGCGCGCTAGCGGTCCCGTTCCCCTCCCGCGATCGCCGCCTGCGCGGCCGCGAGCCGTGCGACCGGCACGCGGTACGTGGACGGCGACACGTAGGTGAGTCCGATCTGGTGGCAGAACGCCACCGAGCTCGGCTCGCCGGCGTGCTCGCCGCAGATCCCGATCTTCAGGTCGGGCTTCGTCTTGCGTCCGCGGTCGACGCCCATCTTCATCATTTCGCCGACGCCGCCGCGGTCGATCACCTGGAACGGGTCGTCGGGGATGATCCGCTGCTCGACGTACTTCGTGAGGAAGCTCTTCTGCGCGTCGTCGCGTGAGATGCCCAGAACGGTCTGGGTGAGGTCGTTCGTGCCGAACGAGAAGAACTCCGTCTTCGTCGCGATCTGGTCCGCGATGATGCAGGCCCGCGGGATCTCGATCATCGTGCCGAACTTGTACGGGATCTTGCGCCCGCGCTCCCTCTGCACGGCGTCGGCGACCGCGGTCACCTGATCGAGGAGCCGGTCCAGCTCCCCCATCGTGCCGACGAGCGGCATCATGATCTCGGGCTTCGCCTTCACGCCCTGCTCGGCGGAGTCGGCCGCGGCGCCGAGGATCGCGCGGATCTGCATCTCGAGGATCTCGGGGTACACGAGCAGCAGCCGGCAGCCGCGAAGCCCGAGCATCGGGTTGTCCTCGTGGATCTGCTCCAGGCGCCGCCAGATCTTCCGCTTCCGCTCGATCTCCGGTCCGTCCGTGCCGGTCGCCTCGGCGACGGCGATGTCGATGTCCACATCGGCGAACTCCCGGAGGAACTCGTGCAGCGGCGGGTCGATGAGCCGGATGACCACGGGCAGGCCATCCATCGCCTTGTACATCTCGCGGAAGTCGCCCTGCTGGAACGGGAGCAGCTTCGCGAGCGCGACCTTCCGGCCTGCTTCGGTGTCGGCCATGATCATGTCCTGCACGAACGGCAGCCGCTCGGCCTGCCGGAACATGTGTTCCGTCCGCGCGAGGCCGACGCCCTCGGCCCCGAGCTTGCGGGCCTCGATGCACTCGCCGGGCGTGTCGGCGTTCACCCACACCCCAAGGCGGCGCCGCTTGTCGGCCCACGAGAGCAGCTCGATGAGCTCCGTCTCCTTCTCGTAGTTCGGTGGGTTCGTCGGCAGCTCGCCGGCGAACACCTCGCCCGTCGTGCCGTCGATGGAGATCGCGTCACCCTCCTTGATGACCGTGTTGCCGACCCGCATCTCGCGCTTGTGCAGATCGATCGAGAGCTCGGCGCAGCCCGCGACGCACGGCAGACCGAGGCCGCGCGCGACGACGGCAGCGTGCGAGGTGGACCCACCGCGGGCGGTGAGGATCCCGGTCGCGGCGATCATCCCGTGGAAGTCATCGGGTGACGTCTCCGGCCGGACGAGGACGACGAGCTGCTTCTGCCCCTTCAGCACGACGGCGCGGTCGGCATCGAAGACCGCGCGACCGGTGGCCGCGCCGGGTGAGGCGTTGAGGCCCTTCGCGAGGTACCGGCCGGCCTTCCGGGCGCGCTCGACGGCCGCCTGATCGAAGCCGGGAACGAGCAGCTGCTCGACCTGGAGCGGGTCGACGCGCTGGATCGCCTCGTCCTTGGTGATGAGCTTCTCCCTCACCATGTCCGTGGCCATCTTCACGGCGGCGCGCGCGGTCC
>DATCOD010000092.1:0-15205 GCA_036564905.1 Candidatus Limnocylindria bacterium
GGCGGCCGCGCCTCCGGCGCGGCTTCGGCGCGATCTCGCCGGACGCGTCCGGCACGCCGGCGTCACCGGGCGCGGCCGGCTCGTCCGCGTCGTCATCGGCCGTCGCGGCGTTGTCGGTCGCCGGCACGGTGTGGATGGTCGGACGCTCGTCGTCGTGGCCCTCCACGCCGTTCAGCCGGCTGAAGTCGCCGAGCGTCAGCCGCGCGTCGGGATGGATCGGATCTATCACGTAGCCGGCCTTGCGGCCGTGCTCCTCGGGCTTCATGAGTCCGGACTCGACGGCGCGGCGGATGTTCGACTCGAGGGCGTCGCCCTCGACGCGCGAGAGCAGCTCGCTGAACAGCGCGGTATTCACCCAATCGACCTTGTCGTCCTTCGACCGGGTGCTGCCCACGAAGTTGAAGAGATGGACGATCGCCGCGCTCGACTGTCGGGCATACCGCACGAGCGGATGCCCTTCGGTGAGCCAGCACATCGTCACGTTGCGGCCGTCGCGGGAGACCTGCTCCGTCGCGATCGCGCCGCGCTCCTCGGCGATGTTGAACAGGGTCTCGAGCAGCATGCGCCGCTGGGCTTTGCCCTTGGCCAGACCACCGGGCTGGTCGGCGCGCGAGAGTGGATCGAGGACCGCCTCCACCGCGGGGATGCGGCGGGTGTCCTTGCTCGTCACGGAATCGATGCGCCGCAGCACGCGGACCAGGTGGAAGAGCGTCTCGGCGACGAGTGGGTCACCGAATTCGAGCGAGAGCACCTGCTTGTCCTTGAGGCGCGTGCGCGACGGCTGCTCGGCCTTGATGTGATGCTGCGCGACGCCGAAGTCGATGCGCTGGTCGAGCACGCTCGACGCTTCCTTGTGCGACAGCGGCACGACGGACCGCACGAAATCGCCGCGCGGCATCTGCTCCGCGCGGAGCGCGACCAGCTGGTCGAGCAGCAGCACCGCGAGGCGGCGCTGCTCCTTCTCCGATTCGGGCGAGCCGGTCGGCACGACCGCCGGGATGCTCGCCGGTGCGGCGACGCGGATCGGCGCGCCGCCGCGGCCGCGACCGACGCCGCCGCGGGTCCCGCGCGTGCGGGTCCGCGGGGCCTCTTCCTTGCCGGCCTGGGTGTCGTCGGTGCGCAGGATGCCGGTGCGGGTCCACCGCGCTTCCGGGATGAGGTCCTCGAGGAGGAAGACGCCATCGCGGAGGTACGGCGAGTCGCGCAATTCGTTGGCCAGGGCTTTGTCCCCGGCGATGAGGTAGACCGCCTTGTCCTCGTCCTTCAGCGCTTTGCAGAGCGCGTTCAGGTCGCGGTCACCCGAGACGATGAACCAGACATCGATGTCCGGACGCTCCTTGTAGAGGAGCTTCATCGTGCGGGTGATGAGGACCGCGTCCGAGCGGCCCTTCAGCAGCCGGCCGCTCATGCGCTGGGCGACCGCGACCGGCTCCATGCCGGTGAACTCGAGCGCCATGAGGAGGGTCTCGTCCTGCGAGACGACCTCGGATCCGAAGATCGCCTGCTTCACGCGGACCGGACCGAACTCGGCCGCTTTCTGCAGGATGGCCTGGAGGATGGAAAGCGATGATGGCAGCGGGCCTTCGGTGTGCTGCCGCAGGGTGTAGTAGACGTTCTCCCAGTCAATGAGGAGGGCGACGTCGGGCAAGGGTTTTCTCCGTTATGTAGGCGCTCCGCGTTCCACCCGACTCGTTCGATGATCCGCTCGATCTTTCTCCCCGACCACCGGATCCCATGAACAGGGACACGATGTCCGCGAGCAGCTCGACTCGGACGCTTCAGCCGGAACGCGCGCCGTTTCGTCGAAGTCTAGCCTGAATGCGTGCTCGAAGATAGCCAGCTGTCGCAGGCCGTCGAATGGGCATCGAGCGCGGCCCGCGGTGCGACGTACGCCGATGCCCGCGCCGTCGAGCGTGAGAGCGAGACCGTCACGGTCAAGGACGGGCAGAT
Organism: Candidatus Limnocylindria bacterium; assembly: GCA_036564905.1. Classification (GTDB taxonomy): domain Bacteria; phylum Chloroflexota; class Limnocylindria; order P2-11E; family P2-11E; genus UBA4735. The sequence goes on from DATCOD010000092.1 coordinate 1,951, forward strand.
CGAGGGCGTCGATCTGGATGCGGACCGCGGGATCGGGGTCCGGGTCATCGCGAACGGGTCGTGGGGCTTCGCCGCGTCGGATCGCGCGACGAGCGCGGCCGGGATCCGAGCGCTGTTCGACGAAGCATTTCGCCGCGCCGAGGCCGCCGCGTCGGTGCAGCGCCGGCGCGTCGTGCTCGCGCCGCAGGCACCGCAGCGCGGCGAATATCGAACGCCGGTCGGGCGCGATCCGTTCGCCGTGCCGCTCGGAGAGCGGATCGAGCTGCTGCGCGCGGCCGACGCGATCCTCTCCACGCCGCACGCGACGCAACGCCGGGTGAGCGTCGCGTCGTATCGCACCCGCAAGCGCCTGGTCACGAGCGAGGGCACCGACGTGCGGCAGGAGATCGTCGAATGCGGAGCCGGCCTCAACGTGACCGCGTCGCTGGCCGGGGCCAAGCCCGCGACCCGGAACGACATGCGCAACGTCCGCCAGGCCGGCTGGGAGTACGTCCTGGAGTTCGACGTGCTCGCGCACGCGCGCACGTTCGCGCGCGACGTCGAGGCGGTGCTCGCCGCGAAGCCGGCCGTCGAGAAGCCGACCACGCTGCTCATCGACCAGCCGTTCTTGGCGCTGCTCGTGCATGAGTCGTGTGGCCATCCGACGGAGTCGGACCGGGTCCTGGAGCACGAGGTCGCGTTCGCGGGAACGACGTTCATGTGGCCGAAGGACCGCGGCACGCTCCGCTACGGCTCGCCGTTCGTGAACCTGACCGCCGACGCGACGGTCCCCGGCGGGATGGGCACGTTCGGCTGGGACGACGACGGCGTCCCCGCGGCGCGCACGCCGCTCGTGGAGCGCGGGATCTTCACCGGCTACCTGAGCTCGCGCGAGACCGCGGGCGCGCTCGGCATCGACCGGAGCGGCGGCTGCGCGCGGGCGGAGGGCTGGCAGCACTTCCCGATCGTCCGCATGGTGAACGTGAGCCTGGAGCCCGGTGCGGCGAGCTTCGCGCAGCTGCTGCATGACGTCGATGACGGCCTGCTGCTCGAGTCCCCGGCGTCGTACTCGCTCGACGACAAGCGCCAGAACTTCCACTTCTCGACCCAGGTCGCGCGGGTCATCCGGCACGGCGAGGTGGGCGAGTACGTGCGCGGCGTCGCGTTCCAGTCGCTCACGCCCGATTTCTGGGGCAGCTGCGACGGCGTCGCCGACGACTGGGAGCTCCATGGCTTCCTCAGCTGCGCGAAGGGTGAGCCGCTCCAGCTCATGCGCGTCGGTCACGGCGCGGCGCACGCGCGGTTCCGCGACCGGCCGATCGAGGTACGAGCGTGAGCGACGAGCGGCTTTGCCGCGAGAAGCGAACTCCACCAGTCTTGAGCGGTCGCCGGCCGAAGGCCAGCGACCGAGAGGTACGAGCGTGAGCGTGCTCGGCCCAGACGCGCTGCTCGCGCCGCTCCAACGGGCGTTGACGGACAGCGGCCTCGCTGAGGCGGACCTCTGGGTCCATCGTCGGGCCGCCGCGATCACGCGCTACTCGCACTCGTCGATCCACCAGAACGCGGTCTCGGACGAGACGCACGTGCACGCGCGCGCGATCGTCGGCTCGGCCATCGGGACCTGCTCGGGAAACTCGCTCGAGCCGGGCGCGCTCCGCGATCTCCTCGACCGCGCGGCGGAGCTCGCGCGGCTCCAGACGCCGAACGCCGACTGGCCCGGCCTCGCGTCACCTGCGCCCTACCGGGAGCCGATCGCGTTCGACGCAGCGACCGCGGCCCTCACCGCGGCGGACCAGGCCGCGTCGATCGCCGCGATCTGCAAGGCCGCCGGCGCGCACGGCTTCCGCGCCGCCGGGACGCACAGCATCGACGTCACCGAGGACGCCGTCGCGAACACCAACGGGGTCGCGGCCTACGCGCCGGCGACGGTCGCGTATCTTCGGGCGCTCGTCCTCGGCGATCACGGCGGCAGCGGCTACGCCGACGACCTCTCGCACCGCGCGGGCGCGCTCGACCCCGAGGGCATCGCGCGGCGGGCCATCGAGAAATGCGCCCTCGACCGCGATCGCACGCAGCTCGCGCCGGGCGACTACGAGGCGGTGTTCGAGGAGGACGCGGTCGCCGAGATCCTCCGGATCATGTCGATCACCGGCCTCTCCGGCCAAGCCGTGCGCGAAGGCCGGTCATTCCTGACCGGCGCGATCGGGCAGGCGGTCACCGGACCGAAGCTCACGCTGCACGACGACGCGCTCCACCCTGGCCAGCTCGCGATCCCGTTCGATCCCGAGGGCACCCCGAAGCGGCGCGTGGCGCTCGTCGAGCGCGGCGTCGCGACCGGTCCGGTGTACGACCGCTGGTCCGCGAAGGCCGCGGGCGTCGCATCGACCGGCCACGCCGCGGATCCGCGCCGGTACGGGAGCGGCGGTCACGCCGGCACCCTCGTCATGGCCGGTGGGACGGCGACGCGGGAGCAGCTCATCGGCGGCGTGACCCGCGGGATCCTGATCACCCGGTTCCACTACACGAATACGCCCGATCCCAGGCGCGCGACGATGACCGGCACGACGCGCGACGGCACGTTCCTCATCGAGAACGGGAAGATCACGCGCGCGCTCGCGAACGTGCGCTACACGATGAGCGCGCTCGACCTCTTCGCGGGGATCGATCTGCTCGGCCCGCAGCGCCTCGTGCGCGACTGGTGGAGCACCAACGGCATGGGCAGCGTCGTCTGCCTGGCTCCGGCGATGAAGGTGTCGCGCGCGACGATCACGGGGTCGAGCCCCGCGTAGCGTCGCCTACCGGTTCTTGAACTGGCGGAACCGGCGAGGCACCCGGCGGATCGTCCCGCCCTCCTTGGGGATGATGCTGATCGAGCCATCCTCCTCGAGGACCGCCGCGGCGACCCCCGAGAGCGCGGGGATGCCGTGCTCGCGAGCGGCCATCTCGAGCTCCGCGATGTCGATCCGCTCCTTCTCGAGGTTCTCCGCGATCGCTTTCCCGTCCTGGAGGAGCAGCGTCGGCTCGCTCGCGACCAGGCGCCGGAAGAGCGGCACCCGGTTCCCCCAGCGGCCAACGGCGATGTTCGTGATCGTCAGCGTCGCCGCCGCGAGGATGCCGCCGACGAGCGAGTTGTCCCCGCCGGTCATCGCGTTCTGCACCGCGTTCGCGATGACCAGGATCACGACGAGATCGAACGGCGTCATCTGCCCGAGCTCGCGCTTGCCTGCGATGCGCAGGAGGACGAGCACGGTGAGGTAGACGATGAACGTCCGCAGCAGGATCTCGTACCAGGGCGTGCTCATGTCGAACAGGCTCATGGCGTCTCCCCCCGCGACAGCGCCAGCAGGTAGCGGATGATCGACCAGCGCTCGTCATCGGAGAGCCGCGGCTTGCCGGTGGCGGGATCGACGCTCCCCCAGGCCGGCATCGCGGTCCCGGGGATGCCGCTCGAGATCCAGTAGTGGACCTCCCCGGGCGCGTGCTGCGGCACGTGCAGCTGCAGGTTCACCGGGCGCGGCACGAGCGTGAACGCCGCGGGGCCATCGCCCCGGGCGACGATGCCGTGGCACACCGCGCAATTCGCCAGGTACAGCGCCTTGCCCTGCGCGACCGTGGCGGCGGTGTCCGGCGTGGGGTTCTGGAGGAATCGCGCCGTGAACGGGACCGCCGGGGTCGGGATGTTCGGCGCGATCGTGTAGCCGATGATCAGTGAGGCTAGCGCGAGCCCGGCCAGGATCCCCGCGGAGATCACGGGACGGCGAGCCGGCCGCCCGCGCCGCTTCCGGAGGACCGCGAGCAGCGCGAACAACACGACGCCCACGGCGAGGACCGTGGCGATCTGCTCGAGGCCCTGGCGGCTGATCGGGAAGGTCATCGCTCCTTCTTCTTGTGCGACGACCACCAGTACAGGCCGCCGAAGATCGCCAGCGGCAGCACGAACTCGATCAGGAAGTCATCGATGAACGAGCCGTGGAGGAGGATCGCGCTCATGGTGACACGGTGAACGTGTAGTCCGCCGTGTCGGCCGGGCCGTCGATCCGGATCCGCATCGTCCACGAGCCCTGCGCGAGCGCGGGGATGTCGATCCGGTACCGGCCGGAGCCAAGCTCGACCGCGGTGAACGTGTCGCCCGCCGCCGGCGCCACGATCGTCCCGCTGACCGCGCGGCCCGTCGCGGGGTCGCCGCCCTGAAGGACGATGACGCTGAGCTGGATCGGCGCGCCCGCGATCGGCAGGGTCGGATCGGGGAAGACCACGAAGCTGAACTTCGGCGTCGTGAGCGCCACGGCGGTCGCGCCCTGGCCGGCCTGCTGGCTGATCGGGACCGTGAACAGCGCGCTGACATCGTCCTTCCCGGCGAGCCGGACGATCGCTTGGACCTTCCAGGTGCCGTACATCGCCGTCGGGCTGCCGATCGCGACGTACTCGCCGGGTGCCCGCTGGTCCGCGACGAGCTCCGTCTCGCCCATGTCGTGCTCGACCATCGTGAAGCGCAGCGCGACCTTCTCCGCCACGCTCACGGGCGTGAGGCCGTCGTGCACGCGGAGCACGAATCGATTCCGCCCGGGGATCGAGGTGGGCACGACGAGCTCGAGCCGGTAGCCGGCGACGTGTTGGGTCTGATCGAACGCCGCGCCGCTGGGCTCCGCGGGCGGCGCGAGCGCGGTGAGGACCCCGGCCGCCACGAATACGCCCGCGAGCAGCATCGACTCGACCGCGGTGCCGCGGATCAGCGCGCGGCGGTCCGCGCGCGGTCCGTGGCGAAGGAGATTGAACGACGCGACCGCGATGACCACGACGAACAGGAGGATCTTCGCCAGCAGCGCGATGCCGTACGGCGTCTCGACCAGATCCTGGATGAGGACCAGCCGGTCGAACGCCTGGAGCGTGCCCGCGGCCGCCAGCAGGCCGACCGACGTCAGCGCGACGAGCGAGAAGCGCCGGACCGTGGCGCGGAGCGGCGGGCCCGATCGATCGCCGGGCAGGAGATAGATCCAGAGCAGCGAGACCACCCCGCCGCTCCAGGCCGAGATCGAGACGATGTGGATGAGATCGAGGGCCATGTCCTTCACGTTCCCGAGCGCGGTCGCGTGCGAGACCAGCGTCGCGGTGAGCGCAGCGGCGAGGCCCGCCCCGACGACGGCGTAGCGCCGCGGCCGGTCCGGAAAGCGGGGGGCGAGCGCGGCGATGATCGCGAGCCCCGCGAGCAGGCGGAGGCTGAGCAGCAGCTCGAGCCGCGGGGGGAGCAGGTCGCCCTGCGAGAGGACCAGCGCCGCGGTGCCGACGGCGATCGCGCCGCCGCCGATGGCGAACAGCCGGCGCTCCTGGCGCGCCTCGAGCGGCCCCTCGGCCGCGTGGACGATCAGACCGAACAGGGCGCACCCGAGGGCGAGCGCGATACCGGCGTACGAGAGCGCCCGGCCGCCGACCTCGAGGGCCGACGGTGGTGGCGACACGTTCGGAACGTCCGGCAGCGCGGGGAGCGGGCCGTTGCCCACGACGAACGCGAAGCTGCCCTTCGTCTCGTGGCCATCCACGGCGGAGACGGTGGTCCAGGCCACGGTGTACCCGCCGTCACCGATCGGCTTGAGCCCGACCACAAGGCCGTTCGGCTCGTCCGACGCGGCCGTGGAGCCGAGATCCCACCTGGTGCCCTGCTCGTCGAGGACCTGGATCTCGCTGCCCTTCGGCGAGGGCGGCTCGCTGAACGCGATGCGGACCTCGGTCGGGGGCTTCACCAGCCGCGCATCGGCCGCGGGATTCGAGCGAACGTAGTTCGCGTGCGCGCTCGCGAGACTCGGGAAGGCCATCACGCTCGCGATGGCGAGCGCGATGGCACAACCGACGAGGTTGAGCCGCCTCAACGACGCCGCAGCCCGGGAACGAACGACGCGATGGCGATCGCGAGGGCCAGCGCGCCCAGCGCGATCGCGATCGTGAGCTTCGTGTTCGCGTCGGCGAGCTGCGCCGCGAGGTCCGACGTCGAGGGCACCTGGTCGGGGAACTCCAACGCCACGATGTCGGTCACCGGGTCGAACCGGTTCGGGCCGGATTCGAACCGCTCGTCGACCGTGGTCGTGCCGGCCGTGCCGCTGATCTGGAACGTGTAATCGCCGACGCGAGTCGGCACGAAGCCGCTCGTGTAGTGACCGGGCTGGTCGCTGTCCGGCTCGAGCGCGAGCGCGCGGGTCTTCGCCGCGCCACCGATGATGACGTCGGCCCGGAGGGTCTTCTCGAGACCTTCGACCGGCTTGTTGCCGGCGGTCTCCGTCACCGTCAGCGTGAGGCCGTTCGACTGACCGACGACCGCCGGCTCGTTGATCCAGCCGACGACGAACGTGAACGGTCCGACGGTCCGGGTCTCATGTGCCGCGGCCCGGCCCGCGAAGATGCCGAGTGACGTCACCACGACGGCGACGGCCATTGCCATCGGCAGGATTCGGGTCATCTCGATCCCCCTGTTGTTCTGACTACGCGAACGCGAGGAGGGCTGGACGAGGCGTGCGGCTCGCGAGCCAGCGCATCACTGAGAGGGTACGTCGCGGCAGCGCCGGCAGATCCCGACGATGGCCGAGTGAGCGAGGTCGGGCTCGAACCGGTAGTCCGCGCGCAGGCGCCGGGCCATCGCGTCGAGGGCCGCGGCGTGCACCTCGGTCTCGCTGCCGCACGAGCGGCACACGAGGTGGCCGTGAGGATGGCTGTCGGCGCGGTGCCAGCGGGTCACCCGGTCGTCGAGGTGCGTGTGGATGACGTACCCAAGCTCCTCGAGCGCCTCGAGGTTGCGGTAGACGGTCGACGGACCGATGGCCGGATACTTCGCGCGCACCCGGCGCGCGATCTCGTCCGCGGTCACGTGGTGGTGGGCGCGCTGCACGGCGTCGAGGACGAGCTGCCGCTGCAGGGTGAGCCGCTTCCCGCTGGCCCGGACGTGCTCGGCGAGCGTCATGACGCGATAGTGACGCGTTAGCGAACATATCGCAACAGCAGGCTATTGCGACGATTCGCGATAGGCTGAACGGCGACATGGACTTCGGCATCGTCGGGCTCCTCGCGGGCATGGCCGTGCTCGGGTTCCGCCACGGCTTCGACTGGGATCACATCGCGGCCATCACCGACATCACGAGCACCACGACCGCGTCGCACGCGGACGAGGACGTCCCGGCCATCGCGCCGATGCCGCGGCACGCGCACGACGAGGGCCCCGCGGAGCACGGACACGAGCACCACGACGCCGGAGCGCTCCACGTCCTCTCCGACTCGAAGTTCGCGCACGAGCAGCGGCACGCGATCGGCCTCGCGAGCCTGTACGCGGTCGGGCACGCGAGCGTCGTCCTGGTCCTCGGCGTCGCGGCGCTGCTGCTCGGCACGGTGCTGCCGGCCTGGGTCGATCCGGTCCTCGAGCGCGTGGTCGGCGTGACGCTGCTGCTGCTCGGGGTCTGGGTCCTCATCTCGGTGGTCCAGTACGTGCGCGGGAAGGGCGAGTTCCGGATGCGCAGCCGCTGGATGCTGGTCTTCGACGGCGTCCGTTACCTCTGGGACCGGCTCCAGGGGCGGATCCACGGCCACCAGCACGGGCCGATCGCGCACGCGTCGCAGTACGGACCGAAGACCGCGTTCGGGGTGGGGATGATCCACGGGATCGGGGCCGAGACGGGATCGCAGGCGCTGCTCCTGGCCGGCATCGCCGGGGTCACCGGCGCGCAGGGCGTCGTCATCCTCGCCGCGTTCATCGTCGGCCTGCTCGCGTCGAACACGCTCATCGCGGTGACCAGCGCGACCGGATTCATCGGCGCGCAACGGCTGCGCACGCTGTACGTGATCGTGGGCGCGGTCGCGGGCGTCTCGAGCCTCGTCATCGGCCTGTTCTTCATCGCGGGGCTCGGCACCGCGTTGCCGGATCTGCAGCAGCTGCTCTTCGGTCACTGAGCTCCGGCATACTTCGTTGAAGTGCTCGCCGCTGCCGGTTTCGTCGTTCTCGGGATCGGCGTCGGGACGCTCGGCACGCTCATCGGCGCGGGCGGCGGCTTCATCCTCCTCCCGATCCTGGCGATCCTCTCTCCGGTCGAGCCGACCGGCACGCTGACCGCGACCTCGCTCGCCGTCGTGGCGGCGAACGCATCGAGCGGGGCGTTCGCCTACAGCCGGCAGCGGCGGATCGACTACCGGTCCGGGATCCCGTTCGCCCTCGCGACCCTGCCCGGCAGCGTTGCGGGCGCGCTCCTCGCGCGTTCCATCCCACGTGGGGTGTTCGACGTGGCCTTCGCCGCCGTCCTCCTGGCGCTCGCGTTCGTCGTCGCGCGGACGCGGTCGGATCAGGGCCCAGCCGGGCCGGAGGGTCGCGCCTGGGGGCTTTCCCCGCGTGAGGTCGTCGACGCGGCAGGCACCATCCACCGCTACCACGTGCCGCTGCCGCTCGGGATCGGGATCTCGTTCGTCGTCGGATTCGCCTCGAGCCTCCTGGGCATCGGCGGCGGGTTCATCCACGTGCCGGCGCTCATCGCGTTCCTCGGCTTCCCGGTCCATATCGCGACCGCGACCTCGCACTTCGTCCTCGCGATCATGGCCACCGTCGGCACGATCACGCACATCGCGGCCGGCGACCTCGACACCGTGTGGCCCCGCGCGCTCTACCTCTCGGTCGGCGCGATCGCGGGCGCGCAGCTCGGCGCGCGGTTGTCGACCCGGGTCGGTGGCGTGGTCATCGTGCGACTCCTCGCCGGTGCGCTCGTGATCGTCGCGCTGCGCCTCGCGGCACAGGGCCTGCTGGGGCTCTGACCGGATGCGCGAGGCACGCACGATCGCGCTGGTGCTCGCGGCGATCGTCCTCGGTGCCTGCGCCGACTGGAACACCGGGCAGGCCTCGAGCGTCATCGACGCGCACGTCGTCCGGATCGTGTCGCAGGGGACCAGCGCCGCGGGTCAGCCCGGGCTTCCCGGGCAGCCCGTCCAGACGGTCGAGCTCCAGCTCGATGGCGGCCTGTACCGCGGGGATCACGTCACGCTCGAGTGGGCCGGGCGCGTGGCGCTGAACGCGAACGGGCTGCTCGCCGTCGGCGATCACGTCCTCGTATCGCAGCGCCGCGCCGACGACGCGACCCGCGAGTACGCGATCGAGGACGTCGTCCGGCTGCCGTCGCTGCTCCCGTTCGCCGTCGCGCTCGTCGTCGCGCTCCTCGTGGTCGCGCGGTGGAAGGGGCTCGCGTCGCTCGCCGGGCTCGCCGGCAGCATCGCCGTGTTCCTGCTCGCGATCGTCCCGGCCGTGCAGCGCGGCGAGGATCCGCTCGTCGCGACGCTCGGCGGCTCGCTCGCCGTCGTCGCCATCGCGATTTTCGTCGTCCACGGGTTCGGCCGAGCGAGCCTCGCCGCGCTCGGCGGCACGGTCGTCTGCCTCTGCGCGGTCGTCGCGCTCGCCGCGCTCGCGCTGTCGGCGGCGCAGATCACCGGGTTCGGCTCGGCGGACGCGGCCGCTCTGGCCATCGGCGCGGCCGCCCGGATCGATCTGCACCGGCTGGTGCTCGCCGGCATCGTCGTCGGGTCGCTCGGCGCGCTCGTGGACCTGGGGATCGGCCAGGCGTCGGCGACGTTCGCGCTCGCGGCGGCTCATGAGGAGCTCCGCGGCCCGCGGCTCTATCTGAGCGCGCTCCGCGCGGGCCGCGACCACCTCGGCTCGCTCATGAACACGATCGCCCTCGCGTACTTCGGTGGCGCGATGCCGCTCATCGTGCTGCTCTCGCTCGGGAACCAGCCGCTCGCGCAGAGCGCGAACGGCGAGACGATCGTCGGCGCCATCATCGCGGTGCTCGCCGCGAGCCTCGGGCTCGTCCTCTGTCTGCCGATCACCACCGGGATCGCCGTCGTCCTCGCGGACGGGAGGCGCCCGGCCTAGCGCTGCCGGCGCCCGGTCAGGAGCGTTTCCGCCGGCAGCTCCGGCACAGACCGTAGAAGTCCAGCGCGGCGTGGTCGACCTGGAAGTCGTGCCGCCGGCCGACGGATGACAGCAGCGGCGCGACGACCGTCTCATCGAGGTCCTCGACGTGCTGGCAGCGCGTGCACACGAGGTGATGGTGATGCCCGGCGTCGCACGCGATGTACGCGGAGACGTGGCCGTCGCGCTCGAAGCGGCTGGCCATCCCGTCCTGGACCTGCGCCTCGAGCGCGCGGTAGACCGTGGCGCGGCCGAGCGTCGGATGGGCGGGCTTGATCCGCTCGTAGAGCTCCTGCGCGCTGAGCGCGCGCTTCGCCGACGCGAGGACCTCGGCCACGATCACGCGCTGGCGGGTGAGTCGCCGGCCCCGCGACGTGAGGCGCTCCGGGATCTCGGCGGCCCGCACGCCCGGAGGATATCCCTGTTTGACACTCAGTCTCATCTTCCGTACGTTGCGACCAGATCGCATGAGCTGCCGCAGATGACCGTGTTCGGCGTCGTCGCCGCGACCTTCCTGTCCACCCTCGTCGGTGGCCTGGTCGCGCTCCGCAGCACGAGGCAGCTCGGCCTGGTCATCGCGCTCGGCGCCGGCGTCCGGATCGGCGCGGCGTTCTTCGACCTGGCGCCGGAGTCCGCGCTCGCGATGGGCTCGGTGAGCGACGCGATGCTCTTCGCCGGCATCGGGTTCCTCGCGTTCTACCTCCTCGAGCGCATCACGCTCCTCCATGTCGGACATGAGGCCGGACACCCGGTGGAGCGCCACGAGCACGTCGGCGCCCTCGGGGCGGGCGGCATGTCGGTCCACAGCCTCCTCGACGGGGTCGCCGTCGGGGCGTCGTTCCACGCGAGCGTGGAGCTCGGGGTCATCGTCGCGACCGTCGTCATCCTCCATGACTTCTCCGACGGCATCGCCACGGTGAGCGTCCTGCTGGCCAACGACGCGACCCGCGCGACCGCGTTCCGGTGGCTCGTGATCGACGCCGCCGCGCCGGTCGTCGGAGCGGTCGTGGCCCTTTTCCTCACGATCGAGGGCCCGGTCCTCGGCGCGCTCCTCGGCCTGTTCGTCGGGTTCTTCCTCTACGTCGGGGCGGCCGAGCTGCTGCCCGAGGCGCATCGCAAGGGTCGCGGGGATCTCGTCATGGCCGGCACCGTCGCGGGCGCGGTGTTCATCTTCACTGTCACGCGGCTGATCAGCGGCATTTAGCCGCCGACGAGGCCCGCTTCTCCTCAATTTGGCGGATGGGCGGGAGCGGTCGGGACGCTCAGGATTGCCACGATGCGCGGGCGCGTCGGCTGGGATCTCGTATCGGCAACGCTGGGCTGGCTGCTCCTCGTCCTCGCGATCGGGGTCCTCGATGTGTTCAGCGGCCCGGACTACGGCTTCGGCTTCTTCTATCTCCTTGCCGTCGTGCCCGCCGCGTGGCGGCTCGGTCGCGGGCCGGGCCTGATCGTCGCGTTCGCCTCGGGTATCGCGTGGTTCTTCGCCGACGTGTTGCAGCAGCGCGTCGCGTCGCTCTGGCCCGCGGGCTGGAACGCGTCGAGCCGGCTCCTCGTCTTCGTCCTGGCGGCGATCCTCGTCGATCTCGTTCGCCGCGAGCGCCAGCGCCTGCGAACGCTCGACGCCGATCGCACCCGCTTCATGCGCGTGCTCGAGCACGAGCTCGCGCGTCCCGGCGCCGAGCTCGCTGAGGGCCTCCGGACGCTGCAGCGGTCCGGCGGCGCCACGGCGGCGCAGCTCCAGTCGATGGTCGAGCGGGCCCAGGACCTCCAGTTCCTGAGCCGCGACTTCATGTCTCTCGGCCAGCTGCAGTCGGGCGAGCTCCGACTCGCGCACGAGCAGGTGGACATCCGCGCGATCGTGGAGGAGCTCCGCGAGCGCACGACCGCCAGCGGACCGCGGATGCCGATCACGCTGTCGACCGGATCGTTCATCGTCGAGGGCGACGATGCCCGGCTGCGGCAGGCGATCGCCGGGCTCCTCACCGAGGCGCGCGCGACCGCGGGTCAGGGTGATGTGAGCATCGACCTGCGGCGCGAGCAGGGCAGCGCGAAGCTGACGATCTCCGCGGGCGTCGGGCCGTTCCTCGCGACGGGCCAGGACGACCGCGGCGGTGTCGGCGTCGAGCTCGCGCGGATGATCATCGAAGCGCACGGCGGTCGCATCGACTTCCGCCGCGAGGCCGTGTCCAAGGCCGTGCGGTTCGTGGCCCTCGTTCCGCTCAGCCCCGCGTAGTGCGCGAACGGACCGTGCTGCGCACCTATACTTCGATGTAGCGAGCGTCCTCTTTGTAAGGAGCCCCTGTGGCCGACGCGATCACCCCCGACATGACCATCGCCTCCGTGACCGAACGCTGGCCGGAGACCGCCCGGATCTTCGCGCGCTACGGCCTCGGCTGCGCCTCGTGCGCGATCAGCAAGAGCGAATCGGTGCTCCAGGGCGCGACGGGACACGGCGGCGGGCGCGTGAACGTGGACGAGCTCCTTCACGATCTCAACACCTTCGCCGCCACGGGCAAGCTCCCGACCGGCCTGCCGGAAGCGAACGCCGTGGCCGCGGGCGGCGGCATGAAGGTCAAGGGCATGGCCGAGCAGAAGGGCATCAAGCACGTCATCGCGGTCATGTCGGGCAAGGGCGGCGTGGGGAAGTCGCTCGTCGCGGGGCTGCTCGCGGTCGGACTGAAGCGCCGCGGATTCAGCGTCGGCGTGCTCGACGGCGACATCACCGGCCCCTCGATCCCCCGGATGTTCGGCGTGCGCGAGAAGCCCGGCGTCGCGGGACCGAACACGCTGAAGCCGTCGGTCTCGCGCGGTGGCATCCCGATCATGTCGATGAATCTCCTCCTTCCCGGCGAGGAAGAGGCGGTCATCTGGCGCGGCCCGATGGTCTCCGGCGCGATCCGCCAGTTCTTCAGCGACGTCGCCTGGGGCGAGCTCGACTACCTCATCGTCGATCTGCCGCCCGGCACGAGCGATGCGCCGCTGACCGTGATGCAGGCCCTCCCGGTCGCGGGCGTCGTGCTCGTGACGACGCCGCAGGCCCTCGCGACGATGGTCGTCACGAAGGCCGTCCGGCTGGTGAAGCAGCTCGGCGGCGACATCCTCGGCGTCGTCGAGAACATGTCGTACGTCGCGATGCCCGATGGCTCGCGGAATGAGGTCTTCGGTCCATCGCAGGGCCTGAAGCTCGTGATCGCGGCGAACGCGCCGCTCATGGCGCGGATCCCGATCGACCCGGAGATCTCGCGCTTGGCCGATGCCGGTGGCATCGAGCAGTACGTGTCGCCCGAGTTCGAGGAGCTCATGGCGAACTTCCTCTCGGTGGCCCCAAAGATCCCGCAGCCCGTCTAGGCC
>DATCOD010000093.1:0-3279 GCA_036564905.1 Candidatus Limnocylindria bacterium
GAGATGGAGCACCCGTCCGTCAGCGAGCTGGATGCTCGCGTCGTAGCCGGCGTCGTACGCGGACCCGCCGTTCGAGGCGTTCAAGAGGCAGGTCACGGTCGGGCCGGACACCACGAGTGGCGGAAGTCCCGCGTAATCGAGGTCCGCTTGCGGACGAACGCTGGATGGGCAGCGCGGCACGAAGAGCGCGGCTGCCGTCGCGGTCGGCTGCCCCGTGCCGACGCTGGCGCACCCAGCGAGAAAGAGAGCAGACAGGATCCCTCCGAGCGCGCCTCGGGCCATCCCTCAAACTGTACCGGCCCTGCGCGGCGTCATCGAGCAAGCGAGCGCTCGCGACTAAGCGAACCGGTCCCGTCGATGCATTCCCATACATAGATGCCCGACGTCACAGCCGAGCGCTGGGCCGAGCTCTATGACCGAGCGTTCCCGCAGGTGTATCGCGCACTGGTGGCGGCGACGTTCGATCGGGAGCGCGCGCTCGACGGCCTGCACGACGCGTTCGAGGAAGGTCTGCGGCGTCCGCCGCCCGACGACCGCAATCTCGAGGGCTGGCTCTATCGCGTCGCGCTCCGCAAGACGCGTCGCGGGATATTTCGCTCTCAACGCGAATCCGGGCGCGCAGAGGCGACGACGACGGACGACGTCGCCGCGGTGCTCGATCGGCTCGAGGTCGGGCGGCTGCTCGGGCTCCTCACCGAGCGGCAGCGCGCGATCGTCGTCGCGCACTACTACCTCGGCCTCACCCAGGAGGAGATCGCGGACGCGCTCGACATCCGGCGCGGGACGGTGAGCGCGACCGTGTCGCAGTCGCTCGCGCGGATGCGTGAGAAGGGGACCGTCAATGGATGAGCGCGACAAGGACCTGACCCATCTGTTCGTCCGGGATCTCGACGAGATTCCGCTGCCGCCCCGTGGTGAGTGGCGCCGCGCGCAGCGAAGGGAGACCATCGCGATGAGGAGCAGGCGCTATCTCTTGACCGCAGGTGCGATCGTCGCCGTCCTCGCGATCGCGCTCATCGCCGGGTTCCAGCTGCGGGACCGGAACGCGACGGTTGCGAACCCGAACGCGTCGCCGAGGCCGGAGATCACGAGCCTGCCGATCATCGTGCGGCCCAGCCCGACAAGCGGACCCAACCCGACCACCATGCCCGGCGGGGACATCTTGCTCGACGACCGGTTCGGCTTCATCGTCAACGCCGGCGGCGGCTTCGCCGGCACCGTCTATCGGATCCAAACGGAGACCGGAACGGGGATCGGCGAGTTCAGCGGGTACGCGCCGGCCGTCTCCCCCGACGGACGGCAGGTCGCGTACTGGCAGGCGGGCGGCCCAGGGGCCGCGCTGCGCCTGATCGATCCAGCCAAGCCGACGGAAACCCGGACGCTCTTGACGCTGCCCTCCACCGAACGAGGAGGCGGCAGCATCCTCTGGTCGCCCGACAGGACGGCGCTCGTCATCGCGGTCTATAGCGCCGACTCGTTCGAAGGCGTCGACGGCGGACCGAAGGTCGCCTCGCTGCGCACACTGAGCATCAACGGTGGTGCGCCACGCGAGGTCGCGCAGCTGACGAACGGTCGCGTGCTGCTGCCGGTGGCCTGGGATCAGAAGACTGGCACCATCGGTGCAGAGGAATCCGGCGCCGGCGGGTTCATGAGCGCTTACGACTCGATCGTCCTTCGCGCGAACAACGACATCCAACTGGAGCGCACCGCTGTCCAAGGGCGGGTGATCGGAGTGCAGGGCTCCCCGGACGGCACGCGCATCCTCGGTATCTGGATGGACGAGAACACGGTGCACATCTGGCCGACGGCCAACTTCGGCGCGGCGTTCCCGGTCGGCAAGGGCGGCACATTGAACGGCGCGCGCTGGCGGCCGGGGTCTCCGCAGGTCTGGTGGTCCGTGGATCTCGACATCGGCTGGTTCATGCCGCAGACCGACTCGTCGGCGGTCATGTACGGCGGCGCCGTCCCGCTGGCCATCGACTCGTTTCGGCCGGATGGGTCCGCGGTCGTCCTCTCGACGACAGGATCGCGGCTTTCGACGATGCTGGCCGACGCCACGTCCATACGGACGCCCGTGTCACTCGGGACCGATCCGATCGTGGGGTCGGTCGCGCTCCGCTAGCGGCGCAACACCCGCAGCGTCACGGTCTGCATCACGATCCCGGCCGCGAGCGCGGCGGCGAACGCCCAAAGGCCGAGCGGCTCGATGAGCGTCGCGATCATCAGGTAGAACGAGCCGAAGCCGAACAGCCCGAACAGGAGCCCGCGCCACACCCGGATCGCGGCAGGCGGCCCGACGAGCTGGAAGCCGAAGCCCGCGAGGATGCTCGCGTACACCGGGATCGTCGCGAGGATCCCGGAGAGGCGCGGGCCGAGCGCCGGCGCGGCGCTCGTGATCGCGACCACGAGGATCGCCGCGATGACCATCCGCGCCGGCAGGTCCCAGCGCGGGAGCGGCACGGACGCGGTCGGACCGGGGTCGGGCACGAATCGGATCGCGACGATGAGCACGACGGCGACGATGGTGAACAGCGGGAGCGGCGCGATCGCGGCGCTCTGCGCGGCCGCACCGACCAGCGCGAACGCGAGGATGCCCGCGAGGAACGACGACACGATGCGCCCGCCGCGCTTCGCGACCGCGGAGAACTCGACCGCGAACGCGGCGGTCGCGAGCACGCCGAGGAGCGAGCCGAGGGCGGCGTTCGCGGCGAATGCCGCGCCGTGATCCAGGAACAGGAACAGCGTGATCGGGCCGGACGTGAACGGGATGCCGACGAGCCAGCCGCTGATCACGTGACCCCAGCGGCGCCCGGCGAGGCTCGCCGTCGCGATGAGCAACGGCGTGAGCGCGAGCTTGAGCCCGAACGCGAGGTCGATGCCCTAGCCCAGCCCGAAGACCTGCGCGATCACGAACGCGACGGACATGATGCTGACGAGGATCGTCGTTCCCCAGCCGACGGTCAGGAGGACGCGGCCGCTCGCGAGGTCGCCGAGCTTGTCGCGATCGCCCGCGATGATCATCACGAAGGCGAGGATGATCGGCAGGAGGAGCCCGTCGACGACCGCGGAGAGGAACATCACCTGGATGAGCGGCAGCCCGGGGATCACGACGAAGAGCGCGCCGCCGGCGACGAAGAACGCGAGGAGGCCGTAGAAGACCGGCGCCTGCGACCAGCGCCAGTGGAGGCCGCGCTCCCAGCCGAACGCCTCGCACGCGAAGTACGCGCTGGACAGCGGCACGACGCCCAGCCCGAGGAGCGAGGCCGCGAGCAGCCCGAC
>DATCOD010000094.1:0-16942 GCA_036564905.1 Candidatus Limnocylindria bacterium
CCGCCGATACACCGGTCGTCTTCGTCGTCCCGGCCGGAGCGCCTTTCGCGCGCAACGCGGTGTTCCTCGAGGTGGCTCGCGCGCTCGCGGGCCAGCGCAGGGTCGCGCTCGTCTCGAGCGATCCACGCGCGAGGTCGATCGCCGCGTCGGTCCACGTCCAGGCGTATGCGTCCCTCGGATCGCTCGAGCGGGAAGAGCTCGACCCGACGGAACAGCTTGGCGCAGCGCAGCGCGCGGCGCTCGCGAGCGTTGCGGCCCTGCGGCGATCGCCTTCGGTCGGGTCGCCGGCGCGGGCGATCGGGATCGCGGCCAGCGTCCTGGGCGCGCTCGCGCTGCTCCTGATGATCGCGATCCCATCGGCCGCGATCACGGTCGCCCCCGCATCCATCGCGATGCCGGAGGCGACGTTCAGCGTTCGGGCCGGCCCGGGGGGCGATGTCGCCGCGCAGCCCCTCTCGGCCACGCTCACGACGAAGGTCACCGGCACCGCGACCGGCTCGCGGACCGAGGACGTGAAGGCCACGGGATCCGTTCGTTTCACGAATCAGACGACCGACGACCTGGTGATCCCGAAGGGGACGATCGTGCAGACGAGCACGAGCGCTGACCGGATCCAATTCGTCACGACCGAGACGAAGAGCCTCCCGCGGAGCGTCATCGTCTTCGTCACCGTGGTGCCGGGAACGGCCGATGTCGCGGTCGAGGCGGTCGTCGGCGGCACGAGCGGCAACGTCGGGGCCAACCGGATCGTCGTCAGCAACAGCGCCCGGTACCAGGTGACGAACCCGGCTCCGATGTCGGGTGGCGACACGAAGAAGATCCCGGTGGTCAAAGCGGAGGATTACAGCGCCGCGACGGCGAAGGCCAACGTCGACCGGGCGCTGGCGGATGCCGCGAACGAGCAGAAGACCAGGTGGAGCGCGCAGCTCGGCGGGAGTTCGGTCGTCTGGGTCGGCACGCCATCGCTCACCTCGCAAGGGAGCCTCTCCGACGTCGTGGGCAAGGAGGTCGCGACGTTCGACGTGCCGGTGACCGCCGCGGTGCAGGGCTTCGCGGTCGCCGGCGATCAGCCGGCGAAGTCGGCGGCCGAGCGCTATCGCACGATGGCCTCGCCCGGCTACACGCTCGACGAACGCGCGGCCCAGTACAACGCGCAGGCGGCCGTCGCGGACAACGGCGTCACCTGGAAGATCACCGCATCGGGGACGCAGTCCCCGCAGCTCGACGCAGCGCGGATCCGCGGCGCGCTCGCCGGCCGGACCCCGTCCGAGGCGCGTGCCGCCCTCGAGGCGCAGGGTCTGAACGTGACCGACCTCCGCCTTTCGCCGCCTTGGTGGCAGCGGATGCCGCTGCTCGACGCGCGGATCGCGGTCAACTGACGTGCGCTATCTTGCGCTCGACGTTGGCGACCGCCGGATCGGTCTCGCGGTCGGGGATGACGCGTTCGGCCTCACTCGCGCGCTGCCGACCCTTCGCCGATCGCGCCGCCTCGCCGCGGACATCGACCGTGTCGCCTCGATCGCGCGCGGCGAGGAGGTCGGGGCACTCGTGATCGGACTGCCGCTGACGCTTCGTGGCGAGGAGGGCCCGCAGGCCGCGCGTGTCCGCCGCTTCGCCGATGCGCTCGCGTCGATCGGCCTGGCGGCCGAGCTGTATGACGAGCGCAACACCACCGTCGAGGCGGCGCGGCGTGGTGCCTCGGATCCCGACGCGGGGGCCGCCCGCGTGTTGCTCGAAGACTTCATGAGCAGGAAGCGGCGCGCGCCCACGGCGCCGAGCGGCGAGGCGCGCGAGTGACGCCTCCGGTCTACCGCGGGCCGGTGCGCGGGCCGGTGCGCGCGCCGTCCCGCCGTTCGATGCGGGCGCCCCGGACGCGCTCGAGCACGGGTCCGGCGATCTTCGTCCTCATCGTCGTCGTCGCCGCGGTCGGGCTCTTCTTCCTCGCGCGCCCGCTCGCGACCGATGCGATCGTTCAAGCCGCGGACGACCACGACACGCTCCTCCGCCAGTCGGCGGTGCGCGCGGTCATCGCGCCATCGGTGGCACCATTGCTCGATGCGCCCGCGGACCCCAACGGCAAGATCGTGGACTTCACCGTACGGCGCGGTGCGAACGCAGCGCAGGTCGCCGCGGATCTGCTGAAGGCCGGGCTCATCAAGTCCGCCCTCGCGTTCAAGTACGTCCTCTATGAGAGCGGCACGGAGAACGGGCTACAGACCGGAACGTACAAGGTCTCGGCCGCCCTGAGCCCGCGCGATCTCGCCACGCTCTTCCTGAAGGCCGCCGGCGATCAGGTGGCTCTGCGCCTCATCGAAGGCTGGCGGCTCACGGAGGTCGCGGTCGCGGTGAACAAGACGTTCCCATCGATCAGCGTGGCGGACTTCACGGCCGCCGCGGTCGTGGGCACCCGCAACAACTTCGTCCTGAGCGGGCTCGATCCAAAGACGTCGCTCGAGGGATTCCTTTACCCGGACACGTACTTCCTCCGTCCCGACACGACCGCGGACCAGATCATCGGGATCCTGCTCGACACGTTCGAGACCAAGGCCGGCCCCGCGCTTCGGACCGCGGCCGCGGACCGAAAGGTCGCGATCTACGACATCGTGAAGCTGGCGTCGATCGTCGAGCGAGAGGCACGCGACCGCGCGGAGAGCCCGCTCATCGCGGGTGTCTATCAGCACCGGATCGACATCTCGATGAAGCTCGATGCGGACCCCACGATCCAATACGCGAAGGGAAGCTGGGGCGAGCTCTCACTGGACGATCTGAAGCTCGACTCGCCATACAACACGTACCTGAACCCGGGGCTGCCCCCCACGCCGATCTGCGATCCGGGGCTCGCGGCGCTCCAGGCCGCGGCGCAGCCGGAGAAGACGGACTACCTGTACTTCGTCGCCAAGAGCGATGGCTCCGGGGACCACGCGTTCGCGAAGACCCTCGAGGAACAAGAGGCGAACCGGGTGAAGTACGGCAACAAGTGAGCGTGGTCTTGCTGCTCGGGCATCCGGTGGGGCATTCGCTCTCCCCGGCCATGCACAATGCCGCGTTCCGTGCGCTCGGTCTGCCGCATTCATACGAGGCGCTCGACGTGACGGCCGAAGCATTGCCCGCCGCTGTCCAGCGCATCCGCAACGGTGAGGCCCTTGGCGCCAACGTCACGGTGCCGTACAAGGAGGCGGTGATGAAGCTCGTCGATACCTGGGACGGACCGACCGCCGAGGTCGGCGCCGCGAACACGCTCTCACGTACGACCGACGGGCGGCGACTCATCGCCTCGAATACCGACGTCGTGGGCTTCGAGTACGCGACCCACGGGCTCGCCTTCGAGGACGCGCGCGTGCTGGTGCTGGGCGCCGGCGGCGCGGCTCGTGCGGTCATCGCGGTGCTCTTCAGGCGCGGCGCGCACGTCCGCCTCGCGAACCGCACCGTCGAGCGGGCGCGGACCCTCGCCCGTTCCGTCGCCCACCCGGTGGACAGCGAGCTGCGGGTCGTCGACTGGGACACCCGCGCCGACCTCGCCGACGTCGACGTCGTGGTGAACGCGACGTCGCTCGGCCTGCGCGGCGAGGATCCGCTCGCGGGCGCGACGCTCCGGAAGGGCCTGGTGGTCATAGACCTCGTCCCGACCGCCGGCGCGACGCCGCTCGTGACGCGCGCCCGCGCCGCCGGCGCGGACGTCGTGGATGGGCTCCCGATGCTCCTGCAGCAGGCGGCCTCCTCGTTCCGGATCTGGACCGGACACGACGCTCCGGTCGACGTCATGCGCGCGGCGCTCTTCGCGAGCGTGAGCTAGCGGTGCGATTCCTCACCGCCGGCGAGTCGCACGGCCCCGGCCTCACGATCATCGTGGACGGTGTCCCGGCGGGCCTCGCCATCGATGGCCCGACCATCGACGCGGACCTGCGCCGCCGCCAGCTCGGCTACGGGCGGGGCGGCCGCCAGAAGATCGAGCGTGACAGCGCGCGCATCACGGGTGGCGTACGGCAGGGGCGGACGACGGGCGCGCCGGTGGCGCTCTGGATCGAGAACCGCGACGCGGTGAACTGGGAACGGATCATGAGCGTGACCCCGGTGGCGGAGGGGCCCGACGCGGTGACCCGCCTACGCCCCGGGCACGCGGATCTCGCGGGAGCGCTCAAGTACGACCACGAGGACGTCCGCGATGTCATCGAGCGCGCGAGCGCGCGCGAGACGGCGGCGCGCGTCGCCGCAGGTGGGATCGCCAGAGCGCTGTTACGCGCGGTCGGGGTGGATGTGCTGAGCGAGACGATCCGGATCGGCGATGTCACCGCGCCGCCGCGCTTCGACCGGGTCGCGATCGAGGCGAGCGAGGTGCGCTGCGCCGACCCGGACGCCTCGACGCGCATGGTGACCGCCATTTCGGCGGCCCGCGACGCCGGGGACACGCTCGGCGGCGTGACCGCGGTGCGTGCGTCGAACGTCATCGCCGGACTCGGCACGTACGCGCAGTGGGACCGCCGGCTCGATGGCCGCATCGCGCAATCGCTCGCGTCGATCCCGTCGGCGAAGGGCGTCGAGTTCGCGGACGCCTTCGACGCCGCCGGCGAGCGAGGCAGCCGCGTGCACGATCCGATCGAGCGCCGCGGCGCGGGGTTCGGCCGCCCTCGCAATCGAGCCGGTGGGCTCGAGGGCGGCGTCACGAACGGCGAGGACGTCGTCGTCCGCGTCGCGTTCAAGCCGATCTCGACGTTGATGAAGCCGCTGCCGTCGGTCGACCTGCGGAGCGGCGACCCCGCGCCGGCGCATGTCGAGCGGAGCGACGTGTGCATCATCCCGGCAGCGGGTGTGGTCGCCGAAGCGATGCTCGCGCTCGTGCTGGCCGATGCGGTGTGCGCGAAATTCGGCGAGGACACGATCGACGACATCCTGAGCGCCGTCGCCCGGTACCGCGAGCGCCTGAAGCCGATCGCCGACCGCTGATGCACCTCTTCCTCATCGGCCCGCCGGGGATCGGGAAGTCGACGGTCGCGCCGCTGCTCGCGGAGGCGCTGGGCGGCCGGACCATCGATCTCGACGATGAGATCGAGCGGAAGGCCGGGAAGCCCTGCACGAAGGTCATCACCGAGGACGGGATGCCGCGATTCCGGGCGCTCGAGTCCGAGATCCTCGCGGCACTGCGGCCGACCCCGGCGATCATCGTCATGTCGACGGGCGGCGGCGCCGTGCTGCTCGAGCCGAATCGCCGGCGGATGGCCGAGCTCGGGCTCCGGATCGGCCTGGCGGGCTCCGTCGCGACCGTCGCGCGGGGGATCGCCGCCACGATGGGCAAGCGGGCGCACCTCGATGTCGGGCCGCACGAGCACGCCGCCCGCGTCCTCAGGCAGCGGCGGGACGTCTATGCGGACGTCGACGCGTCGTTCCGGGTCGACGGCGCCGAGCCGCACGAGGTCGCGCTCGCCATCGCCGCGTGGCTCGTCGCCGCGCGGGGCGTTCGCATCGATGTCGCCGCGACCCGTCCATACCCGGTGCTGATCCGCGCGGGCCTCCTCGAGCGCGCCGGCACGCACCTACGTGACATCGGCTGGCAGGGTAGCGTCGCGATCGTGGCCGACGGTCTGACGGCGACCCGCTACGCGCCCGCCGTGCGGCGCTCCTGCGCGGCGGCCGGCATCAGGGCGACCGTCATTCGGGTCCCGCGCGGGGAGCGGGCGAAGACCGTCGGCGCGCTCGCGCGGCTCTGGGACGCGCTCGGCGCAGCCGGGATCGGCCGGGACGGCGGGGTCATCGCCCTCGGCGGGGGCACGGTCGGCGATCTCGCGGGTTTCGCGGCGGCGACCTATCTGCGCGGCGTGCGCGTCGCGCAGATCCCGACCACGCTGCTCGCGATGGTCGATTCGTCGATCGGCGGGAAGACCGGCATCGATCTGTCGCGCGGGAAGAACCTGGCCGGCGCGTTCCACCACCCCGACGCCGTGCTGGCCGACCCGAGCGTCCTCGCGTCGCTGCCCCGGCGCGAGTCCGCGTCTGGCTTCGCGGAGATCGCGAAATGCGCGTTCCTGTCGGATCGGGACTCGGTCGCCCAGGTCGAGCGATCGGCCGCCGCGGTCGTCGCCGGCGATCTCGGGCCGACGCTCGGATCGATCGTGCTCGCGGCGACCGTGAAGGCCGGGATCGTCGGCGCGGACGAACGTGAGTCGGGCCTCCGCGAGCTGTTGAACTTCGGACACACGCTCGGCCACGCGTACGAGGCCGCGAGCCGGTACCGCGTGACGCACGGCGAGGCGGTGAGCATCGGCCTGGTCTTCGCGTCCGCGCTCGCGGACGTGCTCGACCTCGCGCCGACGTCGCTCCGAGAGCGGCTCGAGGCGCTCCTCCGCGCGGCGGGACTTCCCACGCGTGCGAAGCTGCCGGCGCGGACCTGGCCATTCCTGCTCGCCGACAAGAAGGCGCGGCACGGCTCCGTGCGCTGGATCCTGCCGCGGACCATCGGACGCTTCAGCGAGGTGGGTGACGTGAGTGCGCGGTCGTTGCGCCTCGCGGCCGCGATCGTGGAGGGTCGATGAAGCTGCTCCTCCTGAACGGTCCCAATCTCAACACCCTGGGAACGCGCGAACCGGCGATCTACGGCACGACGACGCTCGCCGAGATCGTCCGGCGGTGCCGCGACCTCGCCGGGCCGGGGCACACGGTCGCGGACTTCCAGTCCAACCACGAGGGCGCGCTCATCGACTTCCTCCAGGAGCAGGCCGACGCGGATGGTGCCATCATCAATCCTGGCGGGCTCGCGCACACCTCGATCGTCCTGCGCGACGCCGTCTCGGCCTGCGGGTTCCCGGTCGTCGAGGTCCACATCAGCGACATCGGCAAGCGCGAGCCGTTCAGGCACCATACGTATCTCGGGGACGTGACGGCGCATCAAGTGATAGGTAAAGGAGTGGCGGGCTACGAGGAGGCACTGCGGTGGCTGCTCGACAGGACGGCGAAGCGATGACGAGGGAGCGCCGTTAGGCCCGCGAAGCGGTTCAGATGGTATCTACAGGCGAGATCAAACGCGGCATGACGATCGAGCTCGATGGGAACCTCTACCAGATCGTCGAGTTCCAGCACATCAAGATGGGACGTGGGAGCGCGCAGGTGCGGATGAAGCTCCGCAACGTGCGCCGCGGGGATCTCATCGAGAAGACGTTCCAGGCGGGTGACCGCTTCGCGCGCGCGCGCTTGGACCACCGCGACGTCCAGTTCATGTATCACGACGGCGACCTCTACCACTTCATGGACACCAAGACGTTCGACCAGGTCGCGCTCGACGCGGACCAGCTCGGCGACGGTGTGAACTACCTCACCGACGGCATGGTCGTCACGCTCAACGAATACGAAGGGGAGCCGATCGGCGTGGATCTGCCGCCGTCCGTGGTCATGACCGTCACGAGCGTCGAGTTCGGGCTCAAGGGCGATACGGCAACGGGCGCGAACAAGCCGGCCACGCTCGAGTCGGGCCTCAAGGTGAACGTCCCGCTCTTCGTGAATCAGGGCGACAAGATCAAGGTCGACACCCGGACCGGGGAGTATCTGGAACGGGCGTAGCGATCGGCGAGCCGACCAACATCCTGCGGGTCGGTCAGCTCACCACACGGATCGCCGAGCGGCTCCAGGCCAACGACGAATTCAAGGACCTGTGGGTCGAGGGCGAAGTCTCCGAGCGATCGAGATCATCCGCGGGCCACGTGTACTTCACCTTGCGCGACAACGCGGCGCAGGTGCGATGCGTCATCTTCGCGACCCAGGCCGCGAGTGTCACCCTGATGCCGCGCGAGGGCGCGCGGATCATCGTGCACGGATTCGTCGAGGTGTATCTGAAGGGCGGGAGCTACAACCTCCGCTGTGACGATGTCCGGCCGGCCGGCGCGGGCGAGGCATTCCTGCGGCTCGAGGCGCTGCGGAGGCGACTCGAGGCGGAGGGTCTGTTCAGCCAGGAGCGCAAGCGAACGCTTCCAGCGCGCCCGCGCCGCGTTGGCGTGATCACGAGCCCGACGGGGGCGGCCTGGCACGACATTCAGACCGTCTCCCTGCGGCGTGACCCGCGCGTCGAGCTCATCTTCGCGGCCGCGCAGGTGCAGGGCGTCGGCGCGGTGGAGTCGATGATCGGCGCGCTGGATGGGCTCGCGCAGCTACGCGATCTGGACGTGATCATCCTCGCGCGCGGCGGCGGCGCCAGCGAGGACCTCTCGCCGTTCAACGATGAGGCGCTCGTCCGCGCCGTCTCGCGGGCGACGCGTCCGGTGTGCGTCGGCGTCGGACATGAGTCCGATGTGACGCTCGTGGATCTCGTTGCCGACGTCCGCGCGCCGACGCCGTCGGTGGCCGCGGAGCTCGTCGTCCCGGATGCGAGTGCCGACAGCGCGGCCCTCGCGCGGCTGCGCCGCCGCATCGACGGTCGCAGTCGCGACATCGCGGCCGATCGTCGCCGGCGGGCGGGGAACGCGAGGCGACTGCTCGATCGACGGGCACCCGCCGCGCGCATCGCGGAGCTCCGTCTTCAGCTGGACGACAGCCGTCGGTCGATCGACCGCGCGATCGCGCGCGCGGTGCCGCTCCGGCGGCAACGGACCGTGAGCGCGCGCCGGCGGCTCGAGGCGCTGTCGCCGCTCGCAGTGCTCGGACGCGGCTACGCGATCGTGGAAGGCGCGGACGGTCGGGTGCGGTCGGAGGCCGCGTCGCTGCACGCGGGCGAGGCGGCCCGGTTGCGGATGCGGGATGGACGGGCGGGCGTACGCGTGGAGTCAGTGGAGGTGGGTGATGGCCGAGCCTGAGTCCGAACGACCGATCGAGGCCGCGCTGGAGCGGCTCGAAGCGATCGCCGACAAGCTCGAGGATCCGAAGCTCGACCTCGATGACGCGGTGCAGCTCTACGAAGAGGGCCTTCGCCTGTACGCGGAGTGCACGAAGCGCCTGGACGCCGCCGATCAACGCATCACCAAGCTGGCCGACGCGCTCGCGCAGCAGTCCACCGGCAAAGCCGGGCGATGACGGACGCGCCTAGGGCGCGGCTCGGGCCTTCCTGAGGAACGGTTCGAGCGCTTCGAGGAATGGCTCCGGACGGAGCCCGTGGATCCGGTGGCCGACGCCCGGGAACCGCGCCAGCTGGGCGTCCGGCCACTTCTTCACCAACGCGTCGGCTTCGCCGTCCTTCAGCGCGCTCCCGTCCGCGGCGCCCGTCGCGAGGAGGAGCGTCGGCATCGTCGGTACGGCGTTCACCACCTGGTCGTGCCCATCGGGTCTGCTGTGGCCGAATTGCTCGACGAACGCCGGGTCCACGTCCTTGTAATAGAGCGCGAGGCGTTCGGCGGCGTAGAAGCCGCGGACCTCGCCGACGGTCCGTTCGCCGCGCGGGCCGCGCGCGGGCAATGGCAATGACGCGACCGCGCGCTTGAACGCCGACGGCTCGGCGCTCTTGTCGAGCGTCGCCCGCACGTCCGCGTAGTACTGGGCACGCCAGTCGCGATCCCAGTTGTCGACGACCGGCTCCTCGAGGACGAGCGCCCGCAGCGCATCAGGTCGCGTTGCGGCGGCGACCAGTGCCGTTGCGCCGCCGAGCGAGTGGCCGATCACGATGGCCGGACCGCCGGCGACCGCATCGATCACCCGCAGGAGGTCTTCCGCGAGCGCGTCGATGGCGTAGCTGTTCGCGCGTCCGCTCTTGCCGTGCCCCCGCGCGTCGTACGCGATGACGCGATAGCGCGTCGCGAGGCGAGGGAAGATGTTCTCCCAGTCCTCGGCGCGGAAGGTCGCGCCGTGGAGGAGCACGATCGGTGGCTCGCCTGGCGCACCACCCGCTGAGTCGTAGTACGCGATCTTCGGGTCGCCCTTGAGGGTGCGCGAACGGGGCAAGCGCTTCGGCATCGCGTGGAGTCTAGGGATAGGCTTTCGACGGTGATGGCCGCGCGCATCCGGCTCGATCAGCTTCTCGTCCAACGTTCGCTCGCTCCAAGCCGCGAGCGCGCGCAGGCGCTCATCCTCGCGGGCGCCGTGCGCGTCGACGGTGAGGTCGCCGACCGCGCCGCCGCTCCGGTCTCCGACGCGGTCGCGATCACGATCGCCGCAGGTCCTCGGTTCGTGTCGCGGGGCGGGGAGAAGCTCGATGCCGCTCTCGACGAGCTCGGCATCGACCCGACCGGAGCGGTCGTCCTGGACGTCGGGTCCTCGACCGGAGGATTCACCGACTGCCTGCTCCAGCGCGGCGCGGTCCGCGTCTATGCGATCGATGTCGGCAGAGGGCAGCTCGATTGGAAGCTCCGGACCGACCCGCGGGTGATCGCGCGCGAGGGCGTGAACGCGCGCGAGGGCTTCGATCTCCCGGAGCGCGTCGACCTCATCGTCGCCGACGTGTCGTTCATCTCGCTCCGCATCGCGCTCCCACCGTCGTTCCGCCATCTCCGCGAGGGTGGCGACGTCGTCGCGCTCGTGAAGCCGCAGTTCGAGGCCGGGCGCGAGGCGGTCGGACGGGGCGGCATCGTGCGCGACGCGAAGGATCGCGCCGCCGCCACGATCGCGGTGTGCGAGGCATTCACCGCCGCGGGTGTCGGCACGGTCGGGATCGTCCCGTCGCGCCTGCCGGGCCGCGAAGGCAACCACGAGATCTTCGTCCATTGCCGCCAGGGCGAGCCGGGCCTGGCGCCGGGGCGGATCCGCGAACGCGCCGCGGAGGCCGCGGAGTGAAGGCCGCCTTCGCCGTCCGTCCGGACTGGAACGTCGCGCTCGATGCGGCCCACGACGCCGCGACGCGGGCACGGGCCACGGGCTACGAGGTCGTCGAAGTGACGCTCGATTCGAAGGAGCTGGCGCGCGAGGTGGCGGGATCTGATGTGGCGATCGTCTTCGGCGGTGACGGGACGATGCTCCGCGCAGCGCGCGCGCTCGCCCCGCTCGCGGTACCGATCCTCGGCGTCAACCTCGGTCGGCTCGGCTTCCTCGCCGGTGGGCCGGTCGAGGAGCTGGATGGATTCCTTGCCGAGATCGCGGCCGGACGGTGGACCACCGAGGAGCGCACGCTGCTCGAGGCGACCGTGAGCCGAGCGGGTGCCCCGGACCTGCGTGCGCTCGCGCTCAACGACGTCGTCGTCGCGCGCGGCCGGGAGGTCCGATCGATCCACATCGATGTGAAGATCGACGGCGCACCATTCACCGTGTACTGGGCCGACGGGCTCATCGTCGCGACCGCGACCGGCAGCACCGCGTATGGCATGTCCGTCGGCGGGCCGTTGATCATCCCATCGTCGCGCGCGATCATGATCGTCCCGATCGCGCCGCATCTGTCATTCCCGAACGCGGTCGTGCTCGACGTCGATCAGACCATCGCGCTCGAGGTGCTCGACGAGCCGGCGCGGCTGTCGCTCGACGGACAGGAGGAGCACGACCTGCACGTCGGTGACCGGATCGAGGTCCGCCGGGCCAAGCCGGTCGCACGGTTCGCGCGCACCGCGACGATGCGTCCATTCCTGACGCTCCTCCGCAAGAAGATCCTCAAGGAAGAAGGGGGGCCGGCCTGATGGCGCTCGATCCGGAGGCGGCCGTCGCCGCGATCCGCGCGAAGACCGCGATCCAGCCGCGCGTTGCCATCGTGCTCGGCTCCGGACTGGGCAGGCTTGCCGACGATGTGACCGGCGCGACGCGCATCCCGTACGCGGACATACCGGGGTGGGAGCGGAGCACCGCGCCAGGGCACTCGGGAGAGCTCGTCGTCGGCACGCTGGCCGCGAAGAACGTCGCGGTCATGAAGGGCCGCCTCCATTACTACGAGGGGTACGACATGGGGGCCGTCGCGTTCCCGATCCGCGTGTTCCACGCGTGGGGGATCGACACGATCATCCTCACCAACGCCTGTGGCGGGCTCGATCCGGCGTTCAAGGCCGGCGACCTCATGCTCCTTGCGGACCACATCAACTTCATGCCGGCCAACCCGCTGCGCGGACCGAATGACGAGCGGTCCGGCCCGCGCTTTCCCGACATGGTCGGGACCTACACCGAGGAGCTGCGGACCATCGCGAAGTCGGTCGATGGTGATCTGCGCGAGGGGATCTACGTCGGGGTCAGCGGACCGAACTTCGAGACTCCCGCGGAGCTGCGGATGCTGCGCGCCTTCGGAGCGGATGCCGTCGGGATGAGCACCGTGCCCGAGGTCATCGCCGCGCGGCACCTCGGCATGCGGATCCTGGCGGTCGCCACGGTCACCGACATGGCCACCGGGATCCCCGGCCAGATCGAGCACGTCAGCGGGGAGCAGGTGCTCGCGGTCGCGGACCGCGCGGGCGCGCGGCTCGGGGCGCTCGTCAAGGGCGTCGTCGCGAAGCTCTGACGATGCGGACCGTCGACCTCATCGAGAAGAAACGCGAGGGCCGGCGGCTCACCGGCGCTGAGATCGAGTTCCTCGTGAAGGGGTACACGAGCGACGAGATCCCCGATCACCAGATGGCCGCGTTCTGCATGGCCGTCGTCTGGCGCGGCATGGATATGCGCGAGACGGCGGAGCTCACCGCGGCGATGGTGGCGACGGGCGAGCACCTCGACCTCCGGCGGTTCGGGCGCGTGGTGGACAAACACTCGACGGGCGGCGTCGGGGACAAGACCACGCTCGTGGTGGCGCCGATCGTCGCGGCGTGCGGCCTTCCGGTGGCGAAGATGAGCGGGCGCGGGCTCGGCTTCTCGGGTGGCACGCTCGACAAGCTCGAGTCCATCTCGGGGTATCGCGTCGACCTGTCCGCCGGGGAATTCATCGCTCAGCTCGAGCGCATCGGGATCGTCCTCACCGGGCAGACCGCGGAGCTCGCGCCGGCCGACGGCAAGCTCTATGCGCTCCGCGACTCGACCGGCACCGTGCCGTCGATCCCACTGATCGCCTCGAGCATCATGTCGAAGAAGATCGCGGCCGGTGCGAACGCCGTCGTCCTCGACGTGAAGGTCGGAAGCGGCGCATTCATGAAGGATCTTCCGTCGGCGCGGCTGCTGGCCCGGACCATGGTCGCGATCGGGAAGGCGCAGGGCCTCACGGTCCGCTGCGAGCTCACCGACATGGATCAGCCGCTCGGGCGCGCGGTGGGGAACAGCCTCGAGGTCGCCGAGGCGATCGCGACGTTGCGTGGCGACGGCCCGCCCGACCTCGTGGCGCTCGCGCGCGTCGAGGGCGGCCAGATGCTGCTGCTCGGCGGCAAGGCCCGCGATCGGGCCGCCGCGCTGCGTCGGATCGACCGGGCCATCGCCGACGGCAGCGGCCTGGCGAAATTCCGCGAGCTCGTGGTGGCCCAGGGCGGGGACCCTCGGATGGTCGACGATCCCGCCAGGTTGCCGCACGCGCCATACGTGGAGATCCTCCGTGCGGCCCGGACCGCATACGTGCGACGGATCGCCGCAGATGAGGTCGGCCAGGCATCGGTGCGGCTCGGCGCGGGCCGCGAGCAGAAGGGCCAGGCGATCGATCACCGGACCGGCATCGTGCTGCACGCGAAGATCGGCACACGGGTCGAGCGTGGCGCGACCTTCGCCGAGGTGCACCACGCCGGTCGGCCCGCGGACCGGATCGCGATCGAGGAGGTCCGCGACGCGTTCGCGTGGAGCGCGCGGCCGGTCATTCCGCGCAAGCTCGTGCTCGGGCACGTCACATCGTGAGAGCGCGCCGATAGACTCGACCGTGTGATCGCCCGCGGCTACCGGGGACCCGGCAGCCGAAACCCAATGATGCTCATCGGGATCGTTCTGTTGGTCCTGTATGCCGTCCAGGGCCGCCTCCATTCGCCGATCCAGGGAGTCCTGCAGAACCCGACATCCGGCGAAGCGTGGACGAACTTCATTGCCTTCGCCCTTGCGATCCTCGTCGGTGTCACCGTGCACGAATTCATGCATGCGTATGCAGCGCATCGTCTCGGTGACGACACCGGTCGGCTGATGGGTCGGCTCAGCCTCAATCCGGCCGCTCACTTTGACTTCTTCGGCTCGCTGCTCCTCGTCCTCGTTGGTTTTGGCTACGGAAAGCCCGTCCCGTTCAACGAATCTCGGCTCCGGGGTGCCGCTGCGGTCAGCCTGGTCGCGATCGCTGGTCCATGTGCCAACTTCGCGATCGCAGCACTCTGCGCGATCCCGTTGCGTTTCAGCGTGGCTGGCACGCTCGGCACGACCTACGAAGTCATCCTGGACTCGATGGTGATCTACAACTGCATCCTCGGGGTCTTCAACCTGATCCCGATCCCCCCGCTGGACGGCTCGAATGTCGTGTATGGATTGCTTCCGCCGCGTCAGCAGTATTCATGGCGGACCTATGCGCAATACGGTCCGATGTTGCTTCTCGCGCTGTTGTTCTTCGGGGGTCAATTGCTCCTCCAGGTTGTCTTCGGTCCCGCACAGGCGCTGGCGAACCTGCTGGTCGGCACGCGGCTCTTTTGATGCTCGACCGTGCGCGGCAGACGCTCCGCGTGGTCGCGGCCGGCCCGCGAGCCGACGCACGGCACGCGGAGCGGACCGCCGAGATCCTGCGCGCGCTCGGTGCCGACGAAGAGCTCGTGACGGCGGGACTGCTGCACGACATCGCGAAACCGGCGGCCACCCGGCTGTGGCACCGGATCGCGGCCGTGCTGCTCGCGCGCCTCGCTCCGGGCGTGCGGCGAGAGCTCGCGGGCGGCGACTCGACGTTCGCCCGATACCTCGACCACGCGCGCCTCGGCGCCGAAGAAGCGCGGCGCCGTGGGGCATCCGACCGCGTGGTGCTCCTGATCGCGGGCCATCACGCTCCCCCGCGCAGCGACGACGCGCGGCTGCTCGCGCGCGCAGATCACGAGGCACTGCCATGATGCCGGTGGGCCCGCGCCCGCCCGACGTGACCGTCGCGGGGTTCGAGGGGCCGCTCGACCTGCTGCTCGAGCTCGTCGAGGACAAGCAGCTCGACATCTTCACGGTGCGGCTCGGGGAGCTCGCGGACGACTACCTCGTGCGCGTCCGTGCGATGGCGGCGCTGCCCGCCGACGAGGTCTCCGCATTCCTGTACATCGCCTCGCGGCTCGTGCTCCTCAAGGCGCGGAGCCTGCTCCCATCGTTGACCCCCGCGTCGGACGAGGACGAGACCGACACCGAGGAGGAGCTGCGCCTGCGCCTGATCGAATACGCGACGACGAAGGATCGCGCCGAAGCGCTCGGCGATCGACTGCGCAGCGGCGAGCGAACGTTCCACCGCGAAGGAGGAACGGTGGATCTGCCGCCAAAGGGTGGCAACCCCGATGCGCTCGCCGCCGCGTGGCTGCGGGTGCTCGCGCTCACGCGCCGGACGGAAGAGGCGGTCGACGTCCCGGGCGAGCGCTATTCGGTGGAGCAGCGGACCGCTGAGATCGAGGCCCTCATGGCCGAACAGCCTGCGGTCACGTTCGCTACGCTGCTCGGTGATCGGCCGACGCTCGGCTATGCGATCGTGACGTTCATCGCCCTGCTCGACCTGTATCGCCGGCTCGTCATCGACATCACGCAGGACGAGCTGTTCGGCGAGATCCGTGTCGAGCGAAAGGGTCTGCGCATGGAGGGCCTTCCCGAATGACGCGCTCCGCCACCGCAGCCGCCGTGGAGGCGGTCCTGTTCGTCGCCGAGAAGCCGGTCAGCCGCGCGGAGCTCGCGAAGACGATCGGGGCCGGCGGCAAGGCCGTGGCCGAGGCGCTCGCCGAGCTCGAGGAGTGGTACCGCGGCACCGGGCTTCGCCTCCAGCACGAGGGCGACGATTGGCAGATCGCGACCGCCCCCGAGATGGCCCCGTACGTCGCGACCTATCTCGGCGCTGACCGGCTGCGGCTCTCGTCGGCGGCACTCGAAACGCTCGCGGTCGTCGCGTACCGCCAACCGGTGACGCGCGCCGAGGTGGAATCGATCCGCGGCGTCAACTGCGACCAGACCATCTACACGCTCATGTCGCGACGTCTCATCGAAGAGCTCGGCCGGCGCGAGGCGCCGGGCAGCCCGTTCGAGTACGGCACGACCTGGGAGTTCCTCGAATGCTTCGGGCTGACGTCGCTCGACGCGCTCCCGACCGTCCTGTCTCCCGACGGCGTCCGTAATGACGACGACTCGCTGCAACTTGTCGTGCGGCCGAGCCCGGCTTTTCCGGCCTCGGCCGAGCCCCCATCAAAGGTATGAAGGCCACGCCCGCTCGCGCGCAAAAGCTGCTGTCCGAACGCGGCGTCGCA
Organism: Candidatus Limnocylindria bacterium; assembly: GCA_036564905.1. Lineage (GTDB taxonomy): Bacteria > Chloroflexota > Limnocylindria > P2-11E > P2-11E > UBA4735. Next base: position 16,170 of record DATCOD010000094.1, read on the forward strand.
TCGCGCCGCCACGCCGAGGCGCTCATCGCCGCTGGCCGCGTCACGAGCCGCGGCAAGCGCGTCAAGATCGGCGAAAAGATCGCGCCGGACGCGCCGCTCGAGGTCGATGGCGCGCGAGCGATGACCGCGGTCGCGCACCGCTACGTGCTCCTGAACAAGCCCGCCGGCATCGTGTCCACCGCTCGCGACGAGCGGGGACGGCCCACCGTCGTCTCACTGGTCGGCGCACGTGAACGGCTCTACCCGGTCGGCCGCCTCGACGCCGACTCCGAAGGGCTGATCCTCCTGACGAACGACGGCGCGTGGGCCGAGCGTGTGCTGCATCCGCGGTTCGGCCACGAGCGCGAATACGAGGTCGACGTCGAGCCCGAGCCGACCTCGGAGCAGCTGTCGGCGCTCCAACGTGGCGTGCAGCTCGAGGAGGGAACCGGCAGGCTCTACGGTCTGCGCCTCGCCGCGCCGGGACGGCTGCGGCTCGTACTGCGCACCGGCTGGAAGCGGCAAGTCCGACGGATGTGCGCGGCGGTCGGCCTGCGGGTCACCAGGCTCCGTCGCGTGCGCATGGGGCCGCTCGCCTTGGGTGCGGTGCCGATCGGCAAGTGGCGCGAGCTGACGAAGCGCGAGGTCTCGTCCCTTCGTGCGGCCGGGCCGGGCTGCGCCCGCCCCGGCCGAGCCCCGCTCAGACGGAGTGACGCGACCTCGCGGGTGGTCAGCTCCCGCGACTTTCCGACCGGCAGGGCGCCGAGGCCGAGCGGCCCCATGCGCACGCGACG